>NZ_CP076854.1:1833111-2149667 GCF_018987265.1 Rhizobium sp. WYJ-E13 | reverse complement strand
GTCTGATTTGGTTCAGCTGTCATCGGCAGCGTTTCCACTTGCACCGTCGTACAAGATTCTAATTCAAGAGAGTTTGTATCTGAATTCTGTATGTGCGGTTCATTTTGAACCACACTGGCGCTCATTTTTTTGAAATTATCGAAGCCGGTCAACAGATTGACGATATCGGCGCGAAGGTCTTCGAGCTTCAGGCGCGCGCCATCCAGATCGGAAGCGTTGGGATTGCGGGGCAGGCATGCGAGATGGTGAACATAGGCAGCCTCGATGTCATCCCAGTCGCCGGGCACGCCTTCGTCGATTGCGACATCGATCAGTTTGCGAACATCGCGACGGCAGATTGTCAAAAGCTCGCGCGAACGCCGAAGTGCCAGCCGATCAGCCTCGATCTTTTGAGCCATCGCAGCCAGCTCTTCGCTGCGGGCAAGAAGCGGCGCCAGACTGAAACCATAGGCATCCTCCAGTTCACCAGAACTCTTTCGACGGGCAAAACGCTTGCCGTTGGCGCTGTCCTTGCGGATGATCAGGCCAGCCCCCACCAGAGCTGCCAAATGCCGACGCAGCGTGGTGACGGCAATGCCGTGCGCCCGGAGCATGAGCTGCCGATTGGACGGAAAGACAACCATGCTCGCCTCACCGGAGAGATGGCTCTCGGGATAGAAGGAGAGAAGGGCATTCAGGACCGCAAGTGTGCGATCGGAAATGTCGAGCAGCGGACGTGCCTCGCAGACATTGCGAAACACCTTCCACTTGTCGACGGATTGATCTGATTTAACTGATTCGACCTGAAGCTGACCTCTGATCAAGGCAAGCGACATCGGCCGCCGCCCGAAAGGCGTCGTCACAAATTCCGTATCCATCGTGGTTCACCTTTTACAAAGGCAAATCATCAGCGCCCGCCAAAACGGCGTTCAAAAACCTTGACAGCGATTCCGGGAAGTGCGATTCTCTAGGTGCTAAACGAGAGAAGAGGGCTTCCGGATGTTTTGTTCGGGGGCCTTTTTCTTTGCCTATTGGCTCCTTTTCCTAACAGTCAAATCTTCGTAATCGGCTTAACCCGCCGACAGTTATCGTTGTGACCTGGTGGCGCCGAACTCCTCGAAGAGTTCATCCAGCCGGGTCGTGAGATAATCGGCAAATTCAGGCACCATGCGCTCGTCGAACGTTATCCGCGTCTTGGTTCCGGAGCGTTCGATCTGCGCTGCCTTCTGGCCCTGCCGCGTTTTCCAGGTTTCGCCCGGCGCTTTCGTCGCGTCGCGAGCCACCATTTTCGACAATACGCGCTGCAGGCGCTGATCGCTGTCGAGATCGGCAAAGGCATCGTCTTCGATGATCGCCTCGACCTTTTTCAGCGAGGAAGACACCGCATCGACGAGAGCCAGCCACCGTGCACGGCCCGCCTTCGGCGCGGGACCGATCGCCATGATCACCGCCTGCGGCACGCCACGGGCAACGGAGATGTAACGGCTGAGATCGGCCTTATCGGTCGAGAGTGCAGCTATGATGACATCGCGGGGATAACCCGCGTCTTCCAAGCGATGGGCAAACAGCGCCTTCTCGATGAAGGAAAGATCCTGCCGGTCGAGATTTTCCTTGCCCTGAGCAATCACCAGTTCGTTGTCGCTCAAGTTTTGAACGATCGCCTTGACCTTGAGCCCAAGCTTTGCCGCAGCACGCAGGCGCCGTCGGCCGTAGGCGATCTGATACTGGCCTTCCTTTTCAGGGTCGGGACGGACGAGGATCGGCACCTTCTGACCGTGCTCGGCAATGCTTGCGACCAGCGCGTCGAATTCGGCATCGCGCTCGTCCGGGATACGATCGCTGATCGATGAATTGGAAATATCGGCAGGGGCGATTTCCAGGACGGAGAACCCGGATGAAATCTGAGCCTGCAGCCGGCCGGCGGCGCGCGCCGCCTCGGTCATTTCCTGCAGCGAGGCACCCATGGCCGAGACGGCTCCGGCGCGTACGCGGTCAGGGTTCTTCTCGGCACCGACGGAAGGCGCCGGAATATCCGCCTTGCGCATGAAGATCGAATTGACAGTATCGCGTCTGCTCATCAATTCTCTCCTTTCCACCTGGATGCGAGCGACCTGAAAGAGCGCAGTTGGGAGCTCCCAACACGCTCATGGGCTGCCGATCGATGGCCGGATTTCTGACAGGTGCTCCCGCGGCAACCTCTGTTGGGAGCTCCCAACGGGTCGGCCGGCCCGCTCAAGCCCGATAAACCTGTGTTGATCAGCGAGAACGTCACGTGCGCCCCCATGCCTGCCGGATCAGCGTCTCGACCTCTCCGTTGACGGCATCGAGCGCTTCCATCGCCCGGTCATAGGTCGAGCGGGTCAGGTTCTCACGGCCAATCTCGTAGAGCGTCTGCTTGGTGAGGCCGGCATCGGAGACCGCCGCCGATTTCACCATCGCGTTGATCATGACGTGATCGTCAAACAGATTGCGCAAAAGGGCCGCGACCTTCGTCTGCGGCGCATCCTGCGGTTCGTAGCGAGTGAGCAGATAACGAATGAAGTCGTAATTGAGCTCGCCGCCGGCTTCCCGCACGACGGAGAGAAGGTCATGCGTCATCAGCAGGAACTGGCTCATGGAGGCCACATCCAGCATCTGCGGATGCACGGTGACGATCATCGACGTTGCGGCGCAAAGGCCGCTCAGCGTCAGATAGCCGAGCTGCGGCGGGCAATCGAGCACGACGACGTCGTACTGTTCGGCAACATCGTCGAGCGCCTTGGCGACGCGCATGAAGAACACGCCTTCGCCATCCCGGGAGCCGCGCATGAGCGCGCGCGGTGTCGTGTGCTCGAACTCCATGAGTTCGAGATTGCCGGGAATGAGATCCAGCCCATCGAAATAGGTTTTGCGCACGACCTCCGAGAGGGGACGCCGCTCCTCGTCATAACGGATTGCCGCATAAAGCGTCTCGTTCGAGCGGACATCGGTCTCCGGCATGACACCGAGCATGGCTGACATGCTCGCCTGCGGATCGAGGTCGAGGGCGAGCACGCGGTAGCCCTGCAGGGCAAGATATTGTGCGAGATGCACCGATGTCGTGGTCTTGCCCGATCCGCCCTTGAAATTGGTGACGGCGATGACCTGGAGATGTTCGTTCTCCCTGCGGCGCGGCAGGAAGTCATGCGCCTCGCGGCCACGGGCGGAGGCGGCAAGCAGGGCGCGCAATTCATTGAGCTGGCGCAGCGAATAAAGGCGTCGGCCATTGCTGCTGACATCGGGCTGCGGGCCTTCCCCAGCGAGCGTCATCTTTCGCAAGGTCGAATCCGATACACCGATCAGCTTGGCCGCTTCGCCTGAGGTGAAGCGGCGCAAAGTCTTGCTTGCGGTCGGCGGAAACAGGGCTTCGCTGATCGCCTGCAGCTGCGAACTGATCGTCGACGCGTGGGCGCCGATCGTCTCGTCGACGCTACGCTGAAGGGTTCGAGAAGTCCTTTGTGGCTTGCTCACGCTCTAATCTTTCATCACGGAAAAACGCCAGAAACGGCCTTTTATCCGTGACGATTACTGATCGGAGCGATTCTGGCAAGGTGCCCCGGTGAAACAAGACCTTAGCGAGCGAGGCGTTGATCGGCAGATTACGACAGAAGAATTACAATTTCCCCTGATATCTCTGTACGTTAACAGAAATCCGCGGTGTCTGGTGAAGCTGTGTCACCCTCATATGATTTCTGGGGTGAAACTGGCGACGCGACCGTTTTGATCCTGCCAGAGCGGTCCAGCGCATCCCATTGGAAAGAATCAGCTATTACCGATTCCCAAACTTTGCCGGCGAAAGATCATGGCTTTGCGAGGCGAAAGGACCCGGTCGCTGCGACTGCGTGGGCATTGACGACGGAGGATGACGCTCTCTCCCTGGGGTAATTTTGCCGGCGTGAGGGAGCAGAGACGAGTGAAATTCCTGCTCACCCATTTTCAGCACGCCGATCGTGCCAAAATCGAACGCGGAGGTAACGGAATCAATCCGCTTCATTGATTCCGTATCGAGCGAAGATGTGAGAAAAAACAGCGCATTAGAGACACGCTCATTAGGCTATCCATGGCCCGCAGGAAGGCTCTTTTGAACCACTCCCCTCGTATTTACTTATAAGGGATTTCAGGCCCTCTTGCAATGATAAGAGCCTGGCTATTCCCAGCGAGAGGGGACAGCCAGCCTCTCAGAAGTCCCCTATCCGCGGAATGTGTAGCCGGCAATCGAGGCCGGTTTCATCTCGATCGAGAAGCCCGGCCGCGTCGGCGGCATATAGGCGGCGTCCTTGATGATGCAGGGATCGAGGAAGTGTTCGTGCAGGTGGTCGACATATTCGATGACGCGGCCGTCCTTGGTGCCCGATACCGCCACATAATCGATCATCGACAGGTGCTGCACATATTCGCAGAGCCCGACACCACCGGCATGCGGCCAGACAGGCAGGCCGAATTTCGCAGCGACCAACAAGACGGCCAGCACTTCATTCAGCCCGCCCATGCGGCAGGAGTCGATCTGCACGATATCGATCGCGCCTTCCGCGATGAACTGCTTGAACATGATGCGGTTCTGGCACATCTCGCCGGTCGCGACCTTCACCGGTGTTATACCCTGGCGGATCTTGCGGTGGCCGGCGACATCGTCGGGGCTCGTCGGTTCCTCGATGAAGAAGGGTTTGGCGAAGGAGAGCTGTTTGACCCAGTCGACCGCCTGGCCGACCTCCCAGACCTGGTTGGCGTCGATCATCAGGTAACGGTCCGGGCCGATCACCTCGCGGGCGATCCTCAGGCGGCGGATATCGTCCTCAAGATCACGGCCGACCTTCATCTTGATATGGTTGAAGCCGGCATCGATCGCCTCCCGGCAGAGGCGGCGCAGCTTCTCGTCCTCGTAGCCGAGCCAGCCGGCCGAGGTCGTGTAGCAGGCATAACCTTCCTTCTCGAGCGTGGCGATGCGTGCGGCCTTGCCGGCTTCCGCCTTTTTCAGGATGGCGATCGCCTCGTCGCGCGTCAGCACGTCGGTAAGGTAGCGGTAATCGACGATATCGGCGATCTCCTCGGCCGGCATATCCGCAACGAGGCGCCAGACCGGCTTGCCGGCCTCCTTGGCAATGAGATCCCACACCGCATTGACGATGGCGCCAGTCGCAAGATGGATGGCGCCCTTTTCCGGCCCGATCCATCTAAGCTGGCTGTCGCTGGTCAGATGCCGCCAATATTTGCCGGGATGGGCTTTCACCTCGGAAAGTTCGGTGCCGACGACCAGGTGGCGCATCGCTTCGATCGCCGCGCAGCAGATATCGTTGCCGCGGCCGATGGTGAAGGTCAGGCCATGACCGGCGAGACCTTCTCTGTCGGTTTCAAGGATCACATAGGCGGCGGAATAATCCGGGTCGGGGTTCATCGCATCGGAACCATCGAGGCTTTGCGAGGTCGGAAAGCGAAGGTCGTAGACGCTGATATCGGTGATTCGGGTCATGGTCTTCTTCCCGTTTGGATCGGCCGGCATCCCTGCCTTCGAACGAGCCGGCCGTACGAAAGGTCAGATCGTCCAGCCGCCGTCGATGGCGTAAGCTTGGCCGGATGTGTAGGTGGCGCCGGCGAGATAGACGGCGAGATCGGCAATCTCCTCGGGTGTGCCGAGGCGGCCCATCGGCTGGCGGGCGATGAAGGCGGCGCGCGCCGTGTCATAATCGCCTTGGGCGCGCATGCGGTCCTGCAGCGATGGGCTCTCCACCGTGCCGGGGCAGATGCAGTTGCAGCGCACGCCCTGCGTCACGTAATCGGCAGCGACCGACTTGGTAAGGCCGATCACGGCTGCCTTGGTCACACCATAGGCAAAGCGGTTCGGCACGCCTTTGATGCTGGATGCGACCGAGGACATGTTGATGATCGCGCCATCCTTGCGCTCCAGCATGCCCGGCAGCACCGCGCGGATGGTGCGGATCATCGCCTTGACGTTGAGATCGAAGGCAAATTCCAGATCGGCATCCTTCATGTCGAGCACGGAGCCGTTATGGACGGTGCCGGCGCAGTTGAAGAGCACGTCGACGGCGCCGATCTCTGCCACCAGCGCCTTGACCGCCTCGTCTTCAAGCACGTTCAGCTTGTGAGTGGAAACCTTGCTCTCCGCGGCCAAGGTCGCCAGCGCGTCGGTATTGATGTCGGTCGCGTGCACCTTGGCGCCGGCAGCGGCGAAGGCAAGCGCGGTCGCGCGGCCGATGCCTTGACCGGCAGCGGTGATGAGAACGGTTTTGCCGGAAAGATTGCTTGTCATGTCATGGCCTCTTCGGGGTTGCTCGCGCTGGCGGCGGTGCTGAAAATACTGGAAAAGGATCGGTCGGGATAAAGGCCGTGCTCGACCATCTGCCTCATCGGCAAAGGCGGTTTTATGCAGGCAATCACGATATCCATGCGCTGCATGGCTTTCCTCCCTCTCCCGTCATCTTATTTTGATCTCGCCTTGGCGAGTTTTTTTTGGGAATTTCGGTCGTCCGGCGTGAGAACCATGCCGAGCGATGTCTTCAGACTTGATTTGTCTGTTTATAGACAAACAGACGATAGCTTCAGGGTCAAGCGCGAACTTTTTCTTTTCCGTCCGCCTGTCTGCGTATATGCAGAATGATATTCACAGGAGGGAAGAATGGAGACCGAAGAGTCAGATCGCTATCGCGCTCCGGCGCTCGACAAGGGTCTCGATATTCTCGAACTTCTGGCTGGTGTCGATAGCGGCCTGACGCAGGCGGAAATCGCCAAGCGGCTGGAGCGCAGCCCGAACGAATTCTACCGCATGCTCGACCGCCTCGTGAAGCGCGGTTACGTGACTCGGCTCGATGGCGACCGTTATTCGCTGACCCTGAAGCTCTTCGGCCTGGCACAGCTGCATGCGCCGGTGCGCCGGCTCGCCTCCTATGCGACGCCGCTGATGCGCGATCTCGCCCAGCGCTCCCGCCAGGCAAACCATCTGGCGGTCTTCGACAGGGGTGCTGCCGTCGTCATCGCCCAGCAGGAGGCGCCGGACTATTGGGGCCTGTCGATCCGCGTCGGTTCCCATATCAGCCTGTTCGATACCGGCTCCGGCCATGTGCTGCTTGCCTTCCGCAGCGACGAGGAGCGCGAGATGATGATCTCGGAGCATGTGCGCAGCCGCGAGGAGGTCGATCTCGGCCCGGAATTCCACGAGCGGCTGAACCAGATCCGTGAGCGTGGCTATGAGATGATGGCAAGCGTCCAGACGGCCGGTGTCTATAATCTCTCGGCGCCGGTTCTGGGGCCGGACGGACGCGGCATTGCGGCGCTGACCTGCCCCTACATCGCCCTCGTCAATGCGCCGGCGGCACCCGATATCACCCAGGCGATATCAATGGTGCAGAAGACGGCGTCCGAGCTTTCCGCGCTTGCCGGTGCTACGATCGTCATGCCGGGTTAAGATCGCAGAATTTCTATTTGAACAATTCATTCACCAAAGATAGGTTCCTGCCACCCACTCTTTGGAGGAGAAGAGCGTGTTCATCGACACCCATCTGCACGTCATCGACCGGTCGGCGCTGAACTATCCCTGGCTTGCCAATGTGCCTGATCTCGACCGCGATTTTCTCTACGAGACCTACGCGACCGAAGCCAAACGCTGCGGCATCACCAAAGTGCTGCACATGGAGGTGGATGTCGATCCGGTCATCATGCAGGCCGAGACCGATTATATCAGCCGCCTCGGCGATCTGGTCGCCGGCGCGATCGTCTCCTGCCGGCCGGAAGAAGATGGCTTTGCCGCCTATCTGGAGCGCCAGAAAGCCGATCCCTTCGTCAAGGGCTTCCGGCGCGTGCTGCATGTGGTGCCTGATGATGTTTCGGAAGGCGCGCTCTTCCGCGAGAATGTCAGAAGGCTTTCCGGCACCGGCCTGACCTTCGACCTCTGCACGCTGCCGCATCAGGTGAGCAAGGTCGTGGCGCTCGCCGACGCCGCGCCCGACGTGCAGTTCGTGCTCGATCATTGCGGCAATCCGGATATCAAGTCGAACACCTTCGAGCCCTGGAGCCGCGGCATTGCCGAAATCGCCCGGCGACCGAATGTCACCGCCAAGATTTCCGGCATTGTCACCAATGCCGATCCGGCAAGCTGGACGGCGGAAAATCTGCGTCCCTATATCGAGCATGTCATATCGAGCTTCGGCTGGGATCGTGTGGTCTGGGGCAGCGACTGGCCTGTCTGCACGCTGGCGAACGGCCTTTCCACCTGGGTCGCGGCGACGCGGGCCGTGCTGTCGGGCACGGCCCAAACGGAGCGTTCGAAGCTCCTTTACGGCAATGCACAGCGGCTGTGGAAACTTTGAACTCTTCCTGTAGCTGTGCGCCCCAGAGGCGAATTCTGCAGGATTTTCAACTCCGGTGATCCGTCGCCACGTGCAATCCGTAGGGGCTCTCGGATAGCGCGATGTTTTGGCTCAGCCGAAACTACATCCAAACAATTGCTAGGTTGAACTAACTCGGCTAAAAGTTGTTACTGCCGGCCGTGTAAGTTGTCGGGCCGGTTTTCGCAGGAGGGAATATCAGATGAAAGAAGAACCGCATTCCGTGGACGTTCACGTCGGCAAGACGATCCGCATACAGCGACTGCTGAGAAAGGTTTCTCAGACGGAACTGGGCGATCGTGTTGGCGTGACCTTCCAGCAGATCCAGAAATACGAAAAAGGCTCCAACCGCGTCTCCGCCAGCATGCTCGTCGAAATCGCCGGCGCGCTCAGCGTCGATGTCAGAACCTTCTTCGACGACCTGACGCCGCCCGCCGCCAACGCAAACGATAATCCCGCTCCGAGCGAAGAATTCGTCATTTCGCGTGAAGGCGTCCAGCTCAACGCTGCCTTCTTCTCGATCAAGAACGAGCAGCTTCGCAAGAAAATCCTCAAGCTCGTCCAGGCAATCGCCAGCACCGAGCAGATGGACGCCGACGCCGCGGAATAAAACGTCGGCCTGAATATTTAGCGATCAGTCGCACCCGCATCGGGCTTAATGGCGTTCGATCACGATCAGATTTTCGCCAGCGTCCTTCATTGCGATCTTGGCTTTGCTGCCGACGAGTCTTTCGAGGTTCGCATCGAGTTCCCTATCCGGATCGATGCCGTCCCAATCGATGACGACCTGCAGCAGCGCCATGTTTGTCAGGTGCATGAGATTGCGCAGCTGAAGTTTTTCAGCCTCGTCCTTGGCTGCCGACAGCAGCCGGAAGAGTCTTGCGTATTCTCTGCCTGCACCCTGGTCCCTTTTTTCGAACATTGTTTCCGCCCTCGACGATCATTAAAATCCCCACGGAGGATATCTTCGGCGCGGAACCGTTATTCGAGCGTTACAGGCGGCGTCTGCTGCGTGACTTCGGCCTGCAGCAGCTCCCAATGCGAGGTTGCCGCAAAGCGCCAGTCACGCCTTGTTGACGCAAAGACTCCCTTTTCCAGCCATTCCAGCACGAGCCGTGCGTCGGTTCGCTTGCGTTCAACGCGATTGGCGCGGATCGTTGCCAGGATCTGGTCGCGCCGCGGCTTGCGGGCGAAGTGACACTCGTCGATCACCTTGGCGTAGGTCCGCTCGGAAAAATGCAGGAAGCGGCCGGCGAGCAGCAGCTTCTTGCGCTCGCTGACGGAAATCTCGCCCCTGGCATGGAGGCCTTCGATCGTCGGCTCGAAATCGACCCACGGGACGGAAAGCGGCAGCCAGCCGAGTTCCTGCGGCGCATGGACGAGCGCCACGGCTTCGTCATCGACGAGCTCGCCGGATTCGTAATCGTCGAAGATCGAGCCGATGCCGACCATGCCGAAAGCGGAACATTCGGCAGCGCGCAGCGCGCCCATGCTGGAGCCGCCGGCAACGGCAATGCCCTTTTCCAGCGCAAAGAGGATTTCTTTGTGCCAGACGGACGGCAGATCGCCGAAATAGCCGTCGATCAGGCCGATTGCGCTCGCCCCCTCATGCACGGCTCTCAAAATGTCGCCGCAGGCTGCGGGCGGGCGGAAATCGATATCGGGATGCTGCTTGCGCGCCTCGGCGATTTCGCTTGCAAGGCTCGGACCGACGAAGAGGATCTTCATGCCGCGGCCTCCCTGATGACGTTGACGGCGCGCAGACCAAGCTGGATGTACTGGCCGCTGATATCGACCTCGAGGCCCGGCACGATCACGCGCACGACGGAAACCGGAAGGGTCGGATGCGGCAGCGGCACGGCGACGATCTGACTGATGCCCGCGGCCCTCAGCCGGCCGGCAATGTGGCGGATCGTATCCTGGATCGTCATCGGACGTTGCGGGCGCATGGGGAATGGTTTCAGCGCAGCATCATTGCTGCAGAGATCGACGACCTGGCGCATGCCGGCGCTGCGGTCGATTCGCTGGTAGATCCTCGGCGAGAAATCGTCACGGCTGCCGGCAATGGCGGTCAACCGGCTCTGGGCGGCCTCGGTGATGGCGCGAAGAGCCGCACGTACCGGATCGGGATGGCAGCCGCAACCGCCGCAGACCTGAGCCCAGCGGGCATCGACGCGATCGGAGAGATTGCCGGGAATGATGATGGCGAGAAAGGCAGACACACCGATATCGGTGGTCATGTCGATCAGGAGCAGGCGCATGCCGGCCTGGCGGATGCGATCGACCATGACGTCGATGACGGCATCGCCGAAGGCGAGCGGATCGACTCTGCTCTGCTTGAGCTGTTCGGGGGATTTGAGCTGGGTGAGAGCCCAGGCATCGCGCTCGACGAGTTCGCAGAGCCCGTGCAGCACTGCTTCAGCCGGCGTATTGCCCGACGCAAGGCCGTCGCTCGACTGTTCGAAGCCCGGCGGGCGGGCGCCTCGATGGTCGAGGCCGACCAGCCACCAGGGCACGAAACTGGTGCTGCCCGAGAGGAGGTCGAGGCCGGAACACCAGGGGATCTGAGCGTTGCCGATCTCGTCGGGCACGCAACGCGCCACGCTGTCGAGGTCGATGATCGCGGCCCGTTCCGCCTTCATGGTCTCGAGGCTGGCGAGTGTCAGGTCGGCAGGCGCAATTTCGGCAATGCGGGTCTCGATCGCCTCCATGGCGGCCGAGGTCATCGCCGCTTCCTTGTCGATGCCCTTGCCCTGGAAGACCGACAGCGTGTGGCTGTTCGGCCGTGTGGCGAAGGCAACCGGAATGTTCAGCACGTCGAGCCCCGTCAGCAGCCCGACGCGGGTAATCCCGAAATCGCGCAGATGCGGTTTGATCGCCGCAAAGGTCTGCGCCGGGGTCATCGACCGGTCGTGGTAGCTGTTGACGCCTGCCGATGACCGCTGAAGGTCTTCGGCAAGCAAAGCAAGCTCGGTGAATGCTGACATCAGCTGCTATTCCTTAACGGAATTTCAGGGCGTGCGTCAGGTTTTCAAGGCCGTTCGGCGAAACGCTGAGTTCGTCCTGCTTCATGGCAGCCCTGGCGGCAGCGGAGAAACGGAGCGTCGGGGTCTGGATTGCGGCGTTGGTTTCAACGGTCTTCATGATCTCTCTCCAAAAGGTTGGGCGGCTGGCCGCCGTTAACCATTGGAAGAGAACATTGCCTGCGTCATTCAAGCGTTACAGGCATTGTTAAAATGCGAGCTATCAGGGCAATCCGGCCAGTTGAAGTGCCTGAATCAGCCTGTTCGTGTGAACCTGCTCACGGTCGGGTATGAAGTGACGGATGTCCTCGCTGCGGAAATCCGGGAAATTCTCAAGCACGACCTTGGCATATTTCTGCGCCTTCCTGAGGTCGCCGGCCATGGCGTGGGAGGCGGCGAGCAACCGGGCCGTAGCCTGTTTGGTCTTCACGGGCTCCAGCGCCTCGATCGCTTCCTCATATTCCCCGCGGTCGAAATGAATACCGCCGAGGTTCCAGTAATAATAATCCGGCGGCAGCGGATTGAGCTTGAAGGCTGCCTTGCTCAATTCCAGCGCCTTGTCGAATTCGGCATTGTGCAGCAGCGCGTCGGCATAATCGGCAAGGATGTCGGCATCGTTGGGATTGAGTTCGCGCGCCTGCTCGAACATTTCGAGGCTTTCCTCGAAGCGGCGGCGATAAAGCGCCACGAAGCCGAGTTCGCGATAGGCCCGGCCGCTGTTCGGGTCGGTCTGCCGTGCCATCCTTGCGGAGGCGTAGGCTTCATCCAGCAGGTCCCGGTCGTGCATGCCGCGGATCAGCCATTCCATGCCGAGTGCGCGCGACATGCCAGCATGAGCCGGCGAGAAATGCTCGTAACGGCTAAGCGACGACTTGAACCACCTGCGCGCCTGGCGCAGGTGCTGCAGGTCGGTCTGGGCAATCAGCCGCTTGCCTTCGAGATAGAGGCGATAGGCCGAAGCCGGCACGTCGCCGAGCGGCATCGCCAGTTCGTAGCGCTCGATCGTATCGGCGAGCGTCATGACGATGCGCCGCGTGAGCTGGCTGAAGGCTTCGCTGATCTTCTGCATTGCAAAAGGAATTTCGACCGCCCAAAGCACTTCTGATGTCGAGGTGCGCGTCAGCCGGCAAGTGGTATAGACATCCTCGTCGCGCCCCTGGATCGTCACATAAACGGCATAGTCGAAGGACAGGTCGAGCGGGCCGATGGTCGGGCGCGACGGATCGAGCGCGCGGCTCAGCATTTCCAGGCTCGTATGGGCGGCGATTACCTTGAAGCCGCGCTGCTGGCTGAGCCCGATCGTGACATCTTCGAGCAATGCGCGGCCGACACGCTCCATCAGCGGATCGGTGAAGATGCTCTCTGGCGGCAGGATGACGATGCGCGGCTGGCCGGCCGGATCGATCAGCAGCTCGGAGGCGGGACGCGGACGTTCCTTCGCCAGCTGTGCCGTGGCCAGGATTCCGAGTTCGCGGGCGAGCGCCGCCGTGGCCTCGTCCGGCTCGATGTCGAAATCGTCCTTGAGCTGGCTGCGATACTTCAGATAGGCCTGACGCGCCGCCGGCAGGTCGTTCATGCGGGCATGGGCGCGCATCAACGCCCGGCAAGCGATCTCATTGGCGGGATCGAGCTCGATCAGGCGTTTGGCAAAGGCGATCTGTTCCTCGTCCGGGCATTTGTCTTCGTCTTCCAGAAGGCGGACAAGATGCGCCGAGCGCGTTTCGTTAATCCGCTGGCGCTCGAAGGTCAGCCAGTCTTCTGCGCCCTGCGTCGGAGATTTGACGCTTTCGAGCAGTTCGCCGAGCAGGATGCCGCTTTCTTGTCGCCTCAGCACATCCTTCCGCTTGAGGATATCGAGATCGATCTCCCAGCCGGGCGCGAGGCCGAGATGGGTGCGCGTGGCGGTAAGCAAGGGCGGCAGGTTTTCAGGAATGCTCTGTTCGATGCGCGACAGAAGCTGGCGCAGGCTGCCGGCCCGCTTTTCGGGGAGTTCGGATTGCCAGAGCTGGCACCGGATGGTTTCGCGGTCGACCAGCGGTTCCGACGACAGCGCTAACATTGCCAATAGGAAATAGGATTTTTCGGGCAAGGGCAGCTCAGTCCCGGCGACCAACAATCGCGGCCTGCCGAGCAGACATAGTCTGTTCGCTTTCACTTCCCCGGTTGACCCGTCCATCACGGTTCTCACCTTCAAAAGCCGGAATGCGTCGAGCGCACCGGCCGATTATTTGATGTTAGAGTGAATAGCGGGCAACGGGAAGCGCTTTTGCTTTGATGGAGCAAGATTTTCAGCGAATATTTACGCTCCGGGCAATGCTGGCTACCAACACACTTTACGAATACTGCATATGGGCGTGACACGCCGCTCTATTTCGGAGCATCATCCCGCCATGCGAACCGGCGCTGCTGCCATGTATTCCGCCAGTGCTGCCGCTTCCTCAACCGAGAAGTAGAGCCCCTTCTTGCTGCGCCGCCAACGGCCGAAATCGCTAAGCGAGCGCCTCGATCCGGGCGCAAAAACTAGTCCCACTTCGGCCCCCAGTCCGGATCGACGACGCGGTGGTTGCGATCGATCATCTCAATCCGGGTGACTTCCTCAGGCGACAGCTTGATCGAGCTTGCCTTGAAGTTCGAGCGGATACGCTCAGGCCGGCCCGATGTCGGGATAGTGCAATAGCCCTTGGCAAGTTCGAAGGCGATTGCCACCTGTTCCGGTGTGGCATCGTATTGTTCGCCGATTGCGCGCAGCACCGGTTCGCCGGAGAGGAGGCCACGGGCGATCGGCAGATAGCAGGTGACGAGGATTTCCTTTTCCCGGCAATAGTTTGCGAGCTTCTTGTTCTGAAGGATCGGGTTGAGCTCGAACTGGTTATTGGCGATCCTGCCCTTGCCGAGAAGGGCTTCGGTTTCTTCGAGAAGGGCGATCGTGAAATTCGATACGCCGATCAGCTTCGTCAGGCCGCGGGCCTGCGCCTCGGCGATCTGGGTGATGTAGACCTCGAGAGGAATGCGGCCGTTGGGCGATGGCCAGTGGATCAGCGTCAGGTCCACCTGATTGACCTTGAGCGCTTCAAGGCTCTTTTCTAGCGACGAGACCAGCGCCCCTGGACCGAAATTATCGGTCGAAATCTTCGTCGTCAGGAAGACCTCGTCTCGATCAAGGCCCGAACGGCGCAGCGCTTCGCCGACTTCGAACTCCGTATCATAGGTCTGCGCAGTGTCGAGGTGCCTATAGCCGGTTTCGAGCGCGCACAGGATAGCATCGATACCGTCCTTGCCGTTGCGCCCGAAGGTCCCAAATCCCATCAACGGAATAACATCATGTTTTTGCAAATCTATTTCCTCCAATTCGCCTCACTCCTCCAGTGGGCTCACGAAGCTTTGCAATAGCCCGGGGCTGTGTCCAGCGAAAAACGCCGAGGGATCTCGGGCATGTTCTGATGACGGTTTGGAAACAACAAGGACGTAAATTCGGACCTGATGGCAGCCGGTCGCGGTCGGCTACCAGATCATCCTCGTGGTTTGCGATCCTGGAAAGCTGAGCGCTCCTAAAATGCTTGGGCAACCCGGCGCAGTGGTGTCGCGATTTCGGCGGCGGCTTCGACGAAATCGAGGCCGATATCGAGCACCGGGGCGCTATGCGTCAGCCAACCGACGGAAATCAGGTCGACGCCGGAAGCGGCAATCGCTGGCGCCGTTGTCGGCGTCACGCGGCCCGAGGCCTCGGTGATTGCCCGCCCGGCGACGATGTCGACCGCTTGGCGGAGCTGATCGGGCGTCATGTTGTCGAGGAGCACGGCATCGATCCCCTCACCCATCGCTTCGTGAAGTTGGTCGAGCGTGTCGACCTCCACTTCGATCTTGACCATATGGCCGATGCCGCCTTTCGCGCGGCGGATCGCTTGCGAAACGCTGCCGGCAATGGCGACGTGATTGTCCTTGATCAGCACGGCGTCATGGAGCGCAAAACGATGGTTCATGCCGCCGCCGGCGCGCACGGCATATTTTTCCAGCGCCCTCAGACCCGGCGTCGTCTTGCGGGTGCAGACGACGGAGGCCCTGGTGTCACGGATCGCCTGGACGATGCCCGCCGTCACCGTTGCGATGCCGGAGAGATGGCCGAGGAAATTCAGCGCCGTCCGTTCGCCCGTCAACAGCCCGCGCGAGGGACCTTCGATGGTGGCGATGATGCTGCCCGGTTGGACGGCTGCGCCATCAGACAGATGCCGCTTCACTGCGATAGCGGGATCGACGAGCTGGAAGGCAAGCTCAGCGGCATCGAGGCCGGCTACGACGCCCGGCTGGCGAGCGGCCATGACGACCGTGGAGCGATGGTCTTCGGGGATGACGGCAGCGGACGTGATGTCGCCGGCGAGGCCAAGATCCTCGGCAAGGGCGGCGCGCACCAGCGGCTCGACAATGACGCGCGGAAGGGAAGCGAGGTTCATCTCAGGCACTCCTTGCAAGGGGATGGGAGGCGGTGGCCCGGGCAATCTCCAGAGCCTCGGCGAGCGTCATCTTTCGCCGTGCGGCTTCGGCGCGCTTCAGCGGGAAATCGGTGCGCGCATGGGCGCCGCGCGATTCCGCCCGAAGGCTGGCGAAAACCGCAATCAGCAGCGCAACGACGGCGGGATCG
This sequence comes from Rhizobium sp. WYJ-E13, assembly GCF_018987265.1. Classification (NCBI taxonomy): domain Bacteria; kingdom Pseudomonadati; phylum Pseudomonadota; class Alphaproteobacteria; order Hyphomicrobiales; family Rhizobiaceae; genus Rhizobium; species Rhizobium sp. WYJ-E13. The sequence goes on along the minus strand of NZ_CP076854.1, from coordinate 2,133,675 downwards.
GAGGCCGCCCCATCGTCTTCGGCAAGCGGCAGCAGGCTTGCGACGGCGCCATGGATCGCTCCTGCGTTGCGCAGCACGCCAAGATGGCGCGAGACGATCGGCCGGACCAGTGAAGGATCGGCCGCCGCCGGCAGCGCAATGCCGGTCTCAGGCGCCGGCGGCTTTGCGGCCGGCATCGAGAGAATGTCGCGCGCGGCACGCATGCCCATGACAGCGGCTTCCAGTAGCGAATTGCTCGCCAGCCGGTTTGCGCCATGCAGGCCGGTAGAGGCTGCCTCACCGGCAACCCAGAGCCCGGCAACGGAGCTGCGGCCGGAAGCATTGGTCGCGACCCCGCCCATGTGATAATGGACCGCGGGACGAACGGGGATGAGCTGACGGCTCGCATCGATGCCAGCCTCCCGGCAGAGCGTGTCAATGACAGGGAAGCGGGCGGCGAAACGATCGCCAAGCACCTCGCGGGCGTCGAGGAAGACCCGCCCGCCACGCGTCAGTTCAGCGCTGATGGCGCGTGCCACCACATCGCGCGGGGCAAGTTCTGCGCCTGACACGCCAGCCATGAAACGTTCGCCACGCTCGTTGACGAGCACGGCGCCCTCGCCGCGCACGGCTTCACTGACGAGCGCCAGGGGCCGGCGGCGGGAATCGAGCGCGGTCGGATGGAACTGCACGAATTCCATGTCGGCGAGTTCTGCGCCGGCGCGGGCCGCGAGCATGATGCCCTGGCCGAAATTTCCGGTCGGATTGGTGGTCGCTTCATAGAGCCCGCCAATGCCGCCGGTCGCAAGCACGATCCGCCGCGTCGCCAGGAGAATTGCACCATTCTCGCCGGCGCAGACGAGGCCGGTGACGCCCTCCTCATCGCTCAGGATACGACGGGCTTCCAGGCCTTCCAGCAGGGTGACGGAGGGTGTCGCGATAACGGCAGCGACAAGCGCACGAACGATCTCCGCACCGGAACCATCGCCTTGCGCATGCACGATGCGGCGGCGATTATGGGCTGCTTCCAGCCCCAGCGACAAGGCGCCATCCGCGGTTCGGTCGAAGCGCACGCCCGCCTGTTCCAGCGCGGCAATGGCATCAGGCGCCTCGGCGACGATCCCGGCAGCGATGGCAGGATCGCAAAGCCCGTCGCCGGCTGCAAGCGTATCGGCAAGATGCAGCGCGGCGCTGTCATCAGCCCCCAAAGCGGCCGCGATGCCGCCTTGCGCCCAGGCGCTCGATGTCTCCGTGCCGAGGCCGGCGCGGGTGACGATGATAACGGGTTCAGGCGCCAGGGTGAGCGCCGTCATCAATCCCGCAAGACCGCTGCCGACGATGACGGTGCGGCCGGTCCGTTGGTCAGCAATCTCGCTCATATCGCCAGCATCCTTTCGACAGCGCGCCGGGCAGCTGCTGCAACCGCGGGATCGACCGTCACCTCATGGCGGTTTTCCTCAAGTGCCGTGCGGATATTGGAGAGCGTGATGCGCTTCATGTGCGGGCAGAGATTGCAGGGGCGGATGAATTCGACATCGGGATGATGGACGGCGACATTGTCGCTCATCGAGCATTCGGTGAGCAACACGACGCGAGCCGGCTTCTTCTGCCCGACATAATCGGACATGACGGCCGTCGAGCCGGCAAAATCGGCTTCGGCGACGACCTCAGGTGGGCATTCGGGATGGGCAAGCACTATAACGCCTGGGTGGTTTTCGCGCAGTTGGCGCACATCATCAGCGCCAAAAAGCTCATGCACCTCGCAGTGACCGTGCCAGGCGATGATTTCGACATCGGTTTCCTTGGCGACATTCTGGGCAAGATATTCGTCCGGGATCATCAGCACCCTGGCCACGCCAAGGGATTCGACCACCTTCTTGGCATTGCCCGAGGTGCAGCAGATATCCGAGGCGGCTTTGACGGCGGCCGATGTGTTGACATAGGTGATGATGGGTACGCCCGGATGGGCCTGGCGCAGCAGCGCGACATCTTCGGGCGTGATCGAATCGGCCAGTGAACAGCCGGCGCCCATATCGGGGATCAGCACCGTCTTTTTCGGGTTCAGCAGCTTTGCCGTCTCGGCCATGAAATGCACGCCGGCGAGCACGATCACATCGGCATCGACCTCGATTGCCTTTCTCGCAAGTGCCAGACTGTCGCCGACAATATCGGCGACGCCATGGAAGATTTCCGGCGTCTGGTAGTTATGCGCGAGAATGACGGCGTTGCGCTTACGCTTCAGCTCGAGGATCGCATCGACATCGTCCTGAAACGTCATCCATTCGGCTTTGGGAATGACGCGGCTGACGCGGTCATAGAGGGAAGACGCGGAAACGAGGTGGTACATGGCCGGCTCCATCAATTATGCTCGATTTGAGCATATCATGCGCAAACAGATATTCTCACGATGAGCATATGTCAATTCCGGGAGAGCGGTAATTTCGTTCCGGCGAGCGCGCGCTCTTCGAGGATGGTCTGGCGGAAGCGGAAAAGCTTGGCCGGCCGACCGCCGGTTTCGCTCGTCGCCTCGCCGGTTTCCTCCACCAGTTCCTGCTGCTCGATCAGGCGGCGGAAGTTCTGCTTGTGCAGCGTTAGGCCCGCGAGCGCCTCGACGGCCCGCTGCAGCTGCAGCAGGGTGAAGCTTTCGGGCATGAGTTCAAAAACGACAGGGCGGTATTTGATCTTGGCCCTGAGCCTGGCGATACCGGTCGCGAGAATCCTCCGGTGATCGGCAAACATCGGCCGGCCGAGGTTGGCGGCCTTGTCGCAACCCGCTTCGGCAACGAGGCCTGCCTCGTAGAGCAGCTCGTAGCGCTGCAACGTCAGATCCTCGTTCCAGCCGCCGCCATCGAGCCCGAAGGTGAAATCGGAGCGGCGATGACGGTATTCGCGCCTGGTCGGATCGACATCGGCCCAGAGGCGCAGCCGCGCAATGAGTTCGTCCATGATGGCGGGACGCCCGTCGCGATGGTCTTCCCAGGGGAAATATTCATACCAGCCATGCCAGCCCGGCCGTCCGGCGCCCGACTGTTCGTTGACGAGGCCGAGATAGCTGATCGAGATGGTGCGACCGCCCTGGATATCGTTGTTCCGGTCGCGGTCGGCGAAAGTGTAAAGCTGCTCGAGGAAACCGACGGGATGAGCGGTCTGTTCCTGGATCCATTCGCGCAAGCCCGATTGCAGCGTGCGATGGCCCATTTCAAAAGGGCCTGACGGCAGCGCATCGCCATTGCGGATCGTCATGACGCGCGGCTCGTCGCCCGTCACAGCGACGAGAACCGCGATCAATTCCGCATGGGCAAAGCCTATCGTCACCGGCGCCTGAGAATCTGTTCCTGATGGATCTATTCTCTGACACAGGGCGGCACCGATGCCAATCACAGGCTCGCACCCTCCCCAGCAAAGAGGCTCGCTCTGAATTGAGGACTACCAAATTTTGGTACATATTGGTAGTAACATGGAGGTTCTCATGTCCAAAAACACATCCATTGCTTTGGGTGATCATTTTGCGGGCTTTGTCGAACGGCAGGTTATTGAAGGCCGCTACGGCTCGGCGAGCGAGGTCATCCGTGCCGGCCTGCGGCTTCTGGAAGAGCACGAGGCCAAAGTGAAGGCGCTACGCGACGCGATCGGCACCGGTATCGATAGCGGCCAAGCCGAAGATTTCGAATTCGACGCATTCCTCGACCAGAAACGCCGGACCCGGAGGAAATGAAAGGCCACATCCTTTCCAAGGCCGCCGTCGCCGGACGGCGACCCGCAGGCTCTCACCTCTCCGCTTCCGGCCGATGCAGAAGATTGTTCAGTTCCGGCCTCGTCGATGCCGACGGGATGGCGCTTTTCCGAAGAGGCGCCGGACGAAATCCATGCGCTGAAAGATCCAGGCGCCGCGTTGAAGGCAAGCATGGACTATCTTGCGGCGAAGGTCTGAGCGACTATTCGCGGCCGCGGAAGCGGCGCTGGTAGGCGGGATTGTAAAGCGAGCTTTCGCGGAAATCTTCCGATGCAAGCGAGCGACCGACGAAGATGATTGCCGTGCGCTCGATCGGTTCGGCTGCCACCTTGCCTTCGATATCGGCGAGCGTGCCGCGCAAGATACGCTCGTCCGGCCAGGTGGCTTTCACCACGATGGCAACGGGGCAATCGGCACCGTAAAGCGGTGTCAGCTCCGCGACTACCTGTGCTAGCGCATGGATGGCGAGGTGGATCGCAAGGGTCGCGCCTGTCGCGCCGAATTTCGAGAGCGTTTCTTCATTCGGCATCGGCGAGGCCCGGCCAGATACGCGTGTCAGCACGAGGCTCTGCGCCACGGTCGGGATCGTCAGCTCGCGGCCGAGTGCGGAGGCGGCGGCCGCAAAAGCCGGAACGCCCGGCGTCATCGTGTAGCCGATGCCATGCTTTTCCAACCGGCGGACCTGCTCGGCAACCGCGCTCCAGACGGAGAGATCGCCGGAATGCAGTCGTGCCACATCTTCGCCGGCCGCAGCCGCCCGCAGATATTCGGCCTCGATCTCGTCGAGCGACATCGGCGCTGTATCGATGATGCGCGCGCTGGCTGGGCAATATTGCAGGAGTTCGGGCGAGACGATTGAGCCGGCATAGAGGCAGACCGGGCATTTGCCGATCAGGTCGCGTCCGCGCACCGTGATGAGATCTGCAGCCCCCGGTCCGGCGCCGATGAAATGAACCGTCATTTTCCTATTCCTTGATCCAGCGCCATTGCGTTACCGGCATGGCCGGCCGCCAGCCACTCATGCCGCCGACAGGTGCGGCGCGGGCGATTTCGATCTTCGTCAGCGAGCCGCCGCGGGCAGCATGTTCTGCCAGGAGGACCGCCTCCATCTCGAGCGTCACGCCATTGGCGACGAGCCGCCCCGCCGGTTTCAGGGCGGCGATTGCCGCATCCATAACACCGGCCTCGCTGCCGCCACCGCCGATGAAGATCGCGTCCGGTGCCGGCAGGCCGGCCGTTACCGCGGGTGCGACGCCCTCGACGAGGGCAAGCTGCGGCACACCGAAGGTTGCGGCATTTCGAGCAATACGGGCGGCGCGCTCCGGCGACTGCTCGATGGCGATCGTCCTCAGTGACGGATCGGCAAGCATCCACTCGATACCAACAGATCCCGAGCCGGCGCCGATATCCCAGAGGAGTTCGCCATGCCGCGGCGCCAGCGCCGACAGCGTGACGGCACGGATCTCCCGTTTGGTAATCTGTCCGTCATGCTCGAAAAGATCGTCGTCGAGGCCGCAGACATAAGGCAGGATACGAGCCCCCGGCGCCGCGATCACATCGAGCGCACAGACATTCAAGGGGTCGATATCGGCAAGGTCGAAATTGCCTGCCGTGGTGCTCCTGATCCTTTCCCGCTTGCCGCCGAGCGCCTCCAGAACCGTCAGCCGTGTGCCGGCAAAGCCATTGGCGGCAAGCAGTTCGGCAAGTGTCTGTGGTCCTTTCTCGTCCGACGTCAGCGTCAGAATGCGCCTGTTCGCATGGAGATGCGGGCGGACAAGATCATACGGCCGTCCGTGCAGCGAAACACACGCCGTCTCCTGCAGCGGCCAGCCGAGGCGCGAGGCGGCAAGGCTGAAGGCGGATGGTGCCGGAATGGTATAGATCTCTTCTGCTGCGACATGACGCGAGAGCGTCGCGCCGACGCCGTAGAGGAAGGGATCGCCCGAGGCGAGCACGACAACAGGCGTGCCACGCCGCGCCAGGATCGCTTCGACCGATTTTTCGAACGGGCTCTGCCAGGTGAACCGTTCACCTGAAATCAGCGCATCGGCAAGGTCGTGATGGCGCGCACCACCAAACACGGCAGGCGCGGCTACGATCAGTCGCTTGGCTTCATCACCAAGGCCTTCTGGACCATCCTCGCCGATGCCGATAAGAGTGAGCCAGGGCGGGTCGTTGGGAGACATATCAGACATGGACAAGACCCGCGTTCTGATCCTTGGCGGTACGGGCGAGGCGCGCAGGCTTGCCGCAGAGCTTGCCGGCCGAGACGATCTCGACATCCTGCTGTCGCTGGCCGGCCGCACGCAGGCTCCAGTCGAACAGCCCGTCCCCGTCCGCATCGGCGGCTTCGGCGGCGCGGAAGGCCTTGCCGAATTCCTGGTGGCGGGAGGCTACAATCTGCTGGTCGACGCCACCCATCCCTTCGCCGAGCGCATTTCGGCCAATGCCGCGGCGGCAGTGGAACGCACCGGCATTGCCGCCATCGCGCTCGTCCGCCCGGAGTGGGTTCCTGAAGCCGGCGATCACTGGCATGTCGTGGCGGACATTCCTGCTGCCGTCGCCACGCTCGGCCCGGCGCCTCGGCGCGTCCTTTTGGCGACAGGCCGACAAGGCGCGCACCATGCGGAGGTCGCCCCTCAGCATTTCTACCTCGTGCGCAGTGTCGATCCCGTCGATCCGCCTCTCGCTCTGCCTGACGTCGAATACGTACTCGACCGCGGCCCCTTCATGCTCGAAGGCGAGATAGAGCTCATGCGGAAATATCGCATCGACGCTGTCATCGCCAAGAACAGCGGCGGTTCGGCCGCTTATGCCAAGATCGAGGCCGCCCGCCTGCTCGGCATCAAGCTTGTCGTGATCGCCCGCGCGCCCGCCGCCGCCAGGACGTCGGTCGGAACGGTCGAAGCGGCGCTCGAAGCGATCGATCATCTCCTGTCTCCGGCCATGAAGCGCGGCGTATAGATGAGGTCCGCTTGCCCCTCGCGGGCAATCACCCGCGTCTCGGGAGAACCGACGATGACACAGGTCGCCATATCGGCGAGATCGGCGTCAGCTCTATCAAGCGGCTGAACGGTGATCCGCTCATCAGGCCGCCCGGCCGCCCGACCGAAGATGACAGGCGTCGTTGCCGGCAAGTGCTGGCGCAGAAGCTCGAAAGCCTTGCCGAGCTGCCAGGGCCTCGCCTTGCTGATCGGATTATAGAGGGCGATGACGAAGCCCGCGCGGGCCGCAAGCTCCAGGCGGTTCTCGATAACGGTCCAGGGCTTCAGATTGTCCGAGAGCGATATGGCGCAGAAATCGTGACCGAGCGGCGCCCCGACACGGGCGGCCACCGCCAGCATGGCGGTGATGCCGGGCAGGATAACGAGATCGACACCGCGCCATTGCGCCGGTCCCCTGTCGATCGCCTCGCAGACGGCAGCGGCCATGGCAAAGACACCGGGGTCGCCGCCCGAGACGACACAGACATCGGCGCCGCCGGCTGCCATCGTCAGCGCAGCCTCCGCCCTGTCCAGCTCCTCGCGGTTGTCGGAGACATGTCGGCTCTGGCCGGCGCGCAGCATCAGGCGGTCGAGATAGGGGCCATAGCCGAAGAAGTCGGTCGCGGTTTCCACGGCTGCCTGTGCTTCCGGCGTCATTTGCCCGGGATTGCCGGGACCGGTGCCGATCACGAAGAGCCGGCCGCTCATCGGCTGGCCTCCCAGCCGGGCACGAGCACGAGCGAGAAGTACGGCGCTTCACCCTCATCGCGTTCGGCGAGCTTCACCATCGCGGCATTGGCCATCGTGCCGCGTTCGACATAGAGAGCGTCGCCGAGACGTCCGGCCGCCCGCAACGCGCGGCGGATCTTCGGCAGGTTGCGACCGACCTTCATGATGACGGCAGCCTCGGTGTCCGTGAGCCTGCGGGTCAATTCCTGTTCGGTCATCGTTCCCGGCAGCACCGAAAGCACGTCGTCGCCCTGCACGATCGGCATGCCAGCCAGCGACCAGCAGCCGGACATGGCGCTGATGCCGGGGATGACCTCGGTCGGATAACGCTGCGACAGCCGCACATGCAGGTGCATGTAGGAGCCATAGAAGAGTGGATCGCCTTCGCTGAGCACTGCCACCGTGCGGCCGGCATCGAGATGGCGGGCGAGCGCGTCGGCGGAGTCATTGTAGAAGCCGGTGGTGCGGCTCTGATAGAGTGGATCGCTTTTGTCGAGCTCGGTCGTAACCGGATAGTAGAGCGGCAGCAGCTCGACGCCCGGCTTCAGCAGATGTTCGACGATCGCCCTGCCGTTGCCGCCCCTGCCCTCTTTGGCGAAATAGGCAATGACATCGGCGCTCTCGATGGCGCGCACCGCCTTGAGGGTCAGCAGTTCCGGGTCGCCGGGTCCGGTGCCGACGCCGATCAGATGGCCGCTCATAGGCCTGGCCTCGCCAGCGCATTAATGGCGGCCGCGGTCATGGCGCTGCCGCCAAGACGGCCGCGTACGATGGCAAAGGGAACGCCGTAGGAATTCTCCGCAAGCGCATCCTTGGATTCGGCAGCACCGACGAAGCCGACCGGCATGCCGATAATCGCTGCCGGTTTCGGCGCACCATCCCGCAAGAGTTCGAGAAGATGGAAGAGGGCCGTCGGCGCATTGCCGATGGCAACGACGCTGCCGGCGAGCCGGTCGAGCCAGAGTTGGATGGCGGCAGCCGAGCGGGTATTGCCGGTCGCGTGGGCGAGTTCGTGGGTGCGTGGATCGTGCAGCGTGCAGATCACTTCGTTCTTCGCCGGCAGGCGCGCGCGCGTCACGCCATGCGCTACCATTTCCGCATCGCAGAAGATCGGCGCACCGTCCTGCAGGGCGATCCGTGCAGCATGGACGAAGCCGGGTGAGAAGACGAAATTCTGTGCCGCCTCCACCAGGCCGCAGGCATGGATCATGCGGACGGCGACATCGGCCTCTTCGGGCGAAAAACGCGAGAGGTCGGTTTCGCTGCGAATGATCGCGAAAGAGCGCTCATAGATCGCGTCTCCGCTGCGGATATAGTCGTAGTCTGGCATTTTTATTCCTGTTGTAGCGCCTCGGTGAGGCCGATGGCCCCAAGCCTTTTCAAGCTTTCGGCACTCGACTCGCCGGCACCTTTCTTGGCTTCGATCAGCCGGGCGAGCCTCTCTATAGCGAAATCGATCCGTCCGCCAGCAATCCTTGCAGCCGGCCTGTCGGCCGCAAGCCCATCGAGGACAAAACTGTAACCTTCAGCCGAACCGACGATCGCGAGATCTGCGCGTCGGTGCGCACAACCTTTCGCACAACCGGAGAGATGAAGCTTCAGAGAGCCGTCGAAGAGATCGGGAACGCGATTGATCAGCTGGCCAGCCAGAGCTCTCGTATCGTAGAAGGCCGAGACACAGGCCCCTGCCCCCACGCAGGCGGCAATCTGCTCGGCCGGCTCGTGCGCCGTGACGCTGAATCCATGATCGATGGCCGCTTGTTGCATAGCGGGCATTTCTGTCTCGCCGATGCCGATCAGGAAGAAGCCACGATCAGGCGCCAACCGGATTTCCGTCCCGCCAGCACTCTCGGTGGAAGTCAGGAAAGAGATCAGATCGGCGGCCCTGGCCTGGCCGAATTTCAACCGCACGCCGAGTACCGCGCTGCCATCCCGAAGCCTCGTGACGCCGACGAAGGAGGATTTCTGAGGCGCTGGACGGGTAGATCGGATGCTGTCGATCTGCGGAAATTGGGCGCGCAATGTTGCTGTGTCGATGTCGCGGGCGCGTGTCTGCCTGCCGTGTGCAATCAGGATCTGAAGCAGATCGCCGACCGCGTTGATGGCTGCATCCGCACTGCCGAGGGCCAGCGGCGTCGCGTCCTGTCCATCGCCGGCTATTGAGACCAGCCACTGACCAGCATGTTCTGCGACGATGCGGATATCGGCAGTGAGCGTGGAAAGCGAAAATTGCCCGCCACCATCGATCAGGATCGAGAGTTTCGGCGCAAGGCGCGGAGAGCTGAGAAACGCGGAGAGCCTGTTGCGCAGCGCCGCTTCCATCTCCGCCGTATCGGCGATCTCATCGGCATCGACGCCGTGCAGCGGTGAAATCTCGATCGCGACGCCATCAGGCACGGTGATACCGGCGGCGTCGATATCCGCCGCCAGCGGTCCGACTGACCCAGGACGAAGGCCGCGGATCTGCAGATTGCCGCGGGCGGTGATTTCCAGAATGCCGTTCCCATGGCGCACGGCTGCCGAAGCCAGCGCCCGAAACTGGGAGATAGTGAGTGCGCCACCGGCCGGCCTCAGGCGCACGAGCAGGCCGTCACCGGTCTGCATGGGCGCTGCAAGTGCCGGGCAGGCGCCGCGCTGCATGCTCGTTATATCGGGCCTCTCTGCTTCCAAGATCTTGCCGGTAACGCTACGCATTCATCCATCCTTTGGCCATGTCTTACATGATCGCGCCAGATGCAGCAAAGCGAGATCGGTCCGGTGAAGGGGGCAGTGAAGGGACATTCAGTCGTCGAAATCCTGTCCCTTACGAAGGAGATAGATGTCCATGATCCAGCCATGGCGCCTGCGCTCGTCGGCACGGAGCTGGATGATGTCGTCGGCGATATCGCCAAGCCGGCCTGAGCGAATGATTTCATCCTTCGTGCCGAGATAAGCGCCCCAGAAGATCTCGGCCTCGGGATCGTCGATCTTGGAAAAGGCCTGTTCGCCATCCAGCATGATGACGGTGCTCGCATGCGTCAGCCCTTCTTCCAGCAGCCGCCGCCCGGTGGTGATTTCGACCGGCTTGCCGACGAGATTGACAGGAATGCGATGGCTGGCCGCCAGTGCCTGGATGCTCGTGATGCCGGGAATGACATCATAGTCGAAGGCGCAGGTACTGGCATTGCGCACCCGTTCGATGATGCGGATCGTGCTGTCATAGAGGCTCGGGTCGCCCCAGACGAGGAAAGCCCCGGCTCCGGTTTCCGGCAGATCGCCGACCAGACCCTCGTAGATACGGGCGATCGCCGCATGCCAGTCGTCGACGCTCTGGACATAAGTTCGGTCTTGGACCGCCCGCTTCGGTACCTCGAATTCGACGATGCGGACGCCCTTGCGGGTCAGGTATCGCTCGCAGATTTCCCGGCGGAGCTCGGCGAGATCTGCCTTCGTGGCCCCCTTGGTCGGGATGAACACGACGTCTGCCGAGTTCATGGCGTTGATCGCCTGCACGGTCAGATGCTCGGGATTGCCCGTACCGATACCGATGATATGGATGTGCCGCATGTTTTCCGCCCTCGCGATTTCCTGCGGGTTGTGCCGCTAAAGCAGGTCTTTCGCAAGGGCGGACCGAAGAGTTGGCCGCGGCCAACTTTCAATCTGTGTGGTTAGCGAACCGTTTATTGTCGCTACATCCGAATCATGTCATCTTCGATACGCTTTTTGACGCTATGTTGACGGAAAAGCGCTTTAAGAAGGGGCAAGTGTTTTGGACAACATTAGCGTATCGACCACGGACGTTCGCATCGAAAGGCACGCCACGCAGCTGTCGCGCCAGCTGAAGCTGCTGCGGGAAAGGCTCTTTCCGCCGCTTTCGCAAAAGACGCTCCGGACATTCACATCAGGCGAAGCCGCGCAGATGATCGGTGTCTCCGACGGCTATCTTCGTCAGCTTTCGCTTGATGGTAAAGGTCCGCAGCCGGATGTTTCGCAGAATGGCCGCCGCTCTTACACGCTTGGCCAGATCAACGAGCTGCGCCAGCACATGGCGAAGATCAAGCCGAAGGATATGCTCTCCTACCTGCCCTGGCGGCGGGACGGCGAGAAGCTGCAGACCATCGCCATTACCAATTTCAAGGGCGGTTCGGCGAAGACCACGACCACGCTTTATCTGGCGCAGCATCTGGCGCTAGAAGGTTATCGTGTTCTGGCGATCGATCTCGATCCGCAGGCTTCGCTTTCCTCCCTGCTCGGCGTTCAGCCGGAATTCGACCTCGGAGATGGTGACACGCTTTACGGTGCCATTCGCTACGATGCGCAGCGGCGTCCGCTGAAGGATATCATCCGCAAGACCTATTTCGATGGTCTGGATCTGGTCCCCGGCAATCTCGAGCTGATGGAGTTCGAGCATGAAACGCCGCGTGCGCTGAATGAGCGCCAGAAGCCGGAAGAGCTGTTCTTCCGTCGTGTCGGCAATGCAATCGCGGAAGTCGAAGGGGACTATGATATTGTCGTCATCGATTGCCCGCCGCAACTCGGCTACCTCACGCTTGGTGCCGTCTGCGCCGCCACGTCATTGTTGATCACCGTTCATCCGCAGATGGTCGATGTCGCCTCCATGTCGCAATTCCTGCTGATGACATCAGACCTTCTGTCGGTCGTGCGCAAGGCCGGCGGTGACTTGCAGCACGATTTCATCAAATATGTCGTTACCCGCCATGAGCCTTTCGACGGACCGCAATCGCAGATCGTGGCACTGTTGCGCAGTCTCTTCGGCGATGATGTCTTGACGGCGACGATCCTGAAGTCGACGGCGATCGCCGATGCAGGTCTGACCAAGCAGACCCTCTACGAAATTGAAAAGGGGCAGGTTCGCCGCTCCACTTATGACCGGGCACTGGAATCGGTTAACGCCGCCAATGGCGAAATTCTAACCAGCATCCATAAAGCATGGGGTCGCATATGAGCCGACGAGATCGACTGAAGGGATTGTTCACTGATACGGCGCAGGAGTTGGCCGCGGCCAACTTCGAGGAAACATCCGTGCGCGGAGCCGCCGGTCCGGTGCGCACCATGGCGCTGACGCTCGGCCGTATGGAGGAGGAGAGCAGGGCGATGGAAGAGGCCCTGCTTTCAGGCGAACATGTTGTCGAACTCGATCCTGATCTGATCGATTCCTCCTTCATTCGCGATCGCCTCGGCGACGAGCCGCTCGATATGGAAGACGAACTCGTCCAGTCTATTGCCGAAAACGGTCAGGAAGTGCCGATCCTCGTGCGGCGCAATCCGCATCATGATGGGCGCTATCAGGTAGCCTATGGCCATCGTCGCCTTCAGGCCGTGAAGCTGCTCGGCCGCAAGGTGCAGGCGGTCATCCGCAAGCTCGACGATACCGATCTCGTCATTGCCCAGGGCATTGAAAACTCGGCGCGGCGCAATCTGTCCTATATCGAGCGGGCCGTCTTTGCGCTCAATCTCGAACTGAAGAAGTTCGACCGTCCCGTCATCATGAAGGCACTCTCGACCGACAAAACGGAACTGTCGAAGCTCATTTCCGTGGCGAAAACTATCCCTGCCGATATCATCCAGGCTGTCGGCGCTGCTCCCGGCATCGGCCGCAGGCGATGGATGGCGCTTGCCCAGGATTGGACCGATGCCGCCGTCTCGCGCCTGACCAAGCTGGTTGCATCCTCCACTTTCAATGCTGTGGAGAGTGATCGCCGTTTCGAACTGATTATTGCCGAGCTTTCCAAGAAGGAAGAGGCGAAGCCCGAGAGCACGGAATACGACTGGAAGCCTGCGAACGGCGGCAAGATCGCCGGTCGTATCAAAAGCACCGGTACGTCCTTCACGATCGCGCTGAAGACTGGCGATGCGCCGGATTTTGGCGCCTATCTCTCAGGCCGCCTCGATGAGCTTTACGAGGCTTACAGAGCCGGGAAGCCGAGCGCTGTAAAATAAACTGCAAGGCGCACGGTTAATCGGAGCCGAACCGGATCGCGAGGAAGTGCCTTGGTGGATGGCTCGGCTTCACCCGACAGGCGAGCGATTGCTTCGTCCGCCTATGCCGTTCAATCGATACCGGCCAATGATCCATCGGAAAACCGGGTGAAAACCTTGAGCTTGCCCGTCATGACGTTGTTCGTATGTCTCCGTCATGCGATAACTGACGGAAGGTAATGCGGGTTTCGCTTCCCTTTGTGAGAATCCATTAAGCCTAACAATGCACTATGATATTGATGCCGCAACGCTCCAGACGCTGCTTCCGGCCATCGCCGCGGCCGAGGATGCTCTGGCGCGCCTCGATGAGCGGGCGGGGCGTTCGCCGGTAGGGCAAGGCTTTGCCGAGCGCAGTCATTTCTTCGACGCGGCCGGCGCACTGTGGGTGGCGGGCGATCTCGTGCATGTCGAAGATCTCGTCCTGCATGACGCCCATATGGACAGCCGCGCGCCGAGCCACGAGCTGACGATCGCCCATTCCGTCCTGCGCACACGGCGGCGGATCGAGACGGCCGATCCTGGTTGGGCGCTCAGCCCGACAGGTCTCGGCGTGCTGACCGCCAGCACGTTGGAAGGGGAGGAGAGCGTGCCGGAGGCGGGAGCCTTTGCGCCTTCCGAGAGCGAAGCTGATGATGAGGATGACGAAGCACCGCTCGCCGCCGAAATCGCCGAGCTCGACGCTTTGCTCGCCCGTTCGCAGAGGCTTCTCGACCGGCATGCGGGCAAGACTGTCGTGGAGGAGCCGGCGGAGGCTGCACCCTCGAAGCGGGATGACGATCCGCTCGGCCTGTTCGACGATGACGAATGGAACGAGGAGGAACGGCTGCAGGAATGGCGCGGTCTGATCCCGTTCGCCGATGAGCTGCCGCCCAGTCTGGCGGCTGCGATTCTTTTCGACGCCTGGGAGCGGATCGAACCGTTGCGCCGTCAGCATTGGCTCGGCGGCCTGCTGATCGGCAGCAACCTGCGTGCCAGAGGCAAGGTCGCCTCGCATCTCTTTTCTTTTCACATCGGGCTGAAGCAGATCCGCCATGAGCGCCGGCGCTCGCGTGATCGGCTGACGCGTCTGCAGGCCTTTCTCGGTGCGATGCGGGAGAGTGCCGCCGCCGGCCTCAAGGAGATCGATCGCCTGTCGCTCGCGCGCACGCAGATGGAGTTGCGCTTTCGCGGTCGCCGGTCGAACAGCAGCCTGCCGCAGCTTGCCGATTTCGTCCTGTCGCGCCCAATGGTGTCGGCCGCTATGGTTGCCCGCGAGCTTGGTGTCACGCAGCGCGGCGCGCTGAACTTGATCAACGAGATCGGTATCCGCGAATTCACCGGCCGTGGCCGCTACCGGGCTTGGGGCATAATCTGATCCAGCGCGGGCGCGCTCGGGGAGCTCTTGTAGGTGCGCCGGCAGATTGGATGCCGACGGTGAGGTGGGGGGAGGGGATGCGATCCGTGCGACCGTGATCGAGATCCGTGTCGCGGGTCATCACGCCGCCTCTGCATCGGTCTGGGAAAAGTCGTTGCCGATGAACAGCAGGGCTACATCGGCGCGTTTTGCCAGCGCGTAGGAGAAACAATCGGTAAAAAATCAAACCTGCCGGGTGCTGGCCTTTGCCGTAGCTCAGCCTGGCTTGCGTCGCCAGATCCACGAGATCGCCATCGACCGGAATAATCTCCGCTTCGGTTTTCCTCAGCCAGAGGTCGATCTCAGCCAGCGCATGCTCACCACGCCGGCTGACAAGCATCATCCGCGCCTCCAGCACACAGGTGGCGGGGACCAGGCGGATCGGCAACTAGGTTGCGTTCCAGCCGCAATGCCTCTGGCTCGTTGCGCAGGATTGCGACTATGGCGGAGGTGTCGATCACCATCAGTTCGGAATGCCGTTCTCGTCATAGCCGACGATGTCTTCGTCGCTGCGATTGTGGAGCTCTGGCAATCGCGCCACACGTTCGCGGATGGCCCGCACGTCGCCAAGCAGACGCTCCTGCGCCATATCGCTATATCCCAGGCGATGCAGGCGTTCGGTGAGGGCCTGATGAATGGCTGCGGTCTTGCTGATGCCCTGGCGGCGGGCAAGTTCATCGGCAAGGGCGACGGTGGCCGGGTTCTTGATGTTGAGAGACACGACAGACCCCATTGTTCTACCTTTTGGACGGTTTCTACCTTAAGCGTACGACCGCATCAAATAACGTCGGATAATGCAACGTTATCGGACGTTCTTAACGGCGACATGGGCAACCCAGCCGCGACTGTCCTGCGTCTGGTCACGGTCGAAGTCGAGCCCGACGATCTCGGAACGTGCAGCCCGCGCAAAGCCGATCACCAGCATCGCCCGGTCGCGCAGGCCCGGCAGCGTGCCTCGAGGAAGTGTCTCCAGCATAGCAAGCAGGTGTTCGGGCAGAACCGCTTCCTCAATCGAGTAGGGGCGGCGTGGGTGTTGCGGATGCCGATGAACACGGTGGCGAAATCGCGATCCTTGCGGTCGAGCGGCGTGCCGCGCTGATAATAGCTCTAGGTCAGCGCTGAAAGCCGCTGCTCGATCGCCGCGGAAGCATAGGCTTTCCACGTTTCGCTGGCGTGATCGCCTCGGCCGCCGCGATAACTTCTTCCTGCTAACCCGCATCCTCTAACTTCTCTCTGCATACTGACTCAACCGTTTGCTGAAGAACCTTCACCCGCTCGACCAGCCATGCGAGGTCCTGTGAACTGATCTCGTAGTTCGGCGAATATCGCGCCTCGACATAGGCGCGCGACAGGAGCTGGAAGTGCCGGCGGGCGAGCCGGTTGTCTCGCGGCCAAGCTGCGATCAGCCGCTTGTCGATCTCCTCGGCTTTCGAACGCAAGACTTTGATGCGATGTGATTTCGGGCTGTAGAGCGTGAGTGTCAGCAGGAAGCAATGATAAAGCCGTTCAGTGGTCTGATGAAGATCAAAGGCAGCGTCGTTGTTGTATCCGCGCTCAATGCCGGTTCGTGCGAGATCGAAGCGATGCAATGCACTTTGAAACCACTGATCAAAATACTGCTGCGCCTCGGTGTTCGCCTGTTCCCTAGTGAGAGGCTTCGGCTCGGCCAGTGGATGGCCTTCCTCCTCATAGAGGACCTTGCCGTCTCTTGCGATATCGACGAAAAAGGGCCGGCCGCGCGACAACTGGTCGTTGACATCATGCAAACTGTGGACGATCGGGATGACCGGCGTTTCGATCCGATGGGCGATCTGGTCTCGGAGGAGCCTCTCATCCAGGCCGAGCCACAGTTCCTGCTCTTGCGCGAAGGCCTCGGAATTGACAACGATCAGAATGTCGTAATCGGAGCGGTAGCCGCTTGAGCGATCCTCCACCCAGTCGCCGCGGGCATAAGAACCATAGAGGATGACCTTCAGGATCTGGCTGCCGGCACGTCTCGCCGACAGTTTGGTGGCGCGGAATTGCTCGACTTCGGAAAAATGACTTCCAAAACGCGCGCGAGCCCACGCCTTTTGTTGGCCGGCAGATGGTCGAGAGTATCGGTCAGTGTCAAAGCCGCATCAAAGCCTTCGGTGGGATTCGTCTCCATCCTAGCGGCTCACCTATCATTGCGCATCTGTAATCTTTACGGGATTACCTTGCTAATGGCAACCGGAGATAGATGACAAGATTTGTGCTGACAGTCGGGGCGATTCGGCCGGCCGGCATGCCACGATCGGAATCGCTCTGCCGTTTCGCTGGGTCCCACAGATGATGGGTGACTAATTCCAACAGCAGCGCTTCCGGCGCCGACCAGAGGAGGGGGCTCCCCATCGTCGCGAGCGACCAGGCTTCCAAATAGGCAAGATCGGAGGTCAGCGCCCGCAGCGTGTTCTCCCCCGTGCCCTCGCTGACGAGGTGCTTGAGCGTCCCAATGTCCTGATGGGTCAGGGCGAGTTTGTCGCGGCGATCGATTGGCAGTATGGCGGCGATAGAATCAAGTTCGTCGGCGCGTCTTTCGATCGAACTTGATGACGCGCCGCTCATTGCACCAGCCCGTTCTCGTCATGGAAATCATCGTGGTTGGCAGTCTGGTCAGCGATCCGCGGGCGCCCCGCGGCCACCAGTGCCAAAAAATCGTCCATCGTCCCCTGGCCGGGCTTCGAGACCGCCGTCAGGACGGCGATGGGCCGCCCGGCACGGCAGATGACGACCTCGTCCGTTGCGCCGGGCGAGATCAACCAGCTCTTCAAATTGTTCGGCCGCTTCGGGAATATCCGCAAAAATCTTCATCGCTATTGCCTCTCACCAGACCCGTTCATGCAGCACCGTGTCGAACGCGACGTCGGTGGAGACGAAGGTGCAATGCTCCAGCCGCGTCTGGGCGGCGAGAATGCGATCCCAGGGATCGCGGTGATCCCAGTCGAAGGCGGCCGCCAACTCGGCATGCAGATCGGTGATCGCCAGCGTCTGCAGGCCGCTGGCGGTGACCGTGGCGCGCAATTCCTGCGGCTTCAGATCGAGCTTCTTCAGCCTCATCTTGTTGTCGAGTTCGTAGAAGGAGACGGCGCTGACCAGGACGGTGTTGGCCTTGTCTTCGATCAACGCCCGAGCCTTGTCGGACAGCCGGTCGCTGCCGATCGTCCACCAGTACACGGCGTGGCTGTCGAGCAAAACCTTCATCGCTTGGGCTCTCGGTCGGCCGGCCTGCCCTGCCAGACGCCGAGGTCGTCGTTGAAGTCGCCGGCGTCGATCGCTGCCTGTTCGGTATCGACCTCGTCGAACAGGTTGTCCGGCAGGCCGCGCTGGCGCAGCAGGCCGAAGGGGCGCTTGCCGCCGTCGGCCGGGCCGATACGGGCATAGATCTCGTTGCCGCGCATGATCAAAATTTCCTCGCCGTGGTTGGCGCGTTCGAGCACCTCGGCAAAGTTTTTGCGCGCCTCGCTGATCTTGTAGCTGGTCTGCGGCATGATGCGCTCCGATTTTCGGTGTCGATCTGCACGATAGCACCACAAGCCGGCGCGTACAACTCGTCTGTACATATCACCTCTGATAATGAAGACTTATCGATGGCCAGCGGTGCGCTGGTGCATCATAAGGAGTGAGGAATGATAACTCCGAGATAGCATTCGTTTAGCAAATCGTTTACCATGATTTCAATGGCTTACGATCTTGCGAAAATCAGCATGAGCACCCTGCTGCGGCCGGCTTTCGACGCCGGTGTCGCGCTCACCCGTCTCGATGAGCGCGTCGCCCGCTCGCCCGTCGGCGCCGGCTTCATTGAACGCCAGAATTTTACCGACGCCTGCGCCTCCCTCTGGATCGATGGCGAGCTCGTCCACCTGGAAGACCTCGTCCTCCACGACGCCACCCGATGCCTCTGACCTTGTCGACGACGCGCTTCTGCGCGTGGGGTGGAAGCGCGAGTTCGGGCTCCTCCATCGCAAAGATGACGCGACCGTTGCGGCGCTCGGCGAGCACCAGCGCATTGATCGTCCCTGAGCCTTGATGCTGGACGGGAGCGGCATAACCGGGAACACCGGTCGCGAGGAAGGATTTCAGGACGCGCGGCAAATCCTCGCGCGTCAGTTCCGAGACGCGAAGATGAGGCGCATCGGCCCATTCGCCCGGGACGATGTCGCGCATAGCGTCGCGAATGGCGGTCAGGATGCGGCCGAACTCAGGGTCGTTGGCGCCAACGACATCGAGGTCGCGGAGCTGCCGCAGCAGCCCTTCCCACATGCGGGTACGCACGCACCATGCGCCGTTCTCGTCGTCGACCGGCAGATGCGAATTCTCAGCCCGATTGTTCAGTCCCTTATGTGAGCGATGCTCGACGCCCGGCATCAACTCGGCTTTTCCGGCCGAGTAAGACCGCAGCTTGTCGGTGATCATGACGCGCGGGGCTATGCCCTGGCCATTGAGCAGCTTGCGCATCAACCGTAGAGCCGCCTTCCTGTCTCGGTGCCTTTGCAGCAGCGCATCGAGAAGATAGCCGTCGGCCTGGACGGCACGCCACAGCCAGCATTTCCTGCCTTTGATTGACACCACCATCTCATCGAGGTGCCATTTATCGGCAAACTTGCCTCGCGACTGCCGACGAAGTTGAAGGGCGAACTTCAGGCCAAACTTCGCCACCCATTCTGCGACGGTCTGAAACGAGACGGAAATGCCACGCTCGGCAAGCAGGTCCTCGACTTCGCGCAGGCTCAGCGGAAACCGAAAGTAGAGCCATACCGCATGGGCAATGATCTCAGCTGGAAAACGATGGCGTCGGTAACGGGGCAACGGGGCTTCTGTCATGCTGCTCGAATATCATCTCGCCCCGCACAATCTGTTTAGACGACGCTACCCGTCGAAACCTTGGTCGAGGGTGGCAAACCCTGGCTCTTGCCGCCAGGCGAGAAACATCAGCGCTCCATCCAAAGGTCGACGTCCTGTCCCGGCGCGAAACCCTTGTCGGTGTTTCGGTTTGCCCGCCGATGCCGGCTTGGCGGCCACGGCAGGGCCCGGCGGTCATCAATCTCACGATCCATTCCTGTCGGCCATGGTTTCTAGAACCCTAGGCCGATCGGCGCCCCACCCTCCGGCCTCCATCCTTTCTGATCACGCTGGCCGAATAGACCGTCCGGCGGCAGGCTTGCCATAGTTGGCAGGCCCAAATCTCGCAGGGGACTTAAGCAAGTGCCGCCAATCCGTGTCATTGTCGTCTCCTCGCCGTCCGACCTTCTGGCCACGGGCATCAAGGCGGCCGTCGAGTCCGAGCCTCGCGACGTGATGGCCCTCCTCGGCGGTGACGTGGTCGCCCCCGAGGATGTCGAACCGCTAGTCCAAAGCCTGCCACCGGCAACACCCTGCGCCATCTTCGTCGTCCAGAACGAGAACGAGACATACGGCGCCCTGGCCCGCGATGCGGCGCAATGGCTCGACGATTCTGAGAATATCGTCGTCTTGCGGGGCACGGTGGGCGAGGATCATGTCGAGATCGCAGCGCGCAATGTCAGCATGGAGCGGCTGCTTTCGGCCGTCCGCAACCTGCTCGATCCGGATGCATCGGCTTCGATCTACGCTCCGACCCATGAGCCAATGACGCAGGGCAACGACGCCACCCATTCGGGCCGACCGTTCCTTCATGCCGCAACCGCCTGGATCCACACGGTTCTCCACGAGGCCAGCGGCCGGCTGTTCGACTCGTCCGCCGACGACAGCGTGTCCGTCAAGCTTGCCGCGGTCGCCGACTGGATCCAGGCTCGCCCGCCGCACACCGCGCTTCTCGCCGGCAACGAGAATGTCGCGGACGCGGATCTCGCTCTCCAGCAGGCTTTGGCGGAAGCCGATCGGACCGAGCCGCTCGCCCGCCTCCTGTATGCACTGTCCCTCGATATGCTCGAAATCCGCATCTTCCTGCTGGCGTTTGGGCCCGAACTCGACCCGCGCTATCAGCGCTGGATCTCGCTTCTCATGGATGACGCCGGACGACGGGTGGGAACGTACGGCCTGTTTGCGGAACTGCTGGGAGCCCCCAGCGATGTTTCCGGCCATCTCGCGTCTTCCGGTCGACTCTCGTCCTGGCGGCTGTTCGGCACCATGGCCGGCGCCGTGCCCTCGGCGGACGAGCCGCTTCGGCTAGACGCTCCGTTGCGGCGCTGGCTGCTGGGTGCCAATGGCGGCCTGACTGACGATCCGCCGCTCAGGTCGATCCTGATCCCTGCCGCCTGGCTCGGCGCCCGACTTCTGGAAGCACCGTCCGACATAGAGCGCGCGGAACGCTTGATGGCCAGGCTGCGCTGCAACGGCAAGATGTGGCTACTGCTCAACAGCGACGATTCCGCGACCTGGCGTGCCCTGGTCGAAAAGGGTAGCGAGCATGCAGGGATCGAGCCGATCCGCGTCAGCCTGGCCCGCCTCGCCGACGTGGCCGAGGCGGATGCCGACGATGCCGGCATGCGCCTGGCCCGGCTTGCCCGACTGACGGGTCGCCCGCTCGTCCTCGACGCAACGGGGCTGGACGACGGAAACGGTATCGACGAGCGCCTGCGCCTGTTTCTCCGCGCGCTCGAACATGTCGGCCGTCACATCGCCATCATCACGGCCAATCCGGCACGCATCGCTGCACATCTCGGCACCGGCGTCTACGAGATCGAGGAAGACATGCCGAGCGGCACCATACGCGCCTCGGCCCTGCAAAGCGCGGCTCAGGTGGCCTGTGCAAGTTTCACCGACGAAGGCGCCGAGGCACTCGCAAACCTGTTCCCGTTGCAGATCGACGGTCTCGACCGCGCAAGCCGGTTGGCATCGGCGCGGCCGCTTTCGCACGACGACGAGGCCAGCCAGCGCATCCGCTTCATCGCCGCCTGCAACGAAATCGCGGCCGAGGGCGCTTCCGGCCTGGCGCAACGTATCGAGCCCACCTTCGATCTCGACGATCTCGTCCTGCCCCAGGATCGAAAGGAGCAGATCGAGGAAATCGTCAGCAACATACGCTTTGCGCCGAAAGTGCTCGAAGGCTGGAAATTCCGCGACCAGCTTCCCTATGGTCTGGGCGTCACATCCCTGTTCCATGGGCCGAGCGGCACCGGCAAGACCATGGCCGCGCTCGCGGTCGCTCATCGACTGGGCGTGCAGGTGCTGCGGATCGACCTGTCACGTCTCGTCAGCAAATATATCGGCGACACCGAGAAGAACATCGACCGCATCTTCCTCGAGGCGCAGCATACCGGCGCCGCCCTGCTGATCGACGAGGCCGACGGCCTGCTGGCACGACGCGGCGAGGTGAAGGATGCCCACGACCGCTATGCGAATATCGAGACCTCCTATCTCCTCCAGAGAATGGAGGGCCATGAGGGCCTCGTCATCCTGACGACGAACCTGCGCCAGAACATCGATCCGGCCTTCCTGCGGCGCCTGCGCTTCATCATCGACTTTCCCCGTCCCGACGCCGCGGCGCGCGAGGCGATCTGGCGGCGATGCCTGCCCGAGGAGTCGCACGACCTCGACGACGCCATGTTTCGCCAGCTCGCGCGCAAGATCGAGCTAACAGGGGGCAGCATCCGCCAGATCACGCTGCGAGCCGCCTTCATCGCCGCGGCCGCCAATTCCACGATCGGCCCGGCCCATATCACCAGGGCCAGCCGCGCCGAATATGCAAAGCTCGGCATTCCCGCCATCGATCTCAATCTCGGAGAGGGGGCGAGGGCAGCATGAGCGCGAACGCCATTTTCTCCGTCACACAGGCATTGCGAGCGCGTCTGGAGGCGTCACTCTTGAATTTGGACAACGGCACGGTCTTCGTCGGGCCTCTCGACGACCCCGATGCCAAGGGTGCTTCGCTCATCCTGTTCCTCTATCGGATCGTGCCGAACGCGACCCTGCGCAATCACACCCATCAGGTGATCTCGTCCACGCCCGGCATGGAGGTCATCACTTACGAAAACTCGCTTCCGCTGACGCTGCATTATCTCATCACGGTCGGAACCCGTGACGGCTCCTCCGAAGATCCGATGCTGCGCCTCCTCGGCCATGCCATGCGCGCGCTCAACGACGATCCGGAACTTGCCGGCGTCCGGGTCGGCAACGAGATCGCCCAAGTATCGATCGAGCCGCTGTCGACGGAGGAAATGAGCCGCATCTGGACGCTTTTTCCGACCGCCAACTATCGCACCTCGGTCGGCTATGTGGTCACGCCGGTCTGGATCGATCCGCGCGATCCGCCGGTCGTGGCGCGCCGCGTCACCGAACATTCGCTCGTAGCCGGTGCCAGGACCGAGGAGGTGCGGAATGGCTGACCGATTCCCTGTCTCCGAACCGCTGGAAATCGGCTTCGTCCGTCGCGTCCTGTTGGCGGCCGAGATTGTCGATGGCGTGACGCTCAGGCCCGTGACCAGCGGCATCCGGGTTTCCGCCTCCGGTCTGCGGCAACGTCCCCGGATCAATGCCAGCGGATTCTATGTCTGGCTGGAGGAGGGCGATCGGCAAGCTGGGGACATCGTCGTCGAGGCCCTCCACAGCGGCTTCGAGAGCACGCAGGCGGCGCCCACGGCGCTCCCCGGCCACGTTCGCATCGAGCTCACCCCCACGCCCCGCTACCGGTTCACGACCGGCGCGACGGCCCTGCGCGCGACGCTGCGCGAAAGCCTGTTCGGCCCGTCGGTGCCCGTGGCCAATGCCCGGATACGGCTGCAATGGTCGGACGACAATGGCTGGAACGACGCGCGGCTCGTCTCGATCAGCGCGGCCAATGGCGACTTCGCCGTCGCCCTTCGACTGGCGGCTGCCGACGAGGCGCGCAGCTTGCCGAACGGCGACCTTGCGGTCCGCCTCAAGGTCGAGCGCGACGGCGTCGTGCGCACAAGCGACGAAATCCCACTTCGCCAGGGTGCGGTCAGCGCCTGGCGACAGGCATTCATCTGGGACGAACTCCTACCCTAGGACAGGAAGGAAGGCGATCGATGACTAGGCAAGACAATCCTGCAGGCGAAAACTGCAACCCGCCGGGCGACACCAAGCCAACGCCGATGCCGCCGACATCCACCTGCGAGCCGCCCCCACGCCCGCCGATCAAGACCTGCGAGCCCAAATGCGATTGTCCGTCGACCACGCCACCGACGGAAACATGCTTCGACGGCCTCATTGCGCAGCAGGCGATCGAGCTCAACAAGGCGGATCACGCCAAGGCGTTCAAGGCCGAACTGGAAGACCTGCTGAGAAAGGCGAATGCCGCCAAGCTCGCCTATTCACGCGGAAAGTACGAGGACTTCAAGAAGCGATGGCAGAACGAGGACGACGGCGTCGCCGCCGCCATCGACGCCGTCACCTGCAACGTCAAGTGCTGGTGGTGCCTCATAGAGTGCGAGATCTGCCCCATCGTCTACGGCATCAAGTCGCTCGACACGGAGATCAACGGGGACGGGATGCTGATCGGACAGGTTCACTCGCTTCTCGACCTGCAATACTGGCACCAGCGCAACAAGGACGCCAAGTCGGCGCAGTTCGAGCGCTTCAAGGCCGTGCTTGCGGCATGGAACAATCCGGCCGATACGATCGAGAAAGCCCTAGTCGCGAATGACAAGATCATCAAGACGATCCGGCAGCTCGACCCAGTCGACGCGGTGCTTCAGCTTTTCCTGAAGGTCATCCCGCTTCACATGGCCATCGCGCCGCGCCCGATCGCTACCAATATCGCGGACAAGTATCTCAAGGTCTGCGACTGCGACACTGGAACGCCCGACAATTGCTGCGGGCCGGACGTGGGTGTGCTGAGCGTGCGCGAGCAGCAACTGGTCGGGCCGCAGGCCTATATCATCGACCCCGACGCCTACATGGACATCCTCTGCTGCCTGGTGACGGAACGCTACCTGCCGGCCAAGGAACAGCTCGCCAAGGCCGCCTCCGATCTCACCGCGATCAATGACGAGATCACCCGCAAGAAGGCAGAACTCGAGCGCCGCCGGAAGAGCATTCTCGAGGATGCGCTGCGCAACATCGTCAAGCCGCTCGACTGCAAGAAATACAAGCCGAAGGACGGCAACGGCGATTGCGGCTGCGACCCCAAGCCTACACCGCCTCCAAAGACCTACGACCCGCCCTATGGCGGCCAGAATCCCACCCCCAGCTACTCGTGAGCTAAGATCGGAGCCTCGCCATGCCTGAATATCTGCATCCTGGCGTCTATATCGAGGAGATCGAACGCGGCCCGCGCCCGATCGAGGGCGTGCCGACGAGCACCGCCGCCATCCTCGGCGAAGCCGAGCGCGGACCGACCGAACCCACGCTTGTCACCAGCTACAAGGAATATCAGCGTTGGTTCGGCTCCGTGTTCGCAAACGACAAGTTCCTGCCCTATGCGGTCAGCGGATTCTTCGAGAACGGCGGAAAGCGCGCCTTCATCGCGCGCATCGCCGGCCGCGACGCGGCGTCGGCCACAGCGGCGTTCGGCGACACATTCTCCATCCGCGCGGTCGGCGCCGGCAGTTGGGGCAAACGCGTCTTTGTCAGGATCGACAACAGCACGACGGAGGAGCCGGACGGCAATGGCGGATCGAGGCCGGTGGGTTTCCGCATCCGGCTCGCCTACTGGCCGACCCTTCCCGACCCGCTGTTCGACCCCTTCGCGGAGACGCGCAGGATGCCGCGCCCCACCTATACCGAGGACTTCGACGACCTTTCGCCAAAGGAGAGTTCACCGGACTTCTACGGCAAGCGGTTTCCGCTGATCGACCTGGAGAAAGGCGAAAAGAATCAAGGCCCCGACAGCTCGGCGCTCGCCGTGCTGGTACGTGCGCCCGGCGCGGCGCTCGAAGCAAAACCGGACAACGGCAATACCATGCTGCAGGGCGGCGAGGACGACGAGACCCCCGTGGGTGTCGACGACTATATCGGCCGCCATGACAATCCCGACATACCGCCGCAAGGGCTGGAGGCGCTTACGCTCGACGGCTATCGCGACGTCGCGCTGGTCTATGCGCCCGGCGTCGAGACGGATGTCATCCAGCAGATCATCATTCACTGCGAGAACATGCGGTTCCGCTTCGCGGTGATCGACAGTCCCAAGGGGCAGCGCAATGCCACGGACCTCGATCCGCGCACGACATTGCCGACGGATTCGAGCTATGCGGCATTCTACTATCCCTGGATCGTCATCTCCGATCCGCGCACCGGCGCGCGCAAGCTCGTGCCGCCGGGCGGCCACACGCTCGGAGTCTATGCCCGCACGGATACCGAGCGCGGCGTCTTCAAGGC
Organism: Rhizobium sp. WYJ-E13; assembly: GCF_018987265.1. Lineage (NCBI taxonomy): Bacteria > Pseudomonadati > Pseudomonadota > Alphaproteobacteria > Hyphomicrobiales > Rhizobiaceae > Rhizobium > Rhizobium sp. WYJ-E13. The sequence goes on along the minus strand of NZ_CP076854.1, from coordinate 2,107,601 downwards.
CCCGGCCAACGAGACCCTGCGCGGCGCGCTCGATCTCGAATACCAGATCAACGACGAGACCCAAGATAGCCTGAACCCGAGAAGCGTCAACGTCATCCGCAACTTCCCCGGCCGCGGAATCCGGGTCTGGGGCGCCCGCACCCTCACCTCCAATGCGCTCTGGCGCTACAACAGCGTGCGCCGCCTCTTCATCTTCCTCGAACGCTCGATCTACGAAGGTACGCAATGGGTGGTGTTCGAACCCAACGATCCGCGACTGTGGGCAAGGGTCTCCGACACGATCCGCCTGTTCCTGCGCACGCAATGGCGCCTCGGCGCCCTGTCCGGCCGCACCGAGGAACAGGCCTTCTTCATCACCTGCGACGAGACGGTGATGACCCAGGACGATCTCCTCAACGGAAGGCTTATCTGTGAGATCGGCATAGCGCCGGTCCGGCCCGCGGAATTCGTCATCTTCCGCATCTTCCAGAACACTGCCGAAGCCCAGCGCTAAGGGGAGATCAGACCATGGCAACACGTGTAGATCCCATTCGCAACTTCCGCTTCCAGCTCCAGATCGACAATGTGACGCGCGCCGGCTTCAGCGAGGTGGCGATCGCAGAGACGACGGTCGAAGCCGTGGAATATCGGGAAGGCAGCGATCCGCCCCATGTCCGGAAGCTGTCGGGACTGACCAAGTTCGGCAACATCACGCTGAAGGCCGGCATGACCACCGGCGCCAATTCGCTCGAACTGTTCCGTTGGCACAACGACGTCTCGGCCGGCCTGGTCAGCGAGCGGCGCCGCAACATCGCGATCAGCGTCCTCGACGAGGCCGGCAAGACCGAGATGGCCCGCTTCGTCATCTCGGACTGCTGGCCGGTCAAGTACGACCCTTCCGACCTCAACGGCAAGGGCAACGAGGTGATGATCGAGATGCTCGAACTGGCCAACGAAGGCATTGAACGCATCAAGTAGGAGAGCGCCATGTCCGCACATCCGGGTTTCCTGACGGAAATCGATTTCGAATTGCCCAGGGGCTATGTCGACGACGGCGGCATGCTGCATCGCAAGGGCGTGATGCGGCTCGCCACGGCGGCCGACGAAATCCTGCCGATGCGCGATCCGCGCGTGCAGGAGAACGAGGCCTATTTGCCGGTCATCATTCTGGCACGCGTCATTACGTGCCTCGGCTCGCTCAAGGACATCCATCCCGGGGTCATCGAGGGACTCTACGCCTCGGATCTCGGCTTCCTCGAAGAGTTGTATGCCGAATTCAATGCGCGTGGGGAGAGCGGCGATGCCCCCGGCAAGCCAGCCGGGACCAACGGTCACAGCCTCCATAGGATCAACGCACTGGGGGAAGCATGAAGGCCTATCCCGTCAAGTCGCTGTACGAGGAAATGGCCTTCATCGCGCATCACTTTCACTGGTCCCACAGCGACATCATGCAGCTCGACCATGCGGAGCGCCGCCGCTGGTGCCGGGAGATCTCGACGATCAATCGCAAGCTCAACGGCGCGCCGGCCAACCCGTTCGACATCTGAGGACAGGCAATGAAACGTCAGGATCCACTTCGCGGCTTTCGGTTCCTCGTCGAGATCGACGGGCTAACCAGCGCCGGCTTCCTGCGCGTCAAGGGAATCCAGCGCGAGGTCAAGCACGAGTCCTTCCGCGAGGGCGGCGTCAACGACTACGAACACAAGCTCGTGTCGCAGGTTTCCTATCCCGTCGTGGTGCTCGAGCGCGGCCTGGCGTTCAACGACCTCTGGCAATGGGCATTCGATGCCTCCGAGGGTAATGTCACGCGCAAGAATGTTCGCATCCGCCTGCAGAACGAGGCGGGCGAACGGGCCTGGGCCTGGCAGCTCGACTGGGCTATCCCGGTGAAATGGGCGCTCTCGGATTTCGACGCCAACAATTCGCAGGTGTCGATGGAGTCGCTAGAACTGGCGCATCACGGATTGAGGAGGGCGGGATGATCCGATCCGGGCTCGCCAGGATTGGCCTCCGTCCCCGCCGGCTCTCGCGGTTCGGGGCGCGCCGCGCCGTTGCGAAGGCGGGATGGCGGCCCATGCATCTGGTCTGGACGACGCGCCGATGCCAGGCCGCGTCACACCGCCCGCAGACATGGCGCGGCGCGACCGTCGCCTATCACGGCCTGTCGCTGCAGCTGCATTTCGCCACGCTCCACGCCACGACCAACCTGTCGCAGCGTCTTTCCAGTCCCGTGGCGGGCAGAACGACGATAGCCCGCCATGTTTCCCATCATCACGCCAGCCGGTCGCGGACTGAGCAGACGCTGGCAAGAATCGTCTCGTCCGACATGGTGACGCACCGCCACCTCCTGTCCGTGCGGCAGATGACGATGCTGCGGCATCGCGACGCCATGCTGCCCGCGGCGGAACGGCATGGACGGGACGAAAGCGCCGCCGGCGCGCTGAGGGTGAGGGTTGGCGAACCCATGCCGACCATCTTCCGGACGGTGCGGCGGCAACATGGTGTGGCCCAGGCAAGTGCCCCCGTGTCGCAAATCGCGGCCAGGAGCGCGGCACCGGCAATTCTGGTGCATCGTCACGCCGGTCTCGGCGCAACGCCGCTCCAGCCCGGAAAAACCGGCGGCGCGGCCAATTCCCTGGCACAGACCGTCGCGCGGCGCGCACCGGACCTCGTCTGGCGCGTCGACAGCGTGACGCCGACGTCAGGCGGGACGGCCGAAAACCCCGTTCGGGCCATGCCGATGCCCTCCGCATCCACCGGCACAGCCTGGTCGGCGCGGGGCGCCGCCACTCCGTCGCCGCCCAGGATCGACGCCGCCGTGATCGACCGCATCGCAGAGGACGTGATCAGCAAGGTCGAGCGCCGCATGCGCATCGAACGCGAACGCAGGGGGCTCTGAGCCATGAGCAGGCAACAGCTCGAAAAGGCCCTGATCACGGTGCTCGACGGCGCCGACCGCAACAAGGTCATCACGGTCCTCTTCAACCCGACAGAATACAGCCTCGACCGGACCAACAGCTACAAGGCGATGGCGATCCCGGGCCTTGGGTCGCCGATCCTGCAGTTCGTCAATGGCGAAGCCGATCAGCTTAGCATGGAGCTGTTCCTCGACGACTATACCGACCCGGAAGGGCCGACCTCGTCCCGCAAGAAGGAAGCCGAGCCGGTCGGAAAGCGGCTCAAGGAAATTTCGGCGCTGCTGGAGATCGATCGTGATCTCCATGCGCCGCCGCCCGTTCGCTTCAACTGGGGACCGATGGAGTTCGTCGGGGTCATCGAGAAGCTGGGGCGGAAGGTTTCGAAATTCCATCCCGACGGCACACCGGCACGCGCCACTCTCAATGTCAGCTTCAAGGAATATCGGTCGCTGCGCCAGCAGCTCGAAAGTCCGCGCCGCGAATCCGCCGACAAGACCAAGCGGCGGGTGGTGATCGGTCGTGACAGCCTCTGGGCGATCGCCGCCCGGGAATTTGACGACCCGAGCGAATGGGTCCGCATAGCCGAAGCCAACGACCTTGACGATCCCCGCGACATCAAGCCGGGCGACTGGCTGACCCTTCCACCCATGGAGCATCCCAATGGATCTCTCGGCGCTCTCTAGCAAATACGGCGATTTCTACGCCCCAGCCTTCGCGGTGCGCCTCGGGCGGGACGACGTGATGCGCGACCTCCTGATGAGCGTGGCACAGGTCGAGGTCGACATGGTGCTGGGCGCGGCGGGCCGTTTCAGCTTCACTGTCGTGAACTGCTACGACATCAAGTCGCACAGCTTCCTGACCGGACGCGGCACGCCCATCCTCGGCCTCCTGAAATTCGGCGCCGAGCTCCAGATCGCCATGGGCTACGGCGACGCCCGCACCATGCCGCTGATCGCGAGCGGCGTCATTACCGAGATCAATACCAGCTTTCCCGAGTCGGGCACGCCGGAGCTTACGGTGGCGGGCTATGACCATGCCTTCCCGCTGACCATGGGCAAGAATACGCGCACTTGGGCCAAGGCGCTGGACAGCGACGCCGCCGAGGAAATCGCCAGCTTCCACAACCTCAATTCCAACATCCAGCGGACGCAGGAGCGTCATCCCCAGATAGAACAGAGCCAGGAGAGCGACTTCGAGTTCCTGAAGAAGCTTGCCGACCGCAATCATTACGAACTGTTCGTCGATGAAAAGCGCACGCTGCATTTCCGCAAGCCCAACGACACCGCCTCGGCTGTCGTGAAGCTGCTCTGGGGGGAGGGGCTGATCAGCTTCAAGCCCGAAGCCAATCTCGCCGGCCAGGTCTCGAAGGTCGAGGTCTATGGCTGGGACCCAAAGAAGAAGGAAAAGATTATCGGCACGGCCACGGCCGGCGAGGAATCCGGCAAGGACGCCAAGGGCCGCAGCGCAGGCGAACAGCTCAAGACATTCGTGAAGGATTCGTCCAAGCAGCCGGTCCTGCGGCTGCGCCAGCCGGTCTTCAGCAAGGCCGAAGCCGAAAAGCGCGCTTTCGCGGCGCTCAACGAACGGGCCAAGCAGTTTCTCACCGGCGACGCGGAGTCCATCGGCATTCCCGAGATCAAGCCGGACACCAACGTCCAGTTCGACAATCTCGGCTCGCCCTTCTCGAAGACCTACTACGTCCAGCAGTCGACCCACAAGGTCGACGGAAACGGCTATCGCACGCGCTTCAAGGTCAAGGAGACAGCCCTATGAACATGATGCCGAACATGGCGCGCGAAACGGACCACGAATCCGGCGGGATGATCAAGGGCGTCGCCATCGCCATCGTCACCCAGAACAAGGACCCGGAGAGCCTCTGCCGGGTCAAGGTCCGCTTTCCCTGGCACGACAAGCCCACTGAGAGCTACTGGGCCCGGCTGTCCGCGCCGATGGCAGGGGCAGACCGCGGCTTCGTCTGCATACCCGAGGTGGACGACGAGGTCCTCGTCGCCTTCGAGCGTGAGGACGTGCGCTTCCCAATCGTGCTTGGCGGGCTTTGGAACGGCAAGGACAAGCCGCCGCGCTTCAACGGCGATGGCAAGAACGACAAGCGCATCCTGCAGTCGCGCAAGAAGCACTACCTGCTGTTCGACGATGGCGACAAGGGCGTCGTCGAACTGCTGCACCACAAGGGTCGCAAGGTCACGCTCACCGATGACGGCATCACAATGGAAGACGGAGCCGGCAATTCCGTCAGCATCGACAGCAATGCAGGCTCGATAGCCATCGAGGCCAAGGGCGAACTCAAGATCAGGGCGGCCACCATCGTCATCCAGGCGACGGGGACGCTCGACGTCAAGGCGTCCGGCACGCTGAGCGTGCGCGGCGCGCTGGTCAACATCAACTGAGGAGGCAAGCCATGGGACAACCGGCAGCGCGCATCGGCGATCAGACCGGCCACGGTACACCACTGGCGCCGGGGCCTGGTTGCCCGACCGTTCTCATCGCGGGGCAACCGGCATGGCGAACCCTGGTGGATACGCATGCCTGTCCGCTCGTCGATGGCGTCAAGCCCCATGTCGGCGGCGTGGTCCTCGTCGGCAGCATGACGGTGCGGATCGGCGGCATGTTCGCGACACGGCAGGGCGACATGATCGTGGAGGTCGGCGCGCCGAACCCGATCGCCGCCGGCGCCGCGACAGTGATGATAGGGTAGGGGCGATGGAAGAGCACAAGGACTTCCTCGGAAAAGGCTGGGCGATGCCGGTGGGCATCGATCCGCGGACCGGTGCCGTCGCGACCGCGCAGCATGAGGACGATATCCGCCAGTCGATTCGCATCATCCTCGAAACCGCCCGCGGCGAGCGGATCATGCGCCCCGACTTCGGCTGCGGCATCCATGACATGGTGTTCGAGGCGATTGACAGCACCGCCATGGAGCGCATCCGCTCGGAAATCGTCGCGGCATTGCGGCGCTACGAAGCCCGCATCGAAGTCAACGACGTGACGATCGACGACAACCTGCCGTCACAGGGACTGCTGCTGATCGAACTGGAATACCGGATCCGCCGGACAAACCAGGTCGGCAACCTGGTCTTCCCCTTCTATTTCAAGGAGGGCAGCACGTCATGAAACGCTTCGCCGCGCCCCGACTGGAGAACCGTCGCACCGCCGATTTCCAGCGCGAACTGGACGCACGCGCGGCGACATGGCTGCCGAACTGGAACCGCGACGAGAACAGCCCGGATTTCGGTCTTGCCCTGCTGAAGATCGCCGCGCGCTTCAGTTCGGAGGTCGCCGAGCGCCTCGACTTCGCCGGTGATAAGATGGCGCTCGGCTTCCTGGACTGGCTCGGCATGAAGGCCGAGGCGGCACGGCCGGCGCGGGTGCCCGTCGCGTTCAAGCTGGCCGATACGGCGACGGCACCAGTGACGGCGCCGCATCCCGTCAAGATGCAGGCCGATGCAGGCGACGCCGTCACCTTCGAAACCGAAACCGACCTCAGGATCGTTCCCGGGGCGATCGAATTCGTCGTCGGGGTCGATCCGGCAAACGACAGGTTCTACCTGCCGCCTCCGGGGATCGCCTCGCTCGAGCCAATCGAGGCACTGCCGACCGAATGGCGGCTCAAGAGCTTCGCCGCTGCCGGGGCCACCATGCTGCAGCTCGATCCGGGCTTCGGCCTCTCGGAAGGCATGATCATCGCGATCGGCGACACGCAGTACGAGATCCGCAAGGCCCAGGACGACCTGCTGACCATCGAGCCGCCGCTCGTCGCCGATGCGATCGAGAACCAGACCGTGGTGCGAAAGGTGACGACGTTCCGGCCTTTCGACGGGGCCAGAAATCGGCAGGAACACATTCTCTATATCGGCGATTCCGACCTGCTCGATATCGAGGCGGCCGGTTCGATCGAGATCGCGGGATTGCCGCCGCTCGGAGATGCGGTGACCTGGGAATATTGGGGGAAGACCGAGAACCCCAGCAACCCCGACGACGTCGATGCCCGCTGGCGCGCGATCGAGGATCCCGGAGCCGGGAGCGGCGGCACGATCCGCCTGACCAAGCCCAAGGGTGCGGTAGAAGAAACCCAGGTCGGCGCCGCCCAGGCACGCTGGATCCGCGCACGCCAGGTGATGAGCACCGAGATGACGTCGGTCGACGGCGTCGAACTCAAGATCAATCCGCTGCCCCCCGGCGAGACCGTGCCGGAGGATATCAAGACGGTCGACTGGACCAGGCTGCTTCGCCCTGATGTCTTCGTCAATTCGGCGTCGTCCCCGCCAAGTAACTTCTACCTGCTGGGCCGCGAACCACGCATGTTCGACACCCTCTATCTGGGTTCCGACGAGGCCTTCTCCAAAGCCGGCGCCACGGCCTGGATGCAGTTCGACATCGCCGACTCCGTCTTCCAGTCGATGAGCGGCACCAACACCGGCGTCTTCGGCTATGTGATCGCCGCCATCGACGCGCGCGGAGCGCTTCACCTACTCACGCGCACAAGTTCCGGCAGCCTTGTCCGCCTTCGCGACCCGCTCGAGCCCGAGGGCCTGAAACTGACAGGCAGCGTGGCGCCCGTCATGTGGGTCGACGGATTGGCGCTCCGCATAGCGGTCGCGGCAGGCGACCAGGTGCTGGTGCGCGTCGAGACCTGGCCCGACAGGTCGGCGAGCAAGTGGCTGAGCCTCGGCAAGCCCGCGTTCGATACGATGGCAACCGCACCGGTCGACGGCCTCTCCGTCGTCAACTGGAACGGCCAGGCGACACTGGTCGCGCTCAAGGATGCCCGGCTGTCGACACGGACAGCCAATGCAACGACACCGGACATCTGGCCGCCGAAGGCGGTGGAGGACAGCCACCAGGTGCCAATCGACATCCGGGACGTGGTGCAGGTCAGGCACGCGACCGTCGCGACGGTGCCGACCAGACTGCTTGCCATCTCGGCCGGCAATGATGTCTACGACATCGTGGCGGCGGCGGCTCCTCAACGGCTTATCGCCAACATCGCCACCGATGTGCGGCCATGCGGGCTCGAAGATGCCGGCGAGCTCGAGGTCGTCGCCGTCGATGCGGCACATGCGGGGCTTCTGGCCCAGCGCGTCGGCCGCCTCCCAGCAGCGCCGATCGCCTCACCAGCGCTGGATCCGGGGATCAGCTTCTTTCAGCACACGACGATCAGCGGCCGTGTCGAGGACGGACACCTGACCGCCTACCTCATCGCGAGGGACCAGAATGCCGTCGGGCAGAGCCTGATTTCCTGGCAGCCGTTCATCAACGGCCGGGACGATATCCTCTACCAGATCCCCACCGGGGCCGGCGTCGGCGAGCTGGAGGGAAGTTCCGTTCTGGCCGAAGTGCCGCTGCCCGGCCAGAACGGCTTTCTGTTTCTCGCGGGAAGCCAGCGCGGCGAGATGTATTCGGCGCTGCTGGGCAGCCGCATCACGCTCTCCGAAGCCAGCAACAACCTGCGTTCGGCGGTGGCGATATCGCCACCGGCCAACCTGGCGGTCGCGGGCGACACGATCGGCTTCAACAATGCCAACGGCAATTTCGTCCTGTCGACGGTCGAAGGAACGAGCGTTCGCGGCCTGGCGGGGCGAGTGAACACGCAGTTCTTCTGGATCAACAGGTGGCGCCGCGTCGACACCACTCCGAGGAACATCGAGATCTACCGGACTTCCGTTGCCATCCCAGTCGACCAGCTGACGGTCGACGCGGCCGATCCCTCCATGGTTACGTTCCAGGCCGGGGTGGCGATTCCGTCCCGGATCCTGGTTCGCGACAATGCGGGGGAACTCGCCGCCGTCGATATCGCCTTCGACACGGTCACCCAGGTGGCGACCGCCACGCCGCCATTCCCGGCGGCGGCACAGGGAACCGGCGTCGGATACTGGGCGCCGGTCGCCCTGCAGGCCACCGTCTATCCCGCGCTGACGCTGTCCGCCGCCAATAACGCGATGCTGAGCACCGATATGTTCGGCGGCGGCAACCCGCAGTTTCCGGACCTGTCGCCGCGTCACCAGAATGTCATCGCCCAGGAGACGGTGTCGACCAACCCCACGCGCCTGGCCTTCGAAACCGCATGGCAGAACGCGCCCCAGGGCGCGACCTTCCGGCTGGTGGTGGACCAGAGCGTGACGGCCTGGTCGCAGGTGCTCGGCGATTCCGCCACCAATCCCGCATTGTCGTGGGAATATTCGAACGGCACGAGCTGGCTACACCTGCAGATAGCTCCCGCGGACGACGGGACCAACAGCCTCAGAAACTCGGGCACCATAAGGTTCACCGTGCCGTCCGATCTCAGGCCGTCGGAATGGGCGGGAAAGACCACTCACTGGATCCGCGCGCGGCTAATCGGAGGCGACTATGGCCGCGAGAATGTCGTCGTCATCTCCGAGCCCGTGCCCAACTCCAACCAGACGAAGCAGACCGTGCAGCGGACGACCGAGGGCATCCAGCCGCCCTATGCGCTGGATGTCGGCATTGCCTATGCCATCGACACATCGGCGCCGCCCCGCTTCCTGCTCACGCGGGACAGCGGCATGCTGCGCGACCAGAGCGACGCGAACCGGACGCCGGGCGCGAGCATCGAAGTCTTCACCCCGCTTGCCACCACGCTTGGCCGCCTCGATGGCCTTGGCCCGGCGGGCATCCAGCCGGGATCTTCCACGCCGAAGGACGAGGCGGGCTGTGATTGCCCGGCATGCACGGCCGAGGCAGGGCAGGGGGCAGCGACATCGGATGCGGCCGCCGAACGACCGGTGGCATCGCGAGCCGCTGCCACGGCCGCGAGCTCGGTCGGTAAGCGCGCGCTCTATGTCGGCCTCAGGTCGAGCCTGATCGGCGCCCCGGTCAACGTCCTGTTCACTGTGGATCGCGAAGGTGGCTACGACGCGATGGCCCCGCTGCGGGTCGATGTGCTGATCGGCAACCGGTTCACCCCGGTCCTCGCGGCGGACGACACCTGCGCGCTCGGCGAACGCGGTCTGCTGAAAATGGCCTTCCCGGTAGTGCCGACGGAGGCGGAACTGTTCGGCCAGCCGCCGCTGACATGGCTGAGGCTTGCGCCGACGGCTGTCGACGACACGTGGACACCATCGCTGAGCGGCGCCCATCTCAACGCCGTCTGGGCGCGCGCCGCCGAGACGATGACGCGCGAACTGCTGGGCGCCTCGTCGGGCGAGCCGAACTTGACGGTGTCGCTCGCCCGTCCCCCGGTGCTGCAGAACAGCCTGCAATTGCGGGTGCGCGAGCCGCTCGGCGACGAGGAACGCCACGCCATGCTGGACCAGGACCCGAACAGCGTCCTCTTCGACCTCACCGATCTGCCCGGCGACTGGGTGATGTGGAAACAGGTCGCCGACACGATAGACCGCGCTCCGACGGACCGTGTATATGCCTTGGACGAGGCGACCGGCACGATACGTTTCGGCGATGGCCAGCACGGCATGATCCCGCCCACCGGCGCCGATGCGATCGTCGCCTTCAGCTACGAGCGCGCCGATGCCGGAACCGACGGCGTGGTGCCGGCGAACTTCCTCGTGGCGCGAAGCGAACTCAATCTCGTCACCGCCGTCGAGGGTGTCGAGACGGTGCGGGCCGCCGATTCCTCGGCCGGCGGCGTCGCGACGGAATCGCCGCAGCGCGTGCTGCAATTCGCGCCCGCGCGCCTCCGCCATCGTGGCCGTGCCGTCTCCGCGTCCGATTTCGAGAGCCTCGCGCAGGAGCGCTCCGACCAGGTGGTACAGGCCCGCTGCACCAGTCGCAACGGGCGCATCCGCCTGATCACGGTCATGCGCGGCGACAGGCCGGTCCCCAGCCGCGCCCAGCAGCGGGAGTTGCGGCGCATGCTGCTCGACATCGCCCCACCGGCATTGGCCGCGCCCGGAGCGCTGACGATCGAAGGACCCGGCATCCGCATGTTGCGCGTCGACGTCACGGTCGCGATCGCGACGCTCGACATCGCGGCGGGCGTTTCGGATACCGCCACCAGCCGCATTAGGGCCTTCTTCGATACCGAACGCGGCGGTCCGAATGGAGAAGGCTGGCCGCTGGGGCAGTCGCCCCGCGAGGAAGACGTCGCCGTTGCGCTGCTCGACATCGGCGGCCTCGACAACATCCTCGACATCAGCCTGATCGAGCTGTCCGGCGACGGCAGTGAGAACCCATGGCCCACCGGCATCCGCGCGAACGAACTGGCCATGCTTGCCGACGATGGCGTGCGCGTAGCGTTCAAGGCGAAGGAGGCCGCGCTGTGACGAGGCTTGCACCCGTTCTCTTCAACCGTCGCTATCGGGACCTGGTCGAGATCGGCCGCTCGCGCCTGCCCGGACTCGCACCGGAATGGACGGACCACAACGCGCATGATCCGGGCATAACGCTGATCGAACTGCTTGCCTGGGTCACCGAGGCGCAGCTCTATTCGCTGTCGCGGATGCGCCGCGACGAGCGCGCCGCCTATGCCGCCCTGATGGGTCTCGTGCCGACCGGCATGCAGCCCGCTCGGGGCCTGCTCTGGCCAGACCGCGACGATCCCGATGCACAGGCGCAGATGCTGCAGCAGGCGGTGTTCATACCCGCAGACACCGCGATCCACATTTCGGGCGGCAATGTGCCGAGCTTCCTTCCGGCGCGTCCGATGCTCTGGATTCCCGCGCGCATCGTTTCGGTTCGAAGCCGGTTCCCGGACGGCATGTCGGCTGACCATCTTTCCGCCAATGTCCGCGGCGGACCGGCCTTTGCGCCGTTCGGCGACGGTGACGGCCGCGGCGTGGTGTTCGAACTCGTCCTGTCGGCGACCGGCTGGCTGCCGCTCTTCGAGACCGACCGGCCGCGAGACAGCACCCTGTCCATCGGCATCCGCGTGGAGCGGGGTAGCGCAGAGGCCGCCGCGAGCAGCGGGACAGGCGCCCCCTTCGAGGTGACACTGACCACCGAGGAGGGGACTTTCCCGCTGGCTGTGATCAAGGATGGCACCCATGGCATGCTGCGCACGGGCGTGATGGTCCTCGACATCTCTGCAGTCGAGGGCGCGCCGAAGGTGGCGACGGTCGAGTTTCGCGCCCCGACGGGCGTCGACCGCGCACCGCGCCTGCTGCGCATCGAGCCGAACGTCCTTGCCATCGTCCAGCACAGGATGGTCGAGGAACAGCACGACGCCGATGGCAATCCCGACCAGCAGTTCGACCTGGAAACACCCGGCATCACATTTCCGCCGGGCGCGGCACCGGTGGTCATCGAGGTCGAACGACACGGCGCAATCGCGCCATGGACGCAATGTGAGCGGCTATCCGATGCCGGCCCGGAGGATCGTGTCTTCGCCTTCGATCCGGCCGCAGCAAGGGTGATGTTCGGCAATGGCATAAACGGGGCGATCCCGCCGGCCGAAACGACGATCATTGCACGCTATACCGCCAGTGACGGCAGGCTCGGCAATGTCGCGGCCAATCGCAAATGGGTGGTTCGCGGCTTCGCCGGCAATTTTGGCATGAATATCGACGTGATCGCCGATGGCGCCGACGCACCCGGGCTGATCGACCAACGCAGCGCGGCCCGGATCGCCATTCGCGAAGGCCATGCGCTGGTCAGCGCGGGGGATTTCGAGACGGCGGCGCTCGGCCTTCCCTACCTTGAGGTGAGTCGTGCCTGGATGCGGCCGCCGACCAGCGGCAGCCTTGCCGGTGAGCCGATGCAGCTCATCGTCATGCGGACGAGACAGCAGGGCCGGGAGCCGGAACTGGTTCCGGAAACCGGCCGCTGGCTGGCGGCGGTGCAACGCGCGTTGAACGCGCGCCTTCTGCTGGGAACCCGCATTGTCGTCGCCGCGCCGCGCTATGTCGATTTTGCTATTGCCGGCACCGTCGAGCCGGAGCCCCGGATCGAGCCGTCCAAGGTGGAGAAACGCATTCTCGAGGAACTGGCCCGACGCCTCACCTTGGTCAGCCCTTCGCCGGCGATCCCCGCAAGACCGTTCGGCCTCAACGTGACGGCGCGCGACGTGTCGGCCTGGATCGAGGCATTGCCCGAGGTCCGGCGAGTTCGGGAGCTCCGGTTCCTTCCGGCCGAGGGCGTCACGGCCGACCAGGTGACGCTGACGGCAACCGGCCTGCCGCGCCTCAACGTCGACGGTTCCGATATCAAGGCGGTTCGGCCAGGGGAGGGGGGATCGACATGAGCCCGTCCCGGACCTCGGCCTTCCTTTTCGCCACGAAGGCGCAATGGGCCAGCTGCCTGTTCGTCGGCGCCGACCGCCAGGCGCTCGACTCCGGCGCGGGACCGGCCCCATCCGCACCCTGGGGAACGCCGCCGCAGCTTGTCGCCACGCGTGGAGCAATCGCCCCGACGATCACCGACACCGGCGACCTGATCTGGCGCGACGACGCCGGCGTGATCCAGCGCCTGCACGATGGCGATACCGGGCCCGTTGCCCTGGCTGCGCCGACGGGGGCCGATGGGACAGTGCGGATGGTCGCCGCGCCTGGAATTCTCTGGACATTGGATCGGGCAGGGACGCTGCAGGCATTGGATATCGACAGCCTCAGCCGCCTGCTCGTCGTCGCCACCGGCAGCGGCAAGGTCGTCGACATCGCGGCCGGTGCCCATGGCTCGCTTTACGCGCTGGTCCACGAATCCGGGCACCATAGCCTCGCGCATGTCGACCGCGCCGGAAGGATCGATTCCGAACGCCCGCTGGATCTGCCTGCCGAACAAGATGCCCCTCCACGCCACGGCCCGCAGCTGGCCTATCTGCATCGCACCCGAGATGTCGTCGTGCTGACCGAGGTAGGAACCCGGCTTAGCTGGATCGACGCGGAGACAGGCACGATCCTGACATCCATGCCGATCACGACGCTGCGGCCTTGTTTCGACGCCACCGTGATCGGCAACGACGGTTGCGACAGGCTGTTCATCGCCGGCGTCGATGGTCGTGCCGCGGGCGGCCGCTCTCGGGTTCTGACGATTGGAGACGGCGGTGACGTCCTTGGAAACACTGCCTTCGACGGCATGCCTACCGGGCTGGTCGCGGATCGCCGGCGTCTGTGCGTGACCACGTCGAGCGGGCTGCTGCGCTTCGAGCCCGCCGGAACGGTGCCACTGGACAGTGGCGAGCTGCGCACCACACTCGTCACGCCGGCACTGCAATCGCCCGCGGCGACAGGGCAGCGCTGGACCCGCATCGAAGCAGACGCGGACCTTCCCGAAGGATGTACCATCGAGATCAGCTTGGCATCCTGTGACGACAGCACGATGCGCGACACGATCGCCGGCCAGTTGGCCAATGCCGCCGTGCCCGCACCGCACCGGCTCCATGGCTGGCGCGAGGCGATGGCGCCGGTCCGTACCTTCGTCTTCCATGGCAAGGGCAGCGAGCCGGGCCCGGCCAGCACGTTCTCGGTTCCACTCCATGACATCCGCGACCCCTATCTCTGCATCGGCATCGCCATCATCGCCGCGCCGGGCAGCGGGATGCCGCGCCTGCGGCAACTTGTCGTCCACTATCCGGGCCTGATGCTGATCGACAATCTCCCCGCGATCTATCGCCGGGGGGAATTCGAGACCGGCAGCTTCCTGCGCGGGCTGGTCGGCGTGCTCGAGGCCACCACGCAGGATCTGGACGGACGGATAGCCGATCTCGGCCACAACATCCATCCCAAGACCGCCCCGCCGGAATGGCTCGACTTCGTCGCGCGATGGATGGGGCTGCCATGGCACGACGCGCTGTCCGCCGATCAAAAGCGCAGGATCGTCGTCAATGCCCGAGCGCTGGCGGATTCCCACGGAACCCGCCGGGGCCTCGAACTCCTGCTCGCATCCCTGCTTCCGGGAGAGCCGCCCCGCTTTCGCATCGTCGATCTCATGGCGGACTATGGCGTAGCGCGGCTGGGCCACGACGGCTGCCCCGGCGCGCGGCTGCCGGCCATGCTCGCGGGACTTCCGAAGACGGCGTCGGAACTCGGCAACAAGGCGATGCTGGGAAGCGCGCGACTTGCCTGCGGCGAGCCGGAAGACATAACCGCACGGCTCGCCGGCCGCATCCGCGTCGACCTTGCGCTGGATTCGGCCGAGGAGCGCGACTGGTCGCCCTGGCTGCGCGACCTCATCGAGTCGGTGCTGCCAGCGGCGGCGCGCGTCGAGCTGCGCTGGCTGGGCCGCAGGGCTTTCACCATCCGGAACGAACTCCACGACGATCTCATTCTCGACGATGATCCGCCTGCGCGGCTGGGCACCGATGCCGTGACCGGGCTGGCCCGGCTCGGCGGAAATGAACGCACAACCATACCCGATCGGATATCGGGAAGTTCCTCGTTGCAATAGGCGGCCCGAAGGAGGGTACGAGCAATGGATATGCCAAACAGGTCGACATCCCGCCGGGCAAGGGCGGTGCCTCCCAGTTGCTGCGACGACGCGTGCCCCCCTGGCGGACGCAACAACTATTTCATCGGCAAGCGGCTGACGCCGCAGTCCTATCTTTCCGAGCAGCAGTTCCTCAACGGGCGCCGACACCTGCTCAACCGTGCCATCCACGGCTGGGGAGTGGTCTACGGCTTTGCCCTCACGATCAACGGAAAGTCGGGCGCGGGCGTCATCCGCATCGGCGAGGGGCTGGCGCTCGATCGCGCCGGTCGCGAGCTCTGGCAGGTGGGAAGTATCGATGTCGAGCTTGACAACCTCGTCATCCTCGATAGTGACGGCAGACCGCTGCGCGTCGACGGCAAGCTCGACGGACGCCTGGAACAGGTCGAGGCCAATGTCGAGGATTGCTGGCTCCTGAGCGCCCACTACGCCGAACAATCCCTGGACCCGGTCATGCTCAAGGGCGATTGCGACTGCAAGCGCAAGGAATGGGACCGAACCTGCGAAATCGTGATCTACTCGCTGCGGAAGGTCGACTGCGCGGAATGCTGCAAGCCATATGTCTGCGAACTCGACTGCCAGTGCGACGCGGGCGGCGGGTGCTGTGGCGAGGCCGATGACGGCAGCGCGGAAAAGGAAGCCGAGGTCCGCGCGAAGCTCGCCGAACTCCTTCGGCAGGAGCCGCGCGACGAGCCGTCGATCGCGGCCCTGAGCCGGGAGCTGGAGGAGCTGATACGACACCGGCTCGGGGCCGGACATGGCGGACACGGCGGGCACGGCCGCGGCGGCTGCCTGTGCCTGTGCGAGCACCTGACCGGGCTGCAGGTCGGCGTCGACTGCATGCGGCTCGAGGACGTCGACGGATGCACGAAGGCAGACCTGGAAAACGGCCTGCCGCTCGCCTGCCTGCGGCTCGGCCGCGACGATTGCGGCGACTGGTCGATCGGTGCCATCCTGGATGCCTGCGGCCCGCGCCGCCTCGTCAAGCGCAACGACCTGCTCTTCGATTTGATCAACGGCTGCGACCTGACCCGCATCGTCGAGATCGGCTGGGCGCCCTGGCACCGGCGCGACGCCCCGCCGGTCCCGTTCGACCAGTTCCTCGCGTCGCTGGGCTTCGACACCAAGGAACCCGATTACGTCGATTATCCCACCACGGACTTCTGGGTGACGTTTTCTCGACCGGTGCGCGTCGACACGATCAGGCCGGATTGCTTCACCATGGCCGTCATGAGCGACCAGACGGAAGGCTGCTGGCGCGAATATTACCGCGTGCCGGTCATCGATGTCCTGCCGGAAGACGAGGATTCGACCGGTCACGCACGAAGGATGCGCATGGTCGTCAGCGGGGCCTGGCTTCGCGACGGCGTCGAAGGGGACGGCAGCATCTTCCTGCGCGGCGAATGCTATGTCGAAATCGAAATCCGGGGTGACTTCATCATCGACTGCCTTGGCCAGTCCGTAGATGCCAATCCGCGCGGCCGGGCGCCCATCCCGACAGGCGGCGGCGAACCCGGGGACAGTTATCTCTCCACCTTCACGGTCGCGCGCCGCATCCCGCCTCCACCGGTCCCCAGGGCCAATGTCCAACAGCAACGCCAGCGGGCGCCCGGCACCACATAAAGGAGACATTCGATGAGCCCGAAAGACAATTGCGTCACCGTCGCCAAAGGCAGTTCGACACTTGTCCGGCCAAGGTTCAGTCCGGGGCTGCTGCTGCGCGACGACGACCTCCGGGTCGGTGTCGACTATACCCGCGATCTCAGCCGGCTGCTGTTTCGTTCGCTGTTCGGATGCGGCGTCGTCTGCGGCCTGATCGTCGATAGGCGGATTTCCTGCGGCAAGCTGATCGTCACCGTCGAGAGTGGCGTGGCGCTCACCTGCGAGGGCGAGCCGATCCATCTGCCGCAGACGGAAACGCTGACGATAGACCCCTGCGGCGGCAAGAAGCTAAAGCCCAAGCTGTGGGTCACGCTCGCCCTGACCCAGAAATGCTGCGCGCCCCGATCCGCCGTCTGCTCCTGCGACGATGACGACGCCACCAGCGTTACCACCCGCGAACATGCCGGTTACGAGATCCGCATCGTCGAGACGGACCCCGCGGGATGTGCGTGCGGCTGCACGGAAATTCCCATTCCCAGCACACAGGGCCCCGACACGTCGGGAGGGATCGTCGAGACATCGACCCCGGTCCCGGCACCCGCGGTCGACGCGAAGACGGCGGCCAAGGCCAAGGCTGCTGCCGCTGCCGCGAACGCGGATACGAGCCTCGCCGCCGACATGAAGACCGGACCGTCCGCGCGTACGTCCGAGGGCTGGGGAGCGGATCCCTGTTCGCCCTGCTACGCGGATCACTATGCCGGCAGATGCGACTGCTGCGGCTGCCACGACGACGCGGTCGTCCTGGCCGTTCTGACGCGCACCGACACCAAGGGTCTGGAGAATGGCGAGATCGGGGAATGGTCGGTCAATCACAGCGTCCGGCGGTTCGTTCGTCCGATGCTGATGCGCGACCCCCGGGTCTGGTGCGAGCAGAACGGCGGCAAGGATCCCTGCGCGAAACCGGAACGGACGTGAAACTGAAAAGGTCACGCAGTCGTGGCAGAGCAGCACCAGCCACTTCGTGCCTCCCCGACGATCGAGCGGCGACCGCCCGCCCATATCGTCCAGCGGAGCGCGGCCACAAGCACCTCTCCCGCCGCGACCCCGCGCGCGCAGGCGAGCCAGCCGACGTTATCGACGGCCGCACGCCCCGGACAGAGGGCTGTCTCCGTTTCCGTCACATCCCCCGTCTCCATCCAGACCGCGCGGGTCTCCCAGCCAAGCGATCCCGCCGAGCTCGAAGCAACGCGGACCGCGCGCAAGATCGTCCAAATGGGCGAGCCCGCGAAGGCCCCTGCAAAGGCGCCGGCGATCAGGCCGGAGGAGCAGAGCAAGAAGAAACAGGTCGTGCAACGTGCCGCCAGGGAGGCCCAGCCCGCCGTCAAGCCGGACGAGGACGCAAGGAAGACCCCGATCCAGCGTGCGGCCCGCCCCGCCGCGCCACCGGTTCTGACCACGGCCATCTCGCCGGCGGGAGGCGGCGCGCCATTGCCGGCCAGCGTTCGCAGTTTCATGGAACCGCGTTTTGGCGCCAATTTCGGCAATGTTCGCATCCATACCGGAAATGCCGCCGCCGAGCAGAGCGCCAGTCTCAACGCCCATGCCTTTACCGTGGGCCAGCACGTCTTCTTCGGCCGCAACCAGTTCCAGCCGGAGAGTTCGTCCGGCCGGGAGCTAATCGCGCACGAGCTGACGCATACGATCCAGCAGGGCGCCGCCGTCCAGCGCAGCGCCGCACCAGACATCTCGGAGCGCAGCGAGCCGCAGATTCAGCGCTTCGGGCTGAGCGACGCGCTCGACTACATCGCCGACAAGGCCAACTACATTCCCGGCTTCCGGCTGCTGACCATCGTGCTCGGAATCAATCCGATCAACATGGCACCCGTCGAGCGCAGCACCGCCAACATACTCAGGGGCATGCTGGAGCTCATTTCGATCACCGGCGCGCTTATCGCGCAGGCGCTGGACCAGTACGGCATCCTGGCGAAGGTCGCCGCCTGGGCGGAGGGACACATCCGCTCGCTAGGCATGGTGGGCGGCGCCCTCAAGCAGGCGCTGACCAAATTCCTCGATTCATTGGGCTGGAGCGACATCCTCAGCCCCGGCGACGTCTGGGAGCGCGGCAAGCGCATCTTCACCGAACCGATCGACCGGCTCATCTCCTTCGGCAAGACGCTTGTCGGCGACATACTCGGCTTCATACGCGAGGCCGTGCTGATGCCTCTCGCCAAACTGGCCGAGGGCACGCGCGGCTACGACCTGCTCAAGGCAGTGCTCGGCCAGGACCCCGTGACGGGAGAGAAGGTCGCGCCCACGGCCGAAGCTTTCGTGGGCGGCTTCCTCAAGCTGATCGGCCAGGAAGATATCTGGGAAAACATCCAGAAGGCCAAGGCGCTGCCGCGTATCTGGGCCTGGTTCCAGGGTGCGATGGCCAGTCTCAAGGGCGTTGTGTCGCAGATCCCCGCCCTGTTCATCGCCGCGCTCAAGGCGCTTGACATCAGCGACCTCGTCCTGCCGTTCAAGGCCTTCGGCAAGCTGGTCAACGTGTTCGGCAGCTTTGTCGGCCAGTTCGTCAGCTGGGGCCTCGGCGCGGCATGGACACTGCTCGAGATCGTCTTCGACGTGGTTAGCCCCGGCGCGCTCGTCTATGTCAAGAAGACGGGTGCGGCGCTCAAGGGCATTCTCAAGAATCCCCTGCCTTTCGTCGGCAATCTAGTAAAGGCCGCCAAGCTCGGCTTCACCGATTTCGCCGGCAACTTCCTGACGCATCTGAAGGCGGGGCTGATCGACTGGCTGACCGGCTCCCTTCCTGGGATCTACATCCCCAAGGCATTCTCCCTCGTCGAGATCGCCAAGTTCGCATTCTCGGTCCTGGGCCTGACCTGGGCCAATATCCGCGCCAAGCTGGTAACGGCCGTGGGCGGGCCGGTCGTCAAGGCACTGGAGACCGGCTTCGACATCGTCGTGAAGCTCGTTCGCGAGGGGCCAGCCGCCGCCTGGGATCTCATCAAGGAGCAGCTCGCCAATCTCAAGGACATGGTCATAGGCGGCATCACCGACTTCGTGGTCGACACGGTAGTGAAGAAGGCGATCCCCAAGCTGATCTCGATGTTCATACCGGGAGCGGGATTCATTTCGGCGATCCTGTCGATCTACGACACCGTAATGGTCTTCGTGAACAAGATCTCGCAGATCATCCAAGTCGTCAAAAGCTTCATCGACTCGATCGTGGCCATCGCCGCCGGCCAGATCGCCCCGGCCGCGCAACGCGTCGAGGGGATCCTCGCCAACCTGCTGTCGCTCGCGATCAACTTCCTCGCCGGCTTCGCCGGCTTGGGCAAGGTCGCGGACAAGATCATGGGCGTGATCAACAAGATCCGCGCACCGATAGACAAGGCGCTGGACTGGCTGATCGGCTGGATCGTCGGAATGGCCAAGAAGCTCGGCAAGGGCATTGTCCAGGCCGGCGTGCCAAAGGATCCGCTGAAGCGGCTCGACCTGGCCGCCAGTGCGGCGACGGCCGCGGCCAAGCGACTGGGCAACGGGTTCACCAAGCCCCTGTTGATCCCAATCCTCGCCAGCATCAAGGCGCGCTACGGCCTTGCGTCGATAGACGTCTTCGAACGTGGCGGAAGCTGGTGGGTGAGTGCGGCGATCAATCCCAAGCTCGAGCGCAACATGGGCATCATCACCGTCGGAACGCCCGCCGCGGCTGCCGCAAGCACCCTGACGCCGATGAAGCAGGTGTCGATCGACTTCAAATGCAACACCGGCAAGTACATCCTGTCGGTTTACTCCCAGCAGCTCAAGGGCCAGGAGGACGGCTTGAACGTCATCTCGGTGAAGGACTGGAAGGACAACCGCAAGTCCTACGATGCGAGCGGTCGCGGATCGTCGGTACCGCAGGAAGAGGTCCGCGAGCTCTACCGGAAAGATCTCAAATCCCGTAATATGACCCCCACGGAGATCGAATTCCAGCTCGCCCGTCTTGCGGCGCTGCACGAGCCCGATCTCGTTGCAGGTGGCTTCAACACGATAGCGAAGCTCGGTTCCCGCTACATCAATTCGTCGATCGGCTCGCAGTGGAAGACAAAGGTCGAAGACATCGAGACAGGCGTCAAGGCGATCGACAAGAAGGATTGGCCCAAGCAAAGGATCAATGTGAAGCTCCAGGCAGTCGCATTCACGGAAGCATGACGACCACCCGAAAGGACAGGCGATGAGCGCATTCGAGGACTTCGAGAAACTCTATGGCCCAGCCGACGACCGGATCATTCCGGGCGCCGAGCAGATTTCCGCCTATGCCGACCTCCTCCCCGAAGAGATCCTTCAGGCTTGGCGCGAGAATGGCTGGTGCTCCTATGGCGACCGCCTGCTGTGGATGGTCGATCCGGGGCAGTTCTCCGACATTATCGGCGACCTTGCGGAATTCGAGAAAGGCACGCCGGTCGTATTCGTCCGATCCGCCTTCGCACACCTCTATATCTGGTGCGACGGCGCCGCCTATAGCTTCGACGTCCATCACGGAAGCCTCAGCCGCGTGACCGACAACATCGTCGTGATGTTCATGCTCATGTGCGACGAAGAGGTGAGGGAGAAAATTCTCCGATCATCCCAGTACAAGCGCATGGCCCCCGCGCTGGGACCCCCCGATCGCGACGAGTGCTATGCGTTCGAGCCAGCCCTACAGCTCGGCGGCAGCGGAGCGGACGACACAATCAGACGTGTCAAGATACGTGAGCACCTTGGAATTCTGTCCCAGATCTGAACTTTTCGACCGGCGGCAGGTGTAGCCACACCCAAGAAAGCAGAAATCCAATCGTCGGTAGAAGGCCGGAAGAAGCGTCATGAAGTTTTTCTTCAACAAATCCAGTGCGTTCAGACCTGAGAATTGTCTCCGGCCGCAACCTCTGACTTCGGACGGTTAACTTTGAAAAAAATAGGACAACCGCGCAAGCTCAACTTTCGCGGAATCTAGGTTGCTACACAGAACGACTCCAAGCTGTCCCGGGATTGCATTTTCCGGACCATGACTTATACTTTTGGACAATTAGCCCGAGCATTTCAGGGGTAATCCTTCAGGCTAGTTTCCAATCGGCACTCCCACGGTAAATAGAGGGGGGGGGGGAGCGGCATGAAATTGGTAATCGTAACTCCCATACGATTATTTGGTGACGGTCTGGCGGCCTGCCTTCGGCAGCACGACGATATCGTCCTTCAGGGCATCTATTCCGATATCGTGGCGCTTCGCCACGCGCACGCCACCTCGGCGGCGACGGTCGCGTTGATCGACGTCACGCAGGGGATCGATCTCGGGGAAGTGCGCGCCACGACGGTGACATTCCCCCATATCGCCTTCGTGGCGCTCGGCCTGGTCGAACAGCGTCAGGAGATCATTCGTTGCGGCCGCGCCGGCTTCATCGGTTATGTCGATCGCGACGCCTCGGTGGACCATCTGCGACAGGCAATGCACGACGCGCTCGCGGGAAGGCTGAACTGCAGCGCCGAAGTCTCCGGGGGCCTGCTGCGTGCCCTGTTCAACCGGGAGACGGACCAGGATGCCGACGCCCTCGACCAGGGCCTGACACATCGGGAAGGACAGGTGCTGAGACTGATCGGCGACGGCCTGTCCAACAAGGAAATCGCCAACGAACTCTCGATCAGCATCGCCACCGTGAAGCACTACGTCCACCACATCCTCCGTAAGCTGCAGATCTGCCGGCGCGCCCAGGCCATGCGGCGCGTGCGACAGGCACCATGGCTTGCGGCCTCGCCGCCGATCATCCAGAGAGCCGACGCGGACGGCGCGGTGGTGCCCAACCGACTCTCCAAGCGCAGTCCGTCCGGGCTATAGCGAACCGCGGGATGATAGGCAGAGTGTCAATCTCCTCCATCGTCTGGGCTCGATCCAAGCGGCTTCGGGAGCAACATGGCGACGTTCATGGTAAAATGGACGGCCTATGAAATGCGCCTGATGGCGTCACGACACGAAAGTGGTAATTCTGTCCGGCTTTTGAGAACGTATCCGGAACTCAGGTTGGTTTAACCGTTGATGTCGGTGCTTTTTCGGCCCTGAGAGCTTCGTACAGGGCGGTTTTGCCGATTTTCACGCGGGCTGCGGCTTCCCGGACGTTCAAACCGGCCGCCAGATGCTGACGGGCTTTGGCAAGTTTCTCCGGGGTTACGACCACTTGTCGGCCACCGCGTCGGCCGCGCTCCTCTGCAGCTTGCAGTCCGGCGCGGGTTCTTTCTCGGATGAGATCGCGCTCGAACTGGGCCAGCGCTCCGAACAGGTGAAAGACGAGACGGCCACCGGATGTCGTTGTATCGATGTTTTCGGTGATGGAGCGGAAACCGACGCCCTTGGCTTCCAGCTCGGTGATGATTTCGATCAGGTGTTTCATCGACCGGCCGAGACGATCGAGCTTCCAGACCGTCAGCGTGTCGCCGTCCCGAGCATAGCGGATCGCCTCAGTCAGCCCTGGACGATCGGTCTTCACACCCGAAGCCGTGTCTTCAAACAGCTTCTCGCAACCCACCTTGCGCAGGGCGTCGATTTGCAAGGCTGTATCCTGGTCCCCGGTCGAGACCCTCGCATAGCCGATGGCGGTCATAACGCGTGATCTGTCCGTTTTCTCGTTGAAAGCGGACAATGTCCGATTTGACGTCGAATGGCAAGGTCTACGGACAATATCTGTGGACGCCGCCAAACGTCCGTTTGTCGGACACGCATTTTCCAGTTCGCTGCACTCTCCACAACGAAAACTGGAAGATCAGAGATGGCACAAAGAGCACTGCTCAGCGAGGCATGGTGGCAACAGGCGACGACCATCCCGGACGACGAAAGGGCGATCGCCAAACATTACACAATGGACAGGCCGGATCTCGACCTGATCATGCGGCAGAACAAGGCATCGAACCGGCTGGGCCTTGCCTGTGTTCTGGCCACACTGCGATGCCTGGGCCGACCGCTTGCGGATGGCGAGATCCTGCCTCTCGGCGTCCTGCGGTTTCTGGCGCGGCAGATCGGTGTCGATCATCGTGAGATCGAACGGTACTTCGAGCGTCCGCGGACGCGGCGCGAACATCTCGTCCTGCTTTTCGATCGACTGAAGATGCGTCCGTACCCGCGAACGAGATCCTCTCGTCTATGATCTTGACTGGGATGAGGACACCCGGATCGACGAATGGCGCAGCGTGTTGCGGCGGGCCGAAGGATTGCCGGCGGTGCTGCAGGCGATCGTCGCCCTCGATACCTGGAACGAGCTTGCCGTCCTCCAGCACGCCCCTTGGCTTGGCCGGCTTTTTGCCGCGTCCATCCTGCGGCAGGCCGACATCACCACCGGCGCCCATCTCGCCGCCCTCAATCTCGGCCTGAAAACCGTCCCCGTCGATCGGCGCCGGCATCGCGATCGGGAGACGCGGATGTTGGCCATCGCCCATGGGCTTTTGGCGGCCGCCGAGATCGGCATGAAGGAACATGACCGACTGGTTTTGGCCCGCACTCTGTTTGAGAGGAAGCTGGAAGGACGGCGAACGTCTTCAAAACTGCCGGAACTGGTCGAGCTGGTCATGGCAAAGCCATTGGTGTCGGCCGGGATGGTGGCGAAAACGCTGGAGGTGACGCCGCAGGCGGCGCGGCGCATTGTTCGGGAGCTCGGTTTGAGGGAGATGACGGAGTTGGGGAGGTTTCGGGCATGGGGTATCGTTTGAGGAATGCCAGGACCACAGGTTGGGGTTGCCGCGTTCCCGCGCGGCGGTCAACGCACAGCCAGCGGCCAGAAACAGTTGACGGCTGTTCGTCGGTCTACCTCTTCACCCGCATTTTCTTTATGCGATTTGCATCCTTCACGGACTGATAGTCGCGCTGGAGAGATTTATTTGAAATATTCTCACCAAAGGTAGCGATCACCCGCACCAGCTTCCCGCCTTTTATTTACTGAATCTACGCTGGCGATTGTTCATAGCTGATTCCGAAGTGGTGGATGTTCGCCGAATCGATTTTCTACTATAAATAGAGCGTTCTGTTTTTTACGGCATCGGACGTAGCGTATTGGGAAGGGCGCGCACATGAAGTTTGAACTCGATAACTCTTTCGACGACAATCTCGCACTGTTTAAAGCGGAGGCGGAAAAGCTCGATCCCGAATGTGCGAAGATCCTGTTCGACAATCTGGGGCTTATTGAGAAAGGTGGCGATGCAACGCCGAACCGCGCAACGATTGGCGAGTTTCATAAAGCTGTTTTGACCGCGCTCGACAATCTGTCGAAGCCCCTAGAGGGCGAAAAGTCGTGACCCGCTATTTTCTCGGTGCCCTGACAATCGAGGGCTTTCGCGGCATCAATAACGACGGCGACCCGCTTGTACTCAAATTTAAACCCGACGCCGTCAACTCGCTGCACGCGCCAAATGGTGTCGGGAAGAGCTCTATCTTCGAAGCCATTCATTACGCCATTTACGGCACAGTTCCACGCCTGAAGGCAATGCAGGACGCCGAACAAGGCGACAGCTATATCGTCAACAAATTTCATCCCGGTCAGCAGGCGACGATCGACCTAACCTTCGTGAGCGATGACGGGACAGCAGATGTTACGATCAAAGTAACGCGTGCGGCCAACGGCGCGCGTCTGGTGACATCACCGAGCGGGCATGCGGATCCGCAGCAGTTCCTCGTGAGCTTGCAGGAGGATTTTGTCCTTGTCGATTACGGCCGATTTGCCAATCTGGTCGACATTTCGGCGTTAGATCGGGGTCGGTCGTTCGCATCGCTGGTGGGGCTAAGCCGTTATTCCAGGCTCCGCCAAGCGCTCGACGGTTCGAAGAGGACGCAGAACATCAACAGCGATCTCGGCCTTTCTATGCTAGACGCGGAGGTGACTACCGCCGCGCGTGCGCTGAGCGGCGTTGAAAGACGCGTCATTGCCGCTCACGACGAAGTCGCGGGTGTAGGCGGCGCCGCCATCGACAAGCTCGCTGATTTGAAGACCGCCGTCACTGCCGCATTGTCCGGTATCGCATTGCTCAAGCCACTTTTGGATGAGGGCTCGGTCATGGACCTCGATTTCGACGCTGCAGAGAAGGCAATCGAGAGGGAGGAAGGTGGGGAGGCACGAAAGACGCTCGATTCGCTGACGGGAGCGGTGGCTTCGCTATCGGCGATCTCTGTTGTGGGTGCAGATGGCAGCGATGTCGATCGGCTTATCGATCTCGCGAAGAGACGAGATGAGGCAGTGCGTGCCGTCGGCGCTGAGGCGCTGCACACTCTATTGAAGGATGCGCTGGCGGTTGTTACGGGAACTGACTGGCACGATCCAAATCAATGCCCCGTCTGCGAGGCAAAGAGCGAAGCGCCGTTGAAGCCCAGATTGGAGGGCAAGATTGCCCTTTATGACACGGCTGCCCAACTCGGCGTCGAACTCGCAAAGGAGGTTTCGACAGCGCCGGGGATCGCCAAGCTTCGCCAGATCGAAGAGGCACCGGCCATGGCGATTGGTACGAGTGATCGGCTGCACGTGGCCTTCGATCTTGCGGTAAAGAAGGGTGAGGTGACGACTGCTGATCTGGAGAAAATCAGTGATCGGCTATCCGACCTTGAGAAGCTCCGCGCTGGCGCTCTGGAGCGCGCGCAAGAGGAGACTGCCACTCTGCAAGCGCAACTGCCGCCCTCGCTTGTGCAGGTAACTCGTACGCTCAGTTTCGCAAAGCAGTTCCGCGATGCGGTGCTCGAATACGAAACCGCGGAGCCGAGCTTGAAGGCGAAGCAGGACAAGCTTAAGCTCCTTAACCGCTGGAAGTCGTTCATCACCCAGGCTGGCCAAGCGTTCGCCGACGCGGAGGCGACGTTGGCGAACGAGCGGATCGGTGAGATCCAGACCTCATGTCAGGAGCTATTCGTCAACTTTGTGCGCGGCGGGCCGGACGTCAAGCCAACGCTGATACGGGCCCAAAATAGCGAAAATGTGGACCTCACGCTCGCGGATTTCTTTGGTTTGCACGATCTTAGCGCACGGGCGTTGCTCTCAGAGAGTTATCGCAATGCTGTGGCTGCTTCGATTTTCTTGGCGGCCGCGATAAAGCATAGCGGCGCCCCGCGCTTCATGGTGCTTGACGACGTAACGTCGAGCTTTGACGCTGGGCATCAGTTCGCGTTGATGGACGGGATGCGTACGCTGTTGCGTTACGGCGCGGTGCCTGACGGTTTGCAGTTTATTATCCTCAGCCACGACACGAGCCTGGAAAAGTATTTTGACAAGCTCAACGGCACGACTGATTGGCATCACCAGAAACTTCAAGGAATGCCGCCGAAGGGCCGACTCATGGTATCATTACAGGAGGCGGACCGCCTCAGGGCCCAGGCACTTCAGTACCTCAATGCGGGTCAACTCGATATCGGCGCGCCGTTCCTCCGCCAATATCTCGAATACAAGCTGGGACAGGTGATATCGAAACTCGAGATCCCCGTTCCACCTGACTACGCAACGCGAGGTGACAAACGGACGTTGTCGACATACATCGATGCGATCACCGAGGCCGTGACACTGTATCAGGCCGCGAACCGGTGCATCCTGGCACCCCAGCAAATCGCCGATCTGCAAAACCACCATGCGCCGTCGATCATGGGCAATTTCGTCAGCCACTACGAGACCGGCGCGGGGACCCTCTTCAATGCCTACGCTCTGCTAGGTGTCCTGCAAAGCATCGACAGCCTCGCGGATTGCTTCACCTATACTGACCCAGCGAACGGTCAGAAGAGATATTATCGCAGGCTCGATCGAAAATAATCTACGGTACAAAGAGCGCAGCGCTGACATGCGCAACTCCGGTGAAGTATGTCGAGGGAGAATATGACGGTTAGTGGACTTGATTTTCGTCAAACCTGGCTATGGCGGCAAGCGTTTGTAAACCCGCGTTCAGACACCGCTACTGATGAGCAGGAATTCTTTCGAGCACAATATTTGTCCATACGCGAGAGGGCCGGCCATCTCGTGTCGCGCATTGCGGTCGATCTTCCGGGAATGACCGTGCACGACCTCTCGCACCTAGATGCGCTTTGGGATACCGCTTCGTCTGTGGCTGAGGGCGCTGTCGACGTGAATCCAGCCGAGGCATTTGTTCTCGGCGCCAGTATTTTGCTACACGACGCTGCGATGAGCTTGGCCGCCTACCCGGGTGGTCTTGCCGAAGTAAAGACCACTATTGCGTGGCAGGATGCTCTAGCTGTGAGCTTTCAGGAGGTTGTCCATTCGGTCCCGGTGGGGAAAGCTGAGGTTGTCGAAGCTTCAGTGATTCCCGGAGGACCGAATGAACATCCACAAGAATGCCCGTTTGACGCCACGGCGTCGAGAGGAGATGGCGCGCTGCGTTGTTGAAGGCCGTCTTTCCAAAGCCGTTGCGGCGCGGACCTACGGCGTGACCTCGAAGGTCGTGGCGCGCTGGGTGTGGCGTTTCCAGGCCGAGGGCCGCGCCGGCATGGCCGACCGCTCCTCGCGGCCGACAAGGAGCCCGAGACAGACCGCGGCGGCGATTGCCGACGAGATCGCGACGCTGCGTCGCCAGCGGCTGACGGGCAAGCACATTGCCAAGCAGACGGGCGTGTCGGCGGCGACGGTCAGCCGGGTGCTCAAGCGGGCGGGTCTTTCGCGGCTGAAGGACATCGCACCGGCCGAGCCGGTGCGCCGCTACGAGCGCCAGAGCCCTGGCGAGATGATCCACATCGACATCAAGAAACTCGGGCGTTTCGACCGTGTCGGCCACCGCATCACCGGTGACCGCACCGGCCAGTCCAACAGCCGCGGCGTCGGCTGGGAGTTCGTCCATGTCTGCATCGACGACGCCTCGCGCGTCGCCTTCTCGCAGATCCTGCCCGATGAGAAAAAGGAGAGCGCCGTCGCCTTTCTCAAGGCGGCGGTCGCCTATTATGCCAGCCTTGGCATCACCATCGAACGGGTGATGACCGACAATGGCTCCTGCTACCGGTCGAAGGTCTTCGTCAAGGCCTGCCGCAAGCTTGGCCTCAAACACATCCGCACAAAACCCTATACGCCCAAGACCAATGGCAAGGCCGAGCGCTTCATCCAGACCGCGCTCAGGGAATGGGCTTACGCCGTCGCCTACCCAACCTCAGACCACCGCGCCGCCGAACTGCCGGCCTGGCTCCACCGCTACAATTGGCACAGGCCTCACGGCAGCTTAAAATCCCAAACACCAATCAGCAGACTCGGCCTGGCCGAGGACAACCTGTTGAGGCTCCACACTACGACCGGTCGCAGGTCTTCGCCTTCGATTTCGGCGGATCGATCCGGGCGGCGACGCTCGCCATGGGCGGCGACTGGCAGGATCTTGGTGGTGCCATCTCCGATGCCACATCCTTCCTTAACAAGGTCGCGCTGCAGCCGTTGGCCGGTATCAACGACACACCAGAGCGCGCCTGGGCAGCCGATTGGCTGGTGGACATCCTGATCCGGGAAGGCGTGGATATCACGCCCGAGGTGAAGGAGCATCTCTGGACGGCGCTGACCTCGCTCGCGTCGGCGCCGGTCGCTGAGCGCACCATCACCGGCCTGACAGTGCTTCTGCAGTCGACAGCCCTCAAGCAGGCCCTTCGCCCCTATTGCATCGGTGGCGCTCACGGCCGTCTGCTCGATGCTGAGATGGAACGGCTGGGAGACACCTCGGTCCAGGCCTTTGAGACCGAAGGCCTGATCGGAACCGCGGCGGCGCCGGCCGTGCTTACCTATCTCTTCCACAGGATCGAGGCGCGCTTTGACGGCCGGCCCTCGCTGCTCATCATCGACGAGGGCTGGCGCGCGCTGGATGACGGCGGCTTTGCTCAGAAGATCAAGGAATGGCTGAAGACACTGCGCAAAAAGAATGTCAGCGTCGTCTTCTCCTCACAGTCGCTCGCCGACATCGAGGCGTCTCCCATTGCCCCGGTGCTGGTGGAAAGCTGCCCGACCCGGATCTTCCTCGCCAATGAGCGTGCGGTCGAGCCACAGATCACAAACGTCTACCGGCAGTTCGGCCTCAACGACCGGCAGATCGAGATCGTCGCGCGCGCCACGCCGAAGCGCGATTACTACTGCCAGTCCCGGCGCGGCAATCGTCTCTTCGAACTGGGATTAGGGGAGGTGGCGCTCGCGCTCTGCGCTTCCTCGGACAAGGCGGCGCATGCGGCGATGAACACCCTCGTCGAAGTGGGCGAGCGCCCGCGCTTTCTCGAAGCCTGGCTTTCTTCCCGCGGCCTTCGCTGGGCCGCCGATCTCATCCCGGTCCTCACCAACTTCGCCGAGCCCGCGTCCGCCGTTGCTGGCCACCAGCCCTCTCATCCCACATCGTCCAAAGAGGAGATCATCCCATGATCCGTTCGGTTTCCTGCTCCCGCGATGCCGGTCGTTTACTGGCGCTTGCATTGGGAGCCACGACGCTATTGCCCATCGCCGCCGTCACGCTTGCGCCGCGGCCGGCCTATGCGCTGATCGTCTTCGACCCGAAGAACTATGGCGAAAACCTTCTCTCCGCCGCCCGGGCGCTGGAGCAGATCAACAACCAGGTTACCTCGCTTCAGAACGAAGCGCAGATGCTGATCAATCAGGCGCGCAATCTCACCAGCCTGCCGACGTCGATGCTCTCTCGGATCGAACAGAACTTCTCCGAGATGAAGAGCCTGCTCGATCAGGCCGAGCAGCTTGCTTATGATGTCCAGAACATCGACCAGCAGTTCAGCAGCACCTACGAGACCTTCGCCGCCGGAAAGAGCAGCGAGCAACTGGTGATCGCGGCGCGTGAGCGCTGGAAGCAGTCGGTCTCGGCTTTCGAGGATTCGCTGAAGACCGGTGCCGTCGCAGTGAGCGGCATTGCTAACACCCAGTCCCAGACCTCGACGCTTGTGACCGCCAGCCAGTCGGCCGTCGGCGTGCTGCAGGCCGCCCAGGCCGGCAACCAGCTGCTCGCGGTACAGGCAAAGCAGATGTCGGATCTGACCGCCTTGCTCGCAGCACAGGGGCGCGCCGAGGCGCTCGAGAAGGCGCGCCAGGCCGCAGCTGAGGCACAGGCGCGCGAGCAGTTCAGCCGCTTCATGACCGGTACGGCCTATAGCCCGTCCAGCGTCCGCATGTTCCACGAATGAGGAGCAAGGGACCAATGGACCTCAAGATCGCCGCCCGGATGACCGCTGTCATTGCCATTGGAGCAGGACTTACCGCGACGCTCATGGCCATGAGCCAGCGACAGGGACCGGAAGAGAGCCCCGTCTTGCGGTCACTGAATCTGGGTGGCGAGCCTGAGAATGAGGCGCGCAGGGAGCTCATACGCTGCCGGGACCTCGGCGCCGAAGCGCTCAAGGACAAGGCTTGCCTGAAGCTCTGGCTCGAAAGCCGCCGCCGCTTTCTGAAACCGTCGCAATCCAGCGAGCCGACGGGACCGGCCTCCGGGGTCGATCGGACGGTGAAGCCATGAACACCGGCATCATCGATCGCTTCCTGGAGACCTTCACCTCCTACATCGATTCCGGCTTCGGTCTGCTCGGCAGCGAGGTCGCGTTCCTGTCCTCGACGCTGATCACGATCGATATCGTGCTGGCCGGTCTCTTCTGGGCCTGGGGCGCGGATGAGGACGTCATTCAGCGTCTCGTCAAGAAGACGCTCTATATCGGTTTCTTCGCCTATATCGTCGGCAACTTCAACAGCCTTGCCCGCATCGTCTTCGAGAGCTTCTCCGGTCTCGGACTGAAGGCGGCCGGCTCCTCGCTCTCCAGCACCGAACTCCTGCAGCCGGGCCGCGTCGCTCAGGTCGGTATCGACGCCGGCAATCCAATCCTGCAGGCGGCCGGCGACCTGATGGGTTATGTCAGCTTCTTCGAGAACTTCGTGCAGATCTTCGTGCTGATGACCGCCTGGGTGATCGTGCTTGTCGCCTTCTTCATCCTGGCGATCCAGATCTTCGTCACGCTGATCGAATTCAAGCTGACAACACTTGCCGGCTTCGTGCTCATCCCGTT
The DNA here is from genome assembly GCF_018987265.1 of Rhizobium sp. WYJ-E13. Classification (NCBI taxonomy): domain Bacteria; kingdom Pseudomonadati; phylum Pseudomonadota; class Alphaproteobacteria; order Hyphomicrobiales; family Rhizobiaceae; genus Rhizobium; species Rhizobium sp. WYJ-E13. The sequence goes on along the minus strand of NZ_CP076854.1, from coordinate 2,075,753 downwards.
TTCCTTTTTCAGCAAGACCGCCTTCCTCGCCGAAAAGGTGCTCGGCAACATCGTCGCCTCGGGTGTGAAGATCTTGGTGCTCGCAGTCATCGTCGGCATCGGCTCCGGCCTCTTCAGCGAGTTCACCGCCGGCTTTTCCGAACAGCCGTCCATCTCGGAAGCACTGTCATTGGTGCTCGGTGCGCTTGCGCTCATGGGCCTCTCCATCTTCGGCCCCGGCATTGCCACTGGGCTCGTCTCCGGTGCGCCGCAACTCGGCGCCGGTGCTGCCGTCGGAACCGGTCTGGCGGCCGCTGGCCTCGGAGCCGCCGGTTATGTCGGGGCGCGGGCCGGCATGGGTGCTGCAGCCAGCGTGGTCGGTGGCGCGATGCGGGGAGGGGCGGCTGCCGCCGGTGGCGCCAGCACCGCCTATGGGCTTGCGAGTAGCGCCTCCGATGCCGGCAGCAGCGGGCGCGCCGCCGCGGGTATCGCCGGCATCGCCAAGGCTGGCGCCGGCTTTGCCATGGGGAAGGCAAAGGAAGCCGCCGGTCGGTCCAACGAGACGCTGCGCGCCAGCTATGGGGCAGGGCAGGCGGTTGGCTGGAAGGTCACGGGCGGCGGCAATGAGGTTGGCGCAGGTGCGTCGGCAAAAGCCGGTGAGTCCGCGGGAGGAACTGCCCAATTTTCGTCGCCGCCACCCTGGGCCGAGCGCATGCAGCGCAAGCAAGCCTTCCAGCACGGCGTCAGCACCGCCGCCCATTCCGTCCGCTCCGGCGATCACGGTGGCGGCTCCCTGTCCGTTTCCCTCCGTCAGGATGACCACAGATGAACCCTTTCAAACGCGCCTCCGTGCGCTATGCCCGAACGCCCGAGCCCGAAACCCCTTACCAGAAGGCCGCCCAGGTCTGGGACGAGCGGATCGGCTCCGCCCGTGTGCAGGCAAAGAACTGGCGGCTGATGGCCTTTGGCTCGCTCATTCTCGCTGGTGGCTTTGCCGCCGCATTGATCTGGCAATCGACGCAGGGCACCGTGGTGCCCTGGGTGGTGCAGATCGACAAGCTTGGCGAAGCGCAGGCGGTGGCACCCGCGACGGCCGACTACCGGCCGACCGACCCGCAGATCGCCTGGCATCTCGCCCGCTTCATCGAAAACGTCCGCGCGATCCCGGCCGACGCTGTGATCGTCCGTCAGAACTGGCTGCGCGCCTACGAGTTCACCACCGATCGCGGCGCGGTCGCCCTCAACGACTTTGCCCGTGCCAACGACCCGTTCACCAAGGTCGGAAAGATCCAGGTCGCCGTCGACGTCTCCTCCGTCATCCGCGCTTCACCCGAGAGTTTTCGCGTCGCCTGGAGCGAACGCCGCTACGAAAACGGGCAGCTCGCATCCACCGAGCGCTGGACCGCCATTCTCACCGTCGTGATCGAACGGCCGCGGACTGCCGACAAGCTGCGCGCCAATCCCCTCGGTGTCTACATCAACGCCATCAACTGGTCGAAGGAGCTTTCGCAATGAAGGGGCCAATCAGAAAATCCATGAATAGGACCCGATCCGGCCGCGGTGCACTATTCGCAACTGCGCTGCTCGCAGCCACGACGCTGGCCGGCTGCGCAAATAAATTCATTCCGCCCGAGATCGATTATGACGATGCCGCGCCGGCGGTGAGACTTGTCGATCCGGTCGGCCCGGTAAAGGTGGTCGAAGTGGCAAAGCCGCTACCGCTTCCAGGGCAGTTGAAGCCGATCGACGAGCGCAGGAAGAAGCCGGAACCGTCCGATCCGAAAGCGCGGATCGCCGCGGCCAACGAGGCGGCGCGCATGCAGCCGGTCCGGGAGGGCTTCATCAACGCGGTGCAGGTTTATCCCTTCGCCGTCGGTGCGCTCTATCAGGTCTATGCCGCGCCCGGCCAGGTCACCGACGTCGCGCTGCAGCCGGGTGAAGAGCTTGTCGGCTCCGGCCCTGTGGCTGCCGGCGACACAGTACGCTGGATCATCGGCGACACCGAAAGCGGCACGGGCGCTGCCAAACAGGTTCACATCCTCGTCAAGCCGACGCGATCGGAGCTGCAGACCAACCTCGTCATCAACACCAACCTGCGCACCTATCATCTCGAACTGCGCTCGACGGAAAAGACATATATGGCCTCCGTCTCCTGGCAATATCCGGCCGATCAGCTGATCGCGCTTCGCCGCCAGAATACCCGCGCCGTTGAAACTCAGGCCGTGGCGGCGGGCATCGATATCTCGAAGCTAAACTTCCGCTACCGAATCGAGGGCGATGGCGCGCCCTGGCGGCCGCTGCGCGCTTTCGACGACGGCTCCAAGGTCTACATTGAATTCCCGAGCGGCATCGCCCAGGGCGAAATGCCACCGCTCTTCGTCATCGGTCCATCAGGCAATTCCGAGCTGGTGAACTACCGTGCGCGGCAGAACTACTATGTCGTCGATCGCTTGTTTGCGGCGGCTGAACTCCGGCTCGGCGACAAGGACAGCCAGCGCCGCGTGCGCATCGTGCGCACCGACGGCCGCCGGATTGCTAATCGCACGGCACTGTTCTCCTCGGAGAGAAGCCGATGACAGGTCCGTCCGATCTTAAAGCGGAGTTCCGGCTGCGGCCGGCGCCGGCGCGCGTCACCCGCCTGTCGCGCAAGGTGCTGATCGGTCTCGGCGGGGTCTCGGGGCTCGCCATCGCCGCGGCGCTGTTCTTCGCCCTAGACACCAGCCGGCGACAGGGTGAGGCACCGTCCGAACTCTACAACACTGAAAACCGCACCCCGGCCGACGGACTTGCCAACCTGCCGAAGGACTATACCGGCATCCCGAAACTTGGGCCGGCGCTTCCCGGGGATCTCGGCAAGCCGATCCTCAAGGCCCAGGAGGAAGGCAAGCCGGTCATCGTGCCGTCGATCCAGACGCCGCGCGCCGATCCGGACGAGCAGCGCCGTCTCGCCGAAATCGAGGCCGCGCGCGTCGCCAAGCTCTTCACCGAGAGCCGCGGCGAACGCAACGACAGCAACCAACCTGTCAACACGCGGACCACCACGGCTGATCCCAATGCGCTGACACAGCCTGACGCCGTCCCGCCACTTGACACCGGAGCGGCCCAGAACATGCAGGACCGCAAGCTTGCCTTTGTCAATGCCGAGGCCGATCGGCGCACCGTCAGCCCCGATCGGGTCGAGGAAAAGGCGTCACCCTATGTCTTGCAGGCCGGGTCTGTCATTGCCGCAGCCCTCATCACCGGCATTAAGTCAGATCTGCCCGGATCGATCACAGCACAGGTGACGGAGAACGTCTATGACAGCCCGAGTGGCGCGCATCTCCTCATTCCGCAGGGCGCTCGTCTCATCGGCCAATACGACAGTCAGGTCGCCTTCGGACAGTCGCGTGTGCTGCTCGTCTGGAACCGCGTCGTCATGCCGAATGGCACCTCGATCGTCCTTGAGCGCCTGCAGGGCACCGATCCTCAAGGCTTCTCCGGCCTTGAGGACGAGGTGGATTATCATTGGGGCCAGTTGTTCAAGGCGGCCGCACTCTCGACGCTGCTCGGCGTCGGCACGCAGATCGGCAGCGACGACGAGGAGAGCGAGATCGCCCAGGCGATACGGGAAAGCGCCCAAGGCACCGCCTCGAATGTCGGCGAGCAAATCGTCAGCAGGCAGCTCAACATCCAGCCGACGCTTACCATCCGTCCAGGGTTCCCGGTTCGCGTCATCGTCAACAGGGACCTTGTCATGCAGGCCTATGGTGCCGCGAAGGAGCCTACATGACCAAGCTGAAGCTTTCTGCCACAGCTTCATCCGGACCGCTATCGAGGCAGAAATAGCCCGGCGGGAGGGGCGGCCTCTGGAAGACAAGCAGTTGCCTAAAGCATAGAACAGGCGAGCGGCACAGAGTCTCAGCCGCCGGCAAGAATGGCGTTCGCAGCGTCCTCGAACGTCTTCGCTTCGCGTGCTGTCAGAGCCGCCGCGCCGACCTCCCAGATCGGTCGAAACTTCCCTTGAATATGAATGGTGCGAAGACCGGCCTCGGCAGCCGGTTGAATGTCACGCGTTACTTGATCGCCAATCATATAAACAAGGACGTTGGCACCGAAGAGGCGTCTTAACCGTAGGAAAAGTTCTTTACGCTTCGGCGCATCGATAACGCGGTCGATATATTTGTCAATTTTGTTGGCTACAAGCAGATTTTCGACGCGGTCGCGCCCGCCTTCTGTGACGAGAACGAGAGTTGCGTCGGCGTGGTGCAATCGTTCGAGCCCCGAATGTACGCCTGACAAAAGTGCTGGTGTCTCTCGTAGATCGGCAAGATATTGCTTTTCGATCCCTTCGATGACTTCTTTCGCCAGCGGAACTGCAGAAGGATCGTTCCAGGTCTTTCGGGCGGCAAGGCTCGGATCATCACCGAGCAGCCTATGGCAGAGCGCCGCAATCAGCAAACGAGCAGGATATCGGAGGCCGAGGTGATGGCGCGACGCGAGCTCCTGGTCGATCTCTCGTACATACGCCAAACGATCCTCTTCTGCAGTATCGACCCCGATTGCACCAATGACGTTCGCCAGCAACCGAAGCTGCGCTGCCGCAAACACCCCATCTGTATCCCATAAGGTGTTGTCGGCATCCAGGCAAACGACCGGCGCCGCGTTGTCGCGGCGGGTTCTATTGGCAGTGCTGGCTAGCGATGGCTGCGACATCTCTTTGACCTGCGGCACAGTCGGTGGCGACCGCCGTTCGAATCGCACCATTAGAATCCTTTTGTGGCGGCGTTAAAAAGATAAACGTGATGCTGAGAGCAAGGAGCCAAAGGATGAGCGCTTTGATGGCCCAAGACTGCAGTTGCTGCGCAGGTTCCAGATAGCGCAGCTTGTCGGCCACCTTGGTTGCGACCAGATAGGCTTCGGCGATGTAGTTCTTAAGATAGTTTAGCTGCAGATCATCGTTCAGCTTGGTCGGGTCAGTTGATAGAAAGGCCTTGCTCCAATCCTCAGGGGCGACCTCCGCGATTGGCTTGAAGAAGACATACGATTTAGGCTTGCCCTTTTCACTTGCAACCCGAGGATATCGAAACCGGGCGCGGATCGCGTGAAACGTCACCAGCGCGCCGGATGCAGCCAAGAGCCCAAACGCAGCAAACAGCAGGTAACATAGAGGGACGAGCGCCGTCTTGTAGGTCGCCGTGTTAGCGAGGGACAAGCCGTTTAAAAAAAATTGCAGGGGGTAAGTATCGGAAAAGCGATTAAAGAGGACCCCAGAAAAAGCACTGAGGAACGTGATAATCGTTAGCAGTCTGGTCGCCTTGCCGTCTTGGTAGTCGGTCAGCGCCTTAACCTCGTCGAGAGACTGACGAGCAAGTTTCAGTGGTGCTTCGATGCTATCCTTGGTTGGCGCTTTCAATTGAGCAAGTTCGCCGCTCGCGCGTTCCATAACTAGGCCGGTTTCAAGATGTTTGACAACACCGTCTTGCGAAACCTGCGGGTAGTGTTCGAAGGGAGAGCCGCGCAGCGCATGCCAGATTGCTCGGAAAGGACCGACTGGATCCTCAGAATTGCCGTTAGTCATGCAGGATAGAGCCCCCGTTTGCGATCGTGTTTGCGAAGCAAGAATAGAAAGGGAAGGCTGGCGAACACCATAATCGCCTTCCCCAGGATCTGCCCCGTCAGGAAGTCGAACGAACCGAACGCGAGCCAGAGAAACATGGCGCTATCGACAACCAGTCCGACAACGCTGCTGCAGAGGGCCGCCATAATCAATCCTTTGCGCTGCAGCGGCGTAAATACAAAGAGATCAGCCAGTTCGGAGGCAAGAAATGCTGAAGCAGAGGCGATCGCAAGGCTTGGCGCAGAGAATGTAGTGGACAGAATTGCACCAACCAGGATTGCTCCAACAGACCACAAAAGTCCAAGGCGTCGCTGCACCAAGTCGCGAAGAACCAGCGCCAAACCAACAAGAAGGACGCCGCTTGGTGCGGTTAATCCAAACCCGACGGGTATCAGGCACGGGCCATCTGGTACACAAAACGTTCCAATGTTCCCGATCATGAAGTTCGCGGCGGGGATGCAGGCCGTGAATGCAAGCAGAAACACGACGCCTTCAATGCGGCGTGTGCGATCCGAATCCGTCATGAGAGATCTCCCGTGCTCGTCGCGTCTTCGGCAATAAATTTACTGTGCCCTTTAGCCCGCAGGTCACATGCAGGGCAGACGCCGCATCCAAAGCCCCAGTCATGCCGTTGGCCGCGCTCGCCGCGGTAGCATGTATGCGTGTCTTCAACGATCACGTCGACCAGCGACTGTCCGCCCAGACCCTTTGCAAGCTGCCAGGTCGCTGCTTTGTCGATCCACATAAGAGGCGTCTCAAGCACGAAGCGGCTCTCCATTCCGAGATTGAGAGCGACCTGAAGCGCCTTGATTGTATCATCACGGCAATCGGGATAGCCGGAGAAGTCAGTCTCACACATGCCGCCGACGACATGCTTCAGCCCGCGGCGATAAGCAAGAGCGGCCGCGAATGTCAGAAATATCAGGTTGCGGCCAGGCACGAACGTATTTGGCAGTCCGCTGCTCGCCATCTCGATTTCAATGTCCTGGGTCAGCGCCGTGTCCGAGATTTCGCCCAGCGCCGAAAGGGAAATTGTATGGTCGTCACCAAGGCGATTTGCCCAGTCGCGGTTAATGTTGCCCAGTTCGGTCCGTAGCTTCGCCCTGCAGTCCAACTCCACCCTATGCCGTTGGCCATAGTCAAAGCCGACGGTCTCTACGGATTGGAAGCGATCGAGCGCCCACGCCAAGCATGTGGTGGAGTCCTGGCCACCGGAGAAGAGGACCAGTGCGCCGCCCTGATGTTCAGTCGCCATCATATTCCGCCCAGCAAAAAGGAGTTTCAAAGACCTTGACCGACGACAATTGCGCCAGGAGGGGTTTGGCGCGCTCCCAGATCCAGACAGCGATGTTTTCAGCCGTTGGATTTTCGAGCCCGTCGATGTCATTCAAAGTGTGGTGGTCCAACTGCTCCAGGAGGGGCTTGAAAGCGCGTTCAACGTCGAAAAAGTCGATCACGAAGCCTGTGTGTGGGTCGACCTTTCCCGAAAGTTGGACATCGACGCGATAAGAGTGGCCGTGCATCCGGTGGCATTTATGGGTGCTTGAAACGTTCGGCAACCGATGTGCCGCTTCGAAGGTAAAGGCTTGCGTGATCTTCATGGGATACCAATCATCTTGTGCGTCTGGAGACTGAGGCGCCATTGCGGGTTGTCGATACAATAGGCGGCGATCGACGCCGTATTCTCCTGCCGCCGGGGTCCGTCCATCGGCTGAAGCCAATAGTGATCAAAGGCGAGATCGCTAAACTGGTCGGGATCGGCGCCAACCTGCGGATAGACGAGCTTCAACTCGTTTCCGTACCGTTGTTTCAACTCGGAACCCGCCTTTGGGCTGACGCAGATCCAGTCCAGTCCTGCTGGAGCCTCGATCGTTCCGTTGGTTTCAACCGCGATCTGAAAGCCGGCGGCATGAACGGCCTCGATCAGTGGTGCATCGAGTTGCAATAGCGGTTCCCCCCCGGTGAACACGACGAAGCGTCCTCGCATTTCCGGTCCCCAGGTTCTTTCGACCGCCGTGGCAAGCATTGCCGCATGCGCAAATTTGCCCCCGCCGATGCCATTCGTGCCGATGAAGTCGGTGTCGCAAAATTGGCAGATCGATCTCGCCCGATCTTCCTCCCGACCAGACCAAAGGTTACATCCCGCGAAACGGCAGAAAACCGCCGCACGCCCGGCCTGCGCACCCTCTCCCTGGAGGGTCTTGAACAGTTCCTTCACGGAATAGGTCATAGTGCCTCCGGCGAACCGTCCGGCGGTTCAGTGAGGGCTGCTCGACGCGCTTTCGCATCGGCACGCACAATCGTAATCAGATACTGGGCTAGGGTGACAATGTCGCGATTGACGTTTTGCACTGATTTCCAATGGCGGTGATCATCCGGACCAAACTCCCATTCTCCGGACGTCCACGCGGTCTTGCCGACCAGGCACGACAGGCCTTTCGAGAAAGCCTGCCAGGTTCGGGCACCATCGAGCAGCGCCAGGACCTCCATCACGTAGCCCAACGCCATGACGCCTGCGCCATGAACAAGGCGGGAAGACTTGGGAGTATGGTTCTTCCAATCATCCTTGAAGACGTATTTCGCAGCTGCGTAGAACTGCTCGATCACCTGGAAGCAAAGTTCTTCGCCATTGGGTTCGCGGATCATTTCCCGCATGACCCCGTCGGTAACCGAGTTCATGATAACTCGTTGGATGGCGGTATCACGAATGATCCCGGCAGGATTGGTATGCTGGTGGATCATTCCCTTGAGGGACGAATTTTCATCGAAGTTTAGACGCGCTGCAAGTTCCGCGGCGAAGGCACGATCGCCGAGACGTCTAGGCAGGCCGCCCACGGTCGGAAGCAGTTCGTAGATCAGCGACTTCGGCAGGGGGCGTGTGTTGTTGATCAGTACGAACTGCCGGCGAAGTTCGGCGTCGTCTTCGCAGACGACACCGGAGATGAATACCTGGAAATCTTTGTCAGGCAGTTGCGAAAGCGCCGTCAGTCGCTGTTGACCGTCAACGACGAAGCCCGGAGGCCCGTCATCCGAGGAAATTTTGACCACACAGCGTCCGAACGCGTCCACTTCCTCTATCTCGATTCCAGATGTGAAGGCGACGACGATCGGGTTGGGCAAGATCGCTTCCGACTTTTCGAGATAGTCACGGATCTCCCGAATATGCCCCGCGATCTGTGGGCGCTGAAAACCGCTCAGGCGGCCGCCGCTGTCGCGCGCAACGCGCTCGATGAAGGCAAATTGCTGTAGTTCAGAGGCAAGGGCTGCAAACGACACCACTGTGTGCTGCTCGCTCTGTCGCGCCTTGATCGCTGGAAACCTGAATATCGTCATCAAATTCACTTCTGCATGGTAGATTGCGGACGAGGGCTTCGTAGACCCCGAGATTATGAATGCCGCGCCGTTTGTTCCGATTACTTGCCCGGAAGATCACCACTTCGATGGAAAGCGCCTTGCAAATCGGGCACCCGCACATCTTCCATGGCCTATCGGTGAGCGTGCGCCTATAGCGGCTACGCAATTCCTCGACAGCCTTTATGCCCGGAAGTTCGCCGATAGGCGCCCCCATCAGCGCCGGCGCCGCGTAGGCAATGACCGCTTCAAGGGTGTCTTCCAGGCCGAGATCTCCTCGATCATACGATCGTAGCGCGCTCAGGGCATGAGCTTCCATCGCAACGAGTTGCTCTTGATTCAAGGCGCCTTGTTTCGCCAAGCGCTGCAGCTTCGGATTTTCGAGTGCCTGCGGTACGCGAATGGCGGTGTAATAGGCCAGAGTGCCGCTGGACGTTGGAAGATAATAATTCGCTTTGGCGTCCTTGAACGCGCGAATCAGCGGCGAGGTGGTGTCGAAACTCGTGATGTTGAAGGATTGGAACGTCTCGATCTCATCCGCCTTCGCAAACCCGAGGATGTGGAGCCGGACGCCTGACGGAATGACATCACGGATGGCGCGCAGGCAAGCTTTGATCTGCCCCGACTTCAAAGGGACAGTGCCTCCGAGCGCTAGATACTCATATCCCATCGCGACCAGGCGGCGTGCCGCTTCCGCCATACTACCCGGAGACCATCCTTGGATGACACCGAGTGGGACGAAACGACCGGACATATGGGATGTGGCTTTGAGGAATTCCGCAGCATTTTCGAGAGTAATGTCGAAGCGCCGGCGGGCGTCTTCTGTGCCCCCCTCGAAGCCGGAAAGGCTCTCATCGAAATCGAAGATAATGTGGTCGACCGAGCAGCCGTGCGTGAACTGACCGTCGTCGTAGAATTCAGCCGTATCCTCTGGCGTATAGGGCGGGCGCTCCTCTTTATGATAAGTGAAAGCACCACAATCGCCAAATATCGGGAGCTTATCGAGCGCCGGCTTATCAAGCCTTAAAAACTCACGGGCACCGACGCGGCGAAAGCGCATCGCCTGAGCCTCGGTGTATTTGCCTCCAACGGCCACGCCGCCTACGATCCCGCGGGAGACGAGCATGCCGTCGTAAGGTGCGTAGCCCATGATCTCGTGTGGGTATGCGTCATCCCAATAAGGGACTCTTCCCTCGGCGTACCGGTCGCGCACAAAGTCATAGCCAGGGTCCACGTGATCGAGACTGTCGGCAAAAATGAACTTCATCGGCTCGGTCTCGACAGCTTGCGGTCAAGTTGCATCAGATGGTCAGCAAGCTTGGTGATGTGCTGTGGCGTACCTTGGATTTCGTTCCAGGCCCAGCCGAGGCCTCCCCAGACACCGTCCGTCCAAGCGCAATGGGGTTCTAGGCGCTTGAGCGCTTCACGGATCTCGATATCTGGATTTTCTGAACTGTCGGCACGAAGCATGATCTGATCCATCAGCGCACCCATCGCCTTTATGCCTGCAGAATGCATCAACCGGCTCTCAGTCGGAGCGCGTCCCCAGGCAGCTGGAAAAGTGTCACGCACGGCCGACCAATAAAGTGCCAAAGTCTCGTACATGGCATCGGGATTCGCCGTCTCCGGGGAATGTTTGTACTGGCTGAGCGCACCGAGTGGCGGGCGCAAATTCTGTTTGATCGCGGCTATCAACGCCGTATCGCTCACTACACTGGCGTCATCAATTTTGTCCGAGGCCCGCTTGATCAGCTTATAGAATGGCGATTTCGGCTGTCTGTTGAGAAGATTGCAGAGTTCGCTCGGCAGTCGATTAACAGCCAAATCTTTCGGCAGAAGTGTGCCGACTTCTGGCAACAATTCATTAATCAGGCGCACATCCAATGCCTTGACCTTATTCACAAGTATAAATTGCTCGCGGTGCATCTGCAGATCCCGAGAGACGAACCCGATGACGGGAACCGGGAACCGGCTGTTCTTCGCTTTGGCCAGGGCAAGAGAGCGTTGTTGACCGTCGACGATCCACGCCGCCCGGTCTCCCTCCGTTCGAAAGGGGATGGTGAGGGTGCCGGAAGCACCAACCTCAGTAAGTCCGTTCGGTTTTGGTCCACGTGACGGTTCAAAATGGATCTCGGGGGAGAGTGCCAGCGTGATTGCGTTCGGAAAAAGGACAGGACCGCTATCGAGAAACTCAACGATCGAGTTGACGTGGCTGCGGATTTCTTTTCGCTGGAACCCCTTCAACTCCTTCTCGTCCCTGTGAATTCTGCTGATATCAGCAACTCGGGTCAGATCGGACCCGTAAAGGAAGAATGCATAAACGTCGATCCCATCGCCCTGCTGCGTCTTCACTGCGCGAACAACGAGGTTATCTTCAATACTCATACTGACATCCCCTCGCTCCGGACCTCAGAGGCCAGACGGGAGAAGCGCTTCTGCTCACAAGCGACAGACAATTCATCTCGAAGAACGCGGAGAAGCTTCGTCGATAGTCCGCCTGTACGATCCCAGTGCTGGCGCAGAAGACTTTTGATTTCTGCATCAGAACGACGAGCACCAGGACGGACATTGGGGCGGCCCCAATGTCGTGATAACTCTTCAACGTGTTTCGCCTGTTTCGCAATCGGCGCCGTCGGATATTGGTGCATAACGATCGTGGCAAAGTGGCGAAGCGCCCGCGACACAAAATCGATCTTTGTTCCCCGAATCGGGCTATCTGGACCATCCAGCCGATTATCGTAGGGCAGGGTCTGAGCGACGAGACGTTCTGACAGCATAGAAACGTCTGGTCCGACGAAAATCCGCAGACGGTCGATGGTCTCCTCAGGCAAATCTGAAAGAATTGGCACGAGCATTTTCAAGTACGCCGGCCCGACAGCGATGAGAATCAGCCCATTTACCAAGCGAAGTGTTCCACGTACCGCATCTTGATCGACAAGCGTTCGCCACCATTCCGCCGCCGAGGCGGAAGGGGTGATGCGATCCAAGACACAGTCCGACGTCCCTTTTGAAACGGTCAAGTTATAGGACGGAATAGCCTGTTGCGCCGTCAGAAAGCCAAGCCCAGCGGAAACAACGCAAAGCGGTGCTCCGATTTCGCGGGCTGCTGCGGTCGCCTCAGAAAAAGAGCGACCACGATAGAGATCTCCAGCGGAGGCAACTGGTGGGGCCGCCAATATCCTGGTTTTCCATTCATCACTTACATCTCGCAGGCTCCCATACGGAAGCGCACGCGCGGAGAGGGCGGGACTGTGATCGTATCGCTTCCGGTTCGTGCACGTCGTAAGGATTAAATGCGTCATCATACCAATGTGCGGTTCCCCAATTAATTGCAGAGATCAAACTAGCTCATGAAATAACTGCGACACCGCAAAAAGGTCAACCAAAAAACTGCAGACTGCTTTTATTCCTGCTATGGAAACTGCGGAATCGTCACGCCGTCGAACAGGAGACTACATATGAGTCGCACTTGGCTTTTCGCAGTTATCGCCACGCTGGAACAATGGCGTGCCTTCAATCCTGCAATTGGCTGGCTGCTGGCGACTGTGGTTCTTATCGTTCATGTAGCGCTTGCGTTTGTCCTTGGCGATCCAGGTTGGCTTTCGGCAGGCGGAGCGCCCATCATCATCCTAGGGGTCCTGACTATAGCTCGCCCGCTCATCCGGCAGGGTGATCGTAAGGTGCTGGAGAGTGGAAGAACAATCCTGCGTCAGGTGAGGGAGGTCGAGGGTCGTGTCGTTCTCGTCAACCCGGAGGAAGAGAACCAACGCTTCCAAGACGCTCGCGCAGAATATAAGCACGGTCCCGCGATCGCCATCGTGGGTACGTTGATAAATGGCTACGGATCGCTTCTATTGGGCCCCTTTGTCGCGAACTAGGTTGCCAGTGAACGACCGACGTTCCCAAGCAGCTTTTAGCCATTTTCCGGCCATGGGCGACTGTTGTACCGCTCGCAAGAGACCCTGAAATCACACGCAACGCAGGTGGCTTCGTCCTGGCTGTCGGCGGGCCAGGTTTGGCGAATATGATTGCTCGTGCGTTCGTCCACGACCCTATCTTCAATCGCGCGAACCACGCGGTCGATCGCTGCTGTTGCAGCATGCATCGATTCTTGCGTGACCGGAATGATCCGGATCGCCCGTCTCATCTTGAAGTCGTCGGAAAGATCGATTTGGCGACCGGGTTCCCAAGCATTGATCTGATAGTAATCCGGTGTGCCATTGGCAGGAATGACATCGGTCCGGCCACGGCGCATCTCGCGTTTCAAGTTTGAAAGTTCATTCGTACCCGGCGACAGTTCGCCAATATAGACGAGGATGGCGGCGGCAACCGGCCTTGCCTCCGGTTGTTGCGATCTGAGCCAGGCATAGGTTTGTACCTGCCACTCGCCCAACTGCCAGTCGCTTCGCTCGTCTGTGTCGACCGGCGGGCGGCGCGATCCCTTGTAGTCGATGATGATTTCGTATTCGCCGTTGAGATCCGGTTGCGCCGCGACAATGGCGGCTTTCAAAGGGTTGCCCTCCGGCTGGTCATCGAGTTGTGTGTGACCAAGGACGTCGATGATTCCTTCCAAGATGTAGCGGGTGGCTCGCTCGACATTCGGGTTCTGGCCCGGCAGAAGGAAACGGGTGCCAATCACTTTCCGTTCGGCAACGTCCACCAAGGGGAACAGATGTGGCCCAAGCTGATTGATCACTGCCTCGGCACGCTCGTAAGCCGATATCCGCGCGTCGGAACTGCGAGCGAATTTTCCCTGATGTGCAAGCGCCTGCTCGATCGGCCAGCCGATCACGCGTAGGTCGAGCGCAGGCAGGCCGACCGGTTCATCGGGACGTTCCCCCTCCTGGGGGATGGTACAGTGAAGTGGGAATGGCAGCGACTGGTTTTCCTGCCAAAGCCGATAGGTGCGCTCCATCATGCCGTGCAAAAATTCTCCATACCAGAGCTGCACGGGTCGGGAGGGCGGAAGCGAGGAGCCATTGTAATAGCGATAGCTGCGTTGGCAGCGCGAAAATGACAGGACGTCACCGGTGAGGCTGTAGTCCGGAATGATACGATCCGGACGTTTGATCGGCAGTTCCATAGGTTCCTCACACGAAAAGTAGGTTCGGCGGGCTGACCATTACCGGCAACCGACGGCCGGTTGGTTGCGGCGACTGGTCGCGCCACGCCCAACTCTCGTCCTGACGCCAGCCAAGCGCGACATTCTTAATATTGCTAGTCCACTTGAGGGCCTTGTCGCATCCGACGAGCATCAGAACGCTCTGCGGCCGGCTGAAGGCAACATAGTAGAGACGGATCAAGTCCTCGAAACTTCTATCCAGGCCGTTGCGCTGCGTGCGCAGAGCGCCGAGGTCAGGCGTGAAAGGCGCCAGCAGGTCCTCGATCATCGCCGTGGACGATGGCTGTTCCGGGAACCGCCGAAAGCGGTTCTTCTGATGATTCGTCGTAAAGTCAGTACCGACGTCGACGATCACGAGTGGAAACTCGAGACCCTTGGCCTGATGGATCGTCATCACGTTCAATCGATCGCGAGGAACGCTCGGCATGATCTCTTCGTCGACGTCGATCACGTTTTCGGCGAGCGGCGTCAACACGTCCCGAATGATCGCCTCGATGCTGAGACGGCCATGATCGTCTGGAGAGCCCGGATTTTGCGGACGGATGAGCCTCCCACGGTAGGCGGAGAAGCCCGCAGCCTGTCCGGCGGCACGCGACAGCGCTTCCAGATAGACTTGACCCTCTGGATCGATCTCGAAGTAATCGAGCCACGGGATCAAGCCATAGATGACGTCGAGGAACGGCCAGTCGCGGCTAGATGCCTTATCGCCGATTCCGCGCAGGCAATAGTCGCGCCACTCAGACATCTCTTGAGCCAGGGCTCGGCCGTAGACTGGCCGAGGATTTGTTTGCAGAAACTGCTGCGCTGCCGCCACCCATCGGTTCATGAAGAACTTGGCGACATTGGTGATCGCCATCGAGGAATAAAGGCTTCCACCTGGTCGATCGGGTGGATCGATGGAGAGAAGTACCAATCCCAGAAGTTGCTCGACATGCTCGATGTCGCGCAACGACCGGCCGCGTGGGTTGAACATCTTCATGTTGCGGGTTGCCATGGCGTTGCGCAGATGATGGGTAAAACGTGCTTTCGGGGGATTGCCGAAATACGGTTTTTGCATTTCCAGCACACTGGAGGCGAGGAGAACCGCATCGCCCAAGTCGCCGGCCTGGGCGTTCCCTCGCAGGTCGTCGATCAGCCGGCCTTGAGGGTCACGATAACCGCCCCCACGGAAGACGGCTTCAATGAAGTCTGTCAGGTCGTTGGCGAGTGTCTGGGAATCGGGCCGGAACATTGCCAGAATCGGCACCTGGCCCTGGCCATTGTTCGGTCGGATGACGGGCTTGGGCGGCTGGATGCGGGCCGGGCCAAAGTTCGGGTCGGTGCGAACAAAGGCGTTGAAGAAGGCGACGATCTCGTCGGTTGAACGGTAATTTTCGACGAGATAAAGAGGACCTGCTGGGGCTCTGCCCAGTCGGTTACGACATCGATCGATAAAAGCACGAAACAATTCAATCGTTGCGCCGCGAAATCGATAAAGGCTCTGGTCATCGTCGCCGACGACCGTGAACGATGCCTGGCACGCCTCGACCAGTTCAAAATAAATCGCTTCCTGCAGGGCGTTCGTATCCTGATACTCGTCGACGAGAACCGCCCTGACATCGGCAAGCAAAATCGGTACCAGGCGGGCGCGAAGCCGCTCGAGCAAAGCCTCTTCCAGGCCAGAGAAATCCAGCAAGTTATTCTCGCGCAGATATCGACGATATGTCGCGTCAATCTCGCTGACGATCCGGTGAGCCTCCGGTTGGTCGGCAGCCCCAAAACTCACCACATCCACCCGATCTTGGATAAAGCGGTCGATGATCGGCACCAATGTGTTGGCCGCTTCAGCCAGCGTGGTGGGCGGGTCGTCATCTAGCGTGAAGGGAGACAGAAATGCGCCGAGCACGGCCTGATTGTTCCGATAGCTCGCGCCGAGCCCGCCGCGTCTCTGCAGGATGACGCTGGCGGCGAAACTCTCCAATGTGACGAGCGGAGGTTCATCCGCATGCCTGTCGGATCCAAGAGCCTCCTGGCAGACGCTGTCGAGCGTTCCGGTAACAACGCGATTGATGTCCACATGCGCCAGGAATTCCCGATCGGCTTGCGAAATCGGCTCGGTTCTGGCCTGTTCGAACAAGGCCTCACCCCATTCGATCAGTCGGCTACGTATCTCCCGCGCCGCCTTAACGGTAAACGTGGTAATCAGGATCTGCTCAGGACGCAGATGATCGACAAGGATGTGCCGCAGCACGCGAAGCACCAGAACCGTCGTCTTGCCGCTTCCCGGACCAGCAACGATCATTGTGGGAATCGCAGGGTCTGCCTCAAGACAGATGCGCTGTTCTCCGTTTGGCAACCTTCCGATGGCACCCGTCCGCGCCACTATACCCAAGAATTCTTCGTATGTCACAATAGGTCCACTTCCAAAGGAGCGACGCTCCCGCATAAGTGGAAATGCAGCACACATATGGTGATTCTGCAACGACGGTTCGCAGTTTCCCCAGCAACCCACAACGGTCGAAAACACTGGTTTTTCCGCCAAAACAAGGGCGGGTATCCTGACGACCGGCACGGCGCCTCAACAACTGCATCTCCGCGTTTCGCGTCATCGGACGAGGCGCGTCAAAAATGCCTTTCCCAGGTTTGTCGATGGAATCTCCCACAAAACGCGACTCCCTGCTTTGCGGCCAGATCCAGAGATCGTTCGTTATGTGCCGGAGACCAGGCGAGCGATCTTGACTGCATAACGGTCCGTCATGCCCGAAACATAATCTGTTAGCGAATGAAGCGCGGTATAGGGATCGGTGACGTCGCGTAAATCGAGACCGGTCGCCCGACACAATTGCTTGTGGTAGCCGTCCAGATCTGCTTCCTTCCACCCGTTCGCCATCAGAGCCCTGTAAACGCCTTCCAAGCCATCCAGTACCTGATGAACGACGTTTCGTCCGAGAACCTCCAACTCGGTCTTTCGTCGCGACGTGAACAGGCGCTGCGATGCAAGAGCCTTGATCTTGTCGAACTCTGCTTTCTGGCGAGACGCACCGACGAGGGATCCGGAGAATGTCCCCGCCATGATGGCATCGTAGTTTTGCTTGAAGGCTTCGACACAGGCATCTATCGCACTGCCGATACTGCGGGCTCGCGCATAAGCTATGACCTCCTCGGGCCGACGGGCTGAGAGGTCTCGGTTCGTTTTGCCCGCCAGAGCATGAAGATGCTCCATGACAGTTTCCTGCGTGAAGTCGCCGGATGTAAAAGCGTCTTCCAAGTCAAGGATATTGTAGCAGATGTCATCTGCCGCTTCGACGAGGAAGACAAGGGGGTGGCGCCGCCACCAGCGAAGCCCATCGCCGTCGCCTTCTGGTAAGCCGACGCCACTTGCGACATCCGCAAAAAGGTCAAGTTCACTTTCGAAAATGCCGAATTTTTTCAGGCCGCAATAGTCATGCGTTTGGTTGGCGACTGACCGAACGTGCGCAGTCGTCGGATATTTCGAAAAGGCTGCCAAGACACTCCGCGATAGCCGCATTCCGCCTTCATTGCGATACATTTCAAGCTTCGTGATTAAGCGAAAGCCCTGCGCATTGCCTTCGAACGCTTCAAATTCCTGGCGTCTGGTTTGATCCAGCGCGGCAAACAGTTCTGTCTCACCCGCGAACTTCTGGGAAAACCATTGTCCGATCGCGGCCTCACCGGAATGTCCGAAGGGCGGGTTGCCGATATCGTGCGCAAGGCAGGCCGCTTGAACGATTCCCGCGACCGCGTGCTTTTCGCCTGCTGGCAGTGAATGCTCCTTCTCAAGCCAGTCGCCGACCGCAATCCCAAGGGAGCGCCCGACGCTTGCCGTTTCGACACTGTGAATCAGGCGATGATGAAGGTGGTCGTTTTCATAGAGAGGATGAACCTGCGTTTTGTTCGCGAGGCGGCGAAAAGGCGCTGAAAATGTTATGCGATCCGCGTCCTGCACGAAGGATGGTCGGTCAGCCTTTTCTTCATACGCCGCATCGGAAAGGCGCTGACGGTCAAGAAGTTTAAGCCATTCCATGATGCGGTCTCCTGGGCGGGTAAAGTATTACCAGTTATCTGCCTGAATGAACAATTTCCGAGCTATGCTTACACTACGGTCTGTCTGATCGGAATCATTGCTGGCACAAAATCGCGATTAAGCGTCATTGAAAGAATTGACACACTTGAAACATCATTGCGTTTCGCGCCGTGCCGCAGTGACAATGTTGAGGCCAAGGAATTTTGCCATTCGCTAGGCTCCGGCGAACACCGGAAATGCATCTTTGCCGATTCCGGAGTAATGCCGGCAAATAGCGGGCGCCGAAACAGATCCGCGACTGCCTGCAACAGTGCGGGCTTGGCGATGCCTTATGTGAATTGCAAGGTAATCTAAGCGGATGGTTCATCCAAATGGGTCAGGAACTGGCCAGACCTGATCGGGTCGATCCTGTCCGCTTCTCGGAGTGCCCATCGCTCCCAGGCCGTCAGCCTTGCCTCGTCAATCTCAGCGGAGCCTTCTGTGATTGCCATACGCACACGCTCCACGAGCGCCCGGATATCTTGTGCCCGACGTAGCAGGTCACCCGACATTCTTAGGTTATCCAGCCGTTGCTGGTTCAACTCTTCGAGCCGCTTCCGCCGCTGCCTCTCTGCTTCCTGACGAACCTCCTCTGCCCGTTCTTCGGCTTCCTTTAGGCTTTTTCTGAACTTTTCTTCTCCCGCCACGATGAGTTCCGCCGCAATCACGGCAATCTTATCTTCGAGTCGATTGTCTGCATCATCCTGCCAGCTTTTCGAGACACGGCCGTCAAAATCTGCGGCGAGACTCAGCGCCAGCGTTGTTGACGCCGGCAGATCGGGAGCCGGTCTTTCATATCCATTTCTACGAACTTTCTTGTGCTTGCCGACAATAGCTAGATTCAGGCCGAGATAAGTGTCGCCGATGATCGCGCGGGCGCGGAGTTCCCCGCTATATTCATACGCGTCACCATCATGACCACGCTTGCTGAGCACAAGAAACAGGCTATTCAATATCCGCAGGCATCGTTTTGAGAGCGGCGAGTCAAACATGGGTCGGTCCGTCTCCCAGCTGCTCTTTAAGAACTTCTCCTGTCTGCGAGCTTCCTGTCTGAGGAGATGCGCGAGTCCTCTGTGGGGAACGCCGATGGCTTTCGCAACCGTAACGCTTCCAACGGCGCTCAATTCCTGCCTGAAAAGGTCGTCCAAATCATCGGGAACAATCGCAGAGGCAAAGGGACCTGAGGACGGCATGGCTTCGGCAACTGAGAGAATTTTCGCATAACGAGGATCCACCTTCACTCGTCCAACCTGGCCCGGGCGGCGAGGTGGAGGACTGGGGCGAAATGGTAGCGGCTTTCCCGCATGGACTTTATTCCAGTAGCCTTGTGGCGGGAGTGGAACGCCGTAGTTGGTCAACTGCTTGCGCAGCCCAACATCCGAAATATCAAGCTTTGCGGCAAGATCGCGCATTGGCGCTGACCATGCAAATGCAATCAGATCTTCTGGCAGAACGAGGATATCGTTCCAGCTACCGTATCGGGTGGACATTCATAATCTCACTTTTTTGATATGCAGTCCGTTCGCATTTCAGCCTACCTCAATACAGAAGGCCGGTTCCAATTGGGTCCCGATCGTCGGGGGCGCTTGTCAACATCAGAAATAAAACCAGATACCGAGTGCCAATGTGCTCAAGGTGGGCGAAACCACCATCAACGGATAAATTGGCCCTTTGTCTCGTAGTGATGGAACGGTCAGGATCACGAAGGCAGAAATCGTCAATGATAGGAAAAGGCAAGCATGCAGCCCGACTCGATCCGGATCGCCGGCAATCCAGTGCAGCATATTCCAACCTGCCTCCGACAGTTCGAAATAGACAGTCTGGCTTGTCGCCAAAGCGATGAAACTACCCACTCCAGCGAGACTGAGCAACCGGAGGGCTAAGGAAGCAGCATGACGAGGCGGTTTGCGAGTTTCTTCGGTAATCAGCATTCGTCCGAGAATCAGTGACTGCGACAGAACCAGGAGGGCAGTCGAGAGCCCTAAGATTGTCCAGTAGGTAAAAGGGTTCTCCGCCATCTCAGCCGTGAGATGCGCCTTTCGTTGCGCGAGCGTCGAGACACCCGGACTTGCCATGACAAAATTAAGCTGCAACGTTATTTCGAGGATAGTTCCACTGAAGTATCCAACGAGGATGAACAAAAGCTCGTCGGCACTGAAGGCGGTTCCAGCGCGTTTAAGGGCGAGGAACCGTTGCTGTGTCGGGGGATGGACCGCCAGCAGTCTACTGACAAAGCCGATGCCGGAGTCCTTTGACCGCATGCTGGTAACTTTACCAAGCCCATCGCCGCCGGAGAGGTTTCGAGCGATCGCGTCCGCATGGAATTCGCGCAAGCGAGCAGAGGCGCGGCTTTCGAGGAGTATTAGCACCGCGAGCGTACCGAGCGCGACCAGATTGGCAAGGATGGCTGGAACTGCGTTCCTCAAGACAAAGAGTAGCGTTGGAAGATCGAGGTGAGACAGTGCCAGCGTATCACCTCCGACA
This sequence comes from Rhizobium sp. WYJ-E13, assembly GCF_018987265.1. Classification (NCBI taxonomy): domain Bacteria; kingdom Pseudomonadati; phylum Pseudomonadota; class Alphaproteobacteria; order Hyphomicrobiales; family Rhizobiaceae; genus Rhizobium; species Rhizobium sp. WYJ-E13. Next base: position 2,055,158 of record NZ_CP076854.1, on the reverse strand, counting down.
TAGGCGATGATCCTGCCGATCGCCGCCATCATGGCGAGGCCGCCGATCAGGACGGCAGCGTTGACTATGCGCTCCGCCCTTGGGTCGCCACTCGCGAGATGAGCGATCTCGTGTGCAATCGCAAACCGAAATCGTGCTGGCTCAAGAATGGAGCTTCGCACCCATAATGTGCCAATACGAATGACACGGGAACGGCCGGCGACCACTGCCTCTATGCCTTCCTCGTCGAGCTTACCGAAGCCTATGGCATCGGCGTTAACGCCAGCCTGCGCGGCGAGGTCAGCGACAACCGTCAATGCTTGCGCAGGGATCGGACGTCCTTTTCTCAAAAGTCGTGTGGCCCGGTATTCGCCGATGCAGACTACGCCGAGCGTCAGAATCGTGAGCAGCCCCATTGCATGTAGAAGCGCCGAACCCGGTGGTCCGAGCGGCAAGATGAGGTCGTAGAGTTCGGCTGTCCAACTACTTCCGAGGACAAGGGATGGCACGATCAGCGATATCAGGCTTAGTAAGATTGCCCGCCGCAGGGCTTCATGGCGCATAAGCCGAACCTCTGCTGCGAATATCGAGCGGGACGGCAGCCGCGCTTCCGTCTCGGTGGCACGCTTTATCTTACCCGACGCCAAGGCGTTTCAGCACGGACTTCTTGAGCTTTTCCGTGTCCTTTCTAGAGAGCCGAGCCTTCGTGGCATCTTCCTCGACCACCTTGAGGATCGCAAGCCGGCCATCGGTCGTCAGGACCTTGTCCAATGACGCCTTGTCGGGGCGTTTCAACCACCCCTTCAAAGCTTCGACCCCAGTATCGACCACATACTTTTTTGCAATCTCACTTGCCGTATCCTTCACCCACTCACCTAGAACATTATACACGACCTGGCCGACGAAGACCGACGCGACCCCGATCGCACCCACCCATTCTGGAGGGATACCAAGGCCTTTGCCCGCGCGGCGGCCCGCTTCTGCAGTGTCGATGGCAGCAACGTAAGTTTCCAGCAGAGGAAGTTCCTCGGGCGCTGTCTCAGCGAGGAGCATTCCGATGAATTGATTGCGAGCGTCCTTAGTGCTCATGAAAAGTCCCCCAAAAGCGATAAATATTTCGCATGTCGAGGCAACAGTAGCAAAATGGGGAATGGCGCGCTCGCTTCTTGTAGCCCTCATCAAATCAATGTTGAGGATATAATTGTGAGCGGCATTACGTCAGTTTCGTTCCGTCCAATCGTAATGAGCCGCGTGCCCCTCCCGGGAACGCCTTCTTTTGAGATGAGCGTGGTTGCGTATTCTGATGGCAAGCAGCCAGCTAATCTGCCCTCAAGCCCAGCAACGGGGTAAATACCTTTCTGTCCGCATCTGCGACTGCCGCTCGATCGGCGGGCACCATCCTGGCAATTAACTTGCCAGACCTCTTACAAGTCGGCGTGCCGCATGAATGTGGCAGAGGCATCTGTCGCCACAGATGATGTCTTCCTGCCTGGCAGGACGTCAGCGGCCCCGCGGGTCTAGCTGCCTGAGCAATATGGGCAGCCATCGCGCCTCGGTGTCGCGGTTTCGGCCATCGACAGGTTCTTGAACTGGAAAACGGTCTTGGGCGACCGTGATTTGGTTTCTCCCGAGACGACCCGGAATAGGCCGGCGGCTGTCAGGATGGCAGCAGTCATGGATACGAATGATACGGAGAACTCGGGCGGCATGCGCCCGACGAAGCTTTTGACGTCCCGCTCGCCCATCTGCCCGCATTTTGGTTGCTTCGACGCCAGGAAGGCCATTGCGGCATCGAGATCGTCCACATGCCCGGCCAGTTCCCGGCGACGATCCGCCTCGGACATGGCCCGCAGTGCCGCTTCCCTCTCGGCGGCGCGGGCCAAATTGTCGTTCGGGACATTCCAACAACCGAGGCATTCGGCGCCTTGGACCAGTCCGTACGTCACCGACTGCGCCCGCAGGCTATCCGTACTGCCGCCTATGACTATCCGAGGGTGTAAGCCCTGAATATCCTGGCGTGACGTGTCGATATCCACGGCGGAAACGACCAGGTCGTATTCGTCAGTCGCTTCCGCCTCGGCCAGCTGCGGATGCAGCCCGGGATGGGCTCCCTTAATATAGTCGCGCAACGTGCCTGCATGCTCCATGCCACCCAAACCGGACAGCGCGCGGTAGCGCGCCACGGCATGTGTCTTGAGCTGGCCAATGTCGGCGATGCCGGCCAGAAAACAGCGATTAAGGTTGGTACCCTCCTTGTCGTGGTGATCATGGTCGACCGATACCACGAACGTATCAGCAAGTTCGCTGGCGCCGAGTATCTGGATGAAGCCTTGTCCAACGGCTCCAGCGCCGATGAGGTAAAGCGGCGGTAGGTGCGAGCCGACCAGATTCGGTCCGTCGTCTAGGTCGTCCCACCGGCCTGCCGAACCGTCCCAAAGCGAATAGGCATCATCATCGGCGAAGCGACCCTTCCTGAGCCCCTTCGCGCGCTTGAAAAGCTCGCCGGCGACCAGGCAGGCCGCAAGATACGGGCCGATGCTTTCCCGGCGGTCGGATCCACGCTCGAACCGGTGCGGTTCGCGGCCTATCCATGCTTTCCATCCCGCGCCCCAGCAGTAGAGATCCGCGCCGCTGGCGCCTTTTCCGGTCAGGTCGACGACGATGTCCGCTGTGCCGTCTTCCGGCAAAACAGGAATCCGTCCGCCGTTTGCCCATGTCGCGAGATTTTCGAGTCCCTCCATCGCATCGATCGGACCGGCGCCGTTTGGCCTGACCACCGAGATATCGCCTTCGACATCAACCTGGATCGCGCGAACCACGCCATGCAGCCTTGCCGTCAGGTTGGTCAGGCACACCAGCATATGCTGACGGTTGACCTTGCCCGTGACGCTGCCGGCGCGCAAAAGCACGGTGATCATCTCCGCCTCGTTGCCCAGTCCATCAAGCGGTCTCGAGTGTCGATCACCCAATGCCAGATCCGTCATCGGAAGTCTCTCGTGTCGAGCGCGGGCCCCGGCATCACGACAAGGCGGTCTTGAACCTGTCGGGGAGCGAGCATGTGCCAGTAGTCGTTTTGCCACTCGTGCACCCCGATGCCCTGTGGCCATGCTGCCGTCTGCATTCCGTAGGCCGGAAACACGAGCGACAGGATACGACGGCTGGAAATCATGGCATCGTCGTATCGGGAGTGCTCGGTATTGGCCCCGGGGTGGCTATGGATCTGGGCCAAAGGCTTCCAGCCGTCGGGCAGGTCATGCACCAACTCGCTCATCGCATCGGCCTCGACGTGATAGTTGCCAGGCATGGATCGTTGGCGAGGGGCACGGACTGAGCAAACCGTTGCGATGTCGCCGCTGCGGTCTCCGTACCAGAACACGCACGCCTCTCGGCGACCGGCGCGTTGCAGCATCTCGCGCGTCGCCGAGATCGCGGTCGGCGGCAGCTGAAGGACAAAGCGGCTGGGAACGTAGGGGCTCGGTGCCGGGGCACGGCGCAAGAGATACTCATCCTGCATATCGCTCGAACCTTCCTTGATAGTTGGTTCGGAAGGCCCGTCCTATCGCCGACAGGGTGTTGCGGAACGTGTCACCGGTGCGCCAGAGAATTGCGTCCTCACCGCCGTGGTTGACGTCGTAATATTCAAAGACCGCCGAACAACAGACGAGCTGGATCACGCCGTCGGGCCCTGGGTACGCGGGATGAACGTGGACCTCGGGCGAGGTCAACTGCGGTAGGTAATGCTGGTCGGATTGCCCCGCGTAGTCATGGGTCGCGGGATTGACGAACCTGGCGCTCGGCGGCCAGTCGGCGCCGGCGATGAAGTCCAGCCGAAGGAGATATTCCTCAACGACCCCCTCGTGCGTACCGCGCATGGGGACGAGCAGCGTGCGGTCCGACAACTGGTTCCAACCCAGCTCCTCCATGCTTTGACCTTCGAATTCGAGGACGCGTGGCAGGTGCTGATCCAACACCTGCCTTCCCGCCCGCAGATCGAGGGTCGGCCGTGATCCGTGCACCGCCATGTCACGCGCCCCCGGTGCGGGCTGCGATCTCGAACTTCTTGTCGCACAGGCCCTGCCGCTGCGCCGCCTCGAGCGACAGCGAAAGGTGATCCATAAGGCTGACCGGCCCACCGGCGGTGTCTGCTTGGAGCACGTCACGCTCCGTGCGCGTGACCTCGAGCTCCCGGTAAGCCTGGTCCCAGAGTCCGGCCAGCGTGGTCGAGCCATCCACCTTAAACCGTGCGGTTTCGAGTTCGCCGAGATGCTTAACCCGAACCGTCTGCTTTTTCGGACCAACAAGCTTGCCGGGCTTGAAGCTTTCCACCCCTGCCTCGTCCAGATCGATCAGTGCCTCCTCGTCGAGGGCAATGTCAGGCTCGTCGGCCTTTTCGAGATAGATGCCTTTGTCGGCTGCCACGTTCTTGAGCTTGCGCAGCGTCGCCGCCGTGATGAAGCGCGCGGGCCAGTCAACGGCGTCACCCGAAAAGGCGATGCGAAAGGAACGATCACTGAGGGCGACCAGGAAGCGCCCGCCGTCCGACAGAAGTACGGATTCGCGGTGCCGCACATCTTCGAGTTCGCCGTCGTCGAGTAGCTGCAAGACATAAACGTGATCGTCCGATGCGAAGCCGGCAGCCAAGGCGATCTGGCCGCCCGACGGCGTCCGGTCTCTCATGGGAACCGTGCGGAATACCAGATCGGTGCCCGCAATCTCGATCGTGCGGTTGGGATTAACGTCACTCATCTCAAAGACTCCTTGATTTCGATAATTCATCAAATACTAGCTAAAAAATAGCTAGTCAATATTTATTTAATGGCTAATTAATGTTGACAACCCGAGTGGAGAATGGTAGAACCGCGCGTACACACGGAGGGAAGCGCATGAGTGAAAAACGTACGATGACTCTGAATTTGAGTTCACAAGAGATGGATCTGGTCGACCGCCTTGCGGACGAGAAGGGATTGTCTAAGACCGCCTTGGTGAGGCAGGCACTCAGGCTCTATCAGTCCATTACGGACAGGATAGACCGAGGCGAGAAGGTGTTCTTCGAACACCCGTCAACCAAGGAAAAGGCCGAACTGATGGTGCTGAGCTAGCATCATGTCGGGAACGTTGATTGGCATGTTCGACCTGTTGGACCGCAGAACGGGCAAGTTCGTCGAGGCCCAAGTAGTGAGCCCCGCCGGATCGAGCAACGTCGCAGACATCGACGCTTCCTGGCGCCCACTCATGCAGGCCAGGATCGAGCATCTGAGGGCACAGAATCGACTGAACAACGAATCGATTGGCGAAAACGAACTTCAGGACGCTCATTGGCGATGGTCCGAGAAGGTCGAAATGTCTTCCAATCGCCTCGACCGGCAATCGTTCGCAATCGTAGCTGAAGGCGCCACTCAGGGCCTCATGCTCGTGACGACCGCGGGCTTCGCTAGGGAACCCACCCAACACGGAAAACCACTAGTCACGATAGACCTGTTGGCCACCGCGCCTTGGAACAGGCGGCGGTTCGATCCCGCTCCGCGCTTCAAGGGCGTTGGGCGAATCATGATGGTCGCTGCCATCAGCCTTAGCGTCCAAGAGGAATTCAGTGGAAGAGTGGGGTTGCACGCCTTGCCACAAGCAGACGCTTGGTATCGTGATACGGTTGGAATGACCGACTTAGGGATAGATGAGACTCGCATGCGCTATTTCGAGCTGACCGAAGCCCAAGCGCGCGCGTTCCTCGCATAACAAGGGAGCAGATGATGGAGATGCTTGTCTCACGCGACTGGCTCCGGCGAAAGATCGAGTCCGATCCGGATACGGACAATGACGCGGGATGGCCGATCGAGGCTGTCGATAACATAGGCATGTTCTTGCCGTCCGAACTGGTGTCGGACGTAGGGTACGTGGTCGAACTTAAGCACGCCTTCGGGGTGTTCATTCGCCAGTTGCGACGACGCGACCAGTTGTCCGTCGAGGCGCTGGCCGAAAAAGCGCGGGTGGAAGCGCGGGAAATCAGGTTGATAGAGCTCGACCCCAACTACAAACCGAGACCACGGACGGTCCACCAACTGGCCGAGCACTTCGCTATGCCGCCGCAGGCATTGATGAAGCTGTCGGGGGCGACCGTGACGCGAGACGAGGCCTTGCAGGAAGAGGCTCAAAAGTTCGCGGCCAAATCGGACGACCTGTCCAAACTGACCAAACAGGAGCGACAAGACTTGGAAGGCTTCGTCAAATTCCTGGTATTAAGTCAAAAGTGAAGCGATGAACGGAGGGACGGTCGGAGCCTACGAAGCGGAAGACATACGTCGGCTTGTCGATCGGATTCTTCGCGATTTGGGCAATCCCGAACCGCCCCTCCGTTTTGCTGATGTTCGATTGCTGCTCGACCTCGACCTCAAGTTCTACAGCCTCACCAACCCCTCGCTGCTGCAGGAAATCGCCCACCGGATGAAAGTGGCCGGCAAGCAGGTGCTCGTGCGCCCGACCCTTCTGGTAGACGTGGTGAAGAAGGCCAAACTGTCGGCGCTATGGGTGCCTGACGGCAACCGCATCCTGATCGACGAGGGCGTTCCCGACGCCAAGAAGCGTTGGATCGAAGCGCACGAAGTCGGCCACAGCTTCATTCCGTGGCATAAGGATTTCCTCTTCGGCGACGACCAATACACCCTCGATCCGGATTGCCACGCGGATGTCGAGGCCGAGGCAAACTTCGCGGCGGCGCGGTTGCTGTTCCTCCAGGACCGCTTTGCGACCGAAGCTCGAGATATTGCAATCACCTTCAAAACCATCCAGACGATGGCCAAGCGGTACGGCAACACTATAACCACCACGCTGTGGCGCACGGTGGAGGAACGCGACAAGCAGCAGCCGGCCTTCGGAATGGTCAGTGCCCATCCTCACCACGCTGATATCGGGCGGGAGCCCGACGGCAAGGACGTGCGGTATTTCATCCGATCGGAAGCCTTCAGGAAGCGTTTCCCCGGCATCACACAGGAGTTCTGTTGGAACCTCCTGCGCGCCAATTGCGGAGGCGCCAAGAGGGGGCCGGTTTTCGATGGCAGCATCGTGCTGACGGATGTGAACGGAACCCGCCACGAGTTTGCGATGGAGTGCTTCTGCAACCAGCATGCGGTGCTGACCTACGCGGTGTATGTACGCCCAGCTCCGCTCGTCATCGGGATGAACTAAAGGTTGCCAATGCGGGGGTGCGGCAGGCAAGAAGGCCGGGGCCGGCAATTCTGCCATTTCTTGGTCAATGACCATCAGGCTGATGTAGCCAGGCCCCCGTGCGAATACATCCATACCGTCCACTCGTAGGCCAGATGCCCCCAAAAAAGGAGCTTAGAAGGCAATGCGTCGGGCGCGAAACCTAGCGGCGTCCAGACGGATAGATGCGGCGACCGTGCACCGTCCGGTCCGTAGGCCTGCAGCGCTACCACGGACTAAGGCAAAAAATTCAGTCCATGACGCCAAGCCCGGTCAGTCCGCTCCCGGCCCCACATCGGTCTTTCCATCCGGGCCGAGTCGATGTCCGCTAATGGCGAATTGAGACGGAGGGGGCTTTGAACAACAGGGGCGTCGATTCTGATCCCTTCAAGACGACCGATAATCGTTTATGCTGCCAGCTTTGGTACGTGTCGCTCAACCAATCGCAGGAATCGGGTGTTGCGAGCCCCCGCAGCCAACCTACTCGTAGTCTGGTGGGAACAGGCCGATAGTTCGAATCCCTCAATTGCAAGATCGTGTAATGCGGGGTCGCCGGTTCTTATCCCTTCAAGGAGGGATTGCCGCCGGATCGACTTCGGCTCGAAGGCGATCCGGCGGGCGTGCTCCGTACGCTTCCTCGATCCCTGATATCGCCCGCCAGCCCCTCAATCAGGATCTTGTTGGGTCAGGTAGATCAAAACGGCACTGATGCACATTATGAAGCGGAACGCTGCGTCGACGCCGTTCCACTGTTGAGACTGCCACATCAAAAACCATTCGGCGGCCACCACCATGAAGCCAAAGAACCAGACGAAAATACCGAGCGTCAGTCCGAGTATCGCCGTGCGTTTTGATTTGACAAAAAGGTCCCGCGGCTCACGAGAATGCGTCACCAGCCTCACGGATCCCCAAATGCAAAGTAGTCCCGTCAGCATTTCGCCGACGATAATCATCCAGTATGCCGCATGATGGGCAGCTGGCGAAGGGATCGCTCGCCACATCAAATCATTGTCAGGAAATGTCGTGTCCATCAGCATCACATGCTGAATGAAGTTAAAGTTGGAACCGTAATCGAAAACGTTGTTTGCTGCGACCAAGACGCCAAACAGGCCGATCAGGAGAACAAGAAACGCTTTTGACAGGCGAGCCACATTCATGTTGATCATTCCGAAACTCCATTCACATCGGGTGTCTGCCAAGCGAGATGTTGGCCGCCATCGACTGCAATCATCTGACCGGTAATGCTTGCGGCACCAGCGAGATAAATAACGGCGTCCGCGATTTCGGCCGGCGAGCCACCTCGGCCGAGCAATACGCCACTTGATTGGCGCGCAAAGTCATCCGGATGTTGCCGCACGTTGCTCAGTGTGGGACCAGGGCCGACCGCGTTGACCCTTATGCGCGGGGCCAAGGCTTGTGCGAAAGTCCGCGTGGCGGCCCAAAGTGCAGTTTTAGCAAGGGTATAGGATGCGAACTGAGGGGTGAGCTTCCAGACCCGTTGGTCAATGATGTTGACCACCGACCCGACCTGATCTGCGGGCAACCGTCTCGCCATGTCCCTCGTTAGAAAAGCCGGGGCGCGCAAGTTGATGGCAAAATGAGCGTCCCATAGATCTCGATCCAATGAGAGCACGTCGTCTGGATCAAACTTGGAGGCATTGTTGACGAGCAGCGTGACGGGACCAAGTTGGGTGGATGCGCGCGCAACCAGCGTCTCCACGGCACACTGATCGGAAAGATCGCCGTCGACGACAATTGCGTCGCCACCGGCCGCTGTGATGGACTGCGCAAAGTCGTTCGCCGAACCATTGATTTCCCTGGCATGGATGGCGACTGCATATCCACTTTTGGCCAGTTTTTCGGAGATCGCCCGACCTATGCGGACGGCACCGCCAGTGACTAACGCCACTGGCTTTGATGAATTAGATGACGAGCTGGCCATGCGATCATCCGCGCAGGAGTTTGAACGTTTCGGCCCTTAGCACCTGATCGGTTTCCAGGGTGCCGCGGGACACCACTGTCAACGTGGAACTGTCAGGTGATCGAATTCCGCGCATTGCCATACACATGTGTTCCGCCTCGACCATCGCCAGCACACCCTTCGGCTTCAATGCGTCCCACATGGCATCAACAATCTGAGAGTTGAGCCGCTCTTGAAGCTGCGGCCTTCTTGCCACGGTCTGAACAACCCGAGCGATTTTGCTGAGGCCGGTCAAGCGACCTCCTTGGGGAATGTAGGCAACGTGGGCTTTCCCGAAGAATGGCACGAGATGGTGCTCGCAGACGGAATAAAAGCGTATGTCCTTGACGATCACCATGTCTTCATGCTGGTCGTCGCTGAATTGCGTTTGGAGATGATCGCGTGGATCTTCCGCAAGGCCAGAGAACAGCTCCTCGAACATTTTCGCGACGCGAAGAGGTGTATCGCGCAACCCTTCGCGCTGCGGATCTTCGCCTGCCGCAGTCAGGATCTGTTTCACGGCTTCGGCAATTGTTGCTCGCGCGTCGCTCTGGACTGCGCCGCTCGAAACCACGTCTCTCAGAGATTGTGGCAGCTCAAGATTCATTGGGTCCTCCCATTGTTTTTGCGCTGAATGAGCCAGCGACTACGCTGGCTCCGAGTTCGTGACGTGGGAAAAATCAGAAGAAGTGGATTTCCAATTTCGATTTTGCCAGTAAGTCCCAATCGATAGCGGCGATATTAAAGATACCGGCCTCGTAGATGCGCTCTACGTTGTCTTCTTCGACGACGGTCTGATTGTTGCAGACATAGCGATCGAGGTAGTCGAAGTCGGTCGGGACGATGGCGTCTTTGCCGCCTTCGGTCACATCAAGAATGTAATTGATATCCGCCGGTTCATAGAGCTTGATAAGCGGGATCAGGTGAGGATGGCCGATCGCACGAAGCAGATCCGCAGAATAATCGTTCGCTCTGATCTCGAACTCCGTCCGATCTCGCCTGATCTTGTCGGTGACAATGCGTGCCTCTTGCACTGCCTTCGCTTCAGCCTGCTCATAGACATGAAGATTGGTGTTCTCAAACGTGTCGTAAATGTATTTGTAGCGATCAATGCCCATCTTGTCGGCGCGCGAGATGAAATAGTAGTGGCCGAGCGTATGCAGGATCATGAACAAACGGGAGGGCAACGAGATGCCGTCTGAGAAGTCGAAGACGCGGCTTTTAATGATGGTCTTGATGCCGAATTTGTGGGCCTGTCCGAAATTGTATTCAAGGCCGAACAACGATGCGAGCTTAGTCGTCACCGCCTCATATTCGGCTTCATCGACGATGCTTAGAACAGCTTGAATGCGATCTGCCTTGGACATGGCTTCAAAAGCCTCTTTGGCCAGCGGTGACGGAATGGAAATATTCATTGCTATTTTTCCTCCTTGGTTGGTCGATTGAGTTTCGTTATTTTGCGGCCGGTTTTCTCACCGCGATGAGCAGAGCGGTCGTCGCAGCAAATGCGCCAAAGCTGCAGGTTCCGATCCAGCCGTATTTAGAAAATGCAATGCCGCCGGCGCCGGCTCCGAGAGATCCGCCAAACAACATTGTGGCCATGAAGATCGTATTGAGGCGACTTCTCGCAGTGGGATCGAGCGCATAAACCCTGGCCTGATTAGCCACCTGGGAAGACTGAACGCCGAGATCCATGATGATGACGCCGATGACCAGTGCAGTAATCGAGCCTGGAATTGTGATGAAAGTCGCAAAGGCGGCAATCACCATTGCAGCTCCGGTCGAGACTACAGCTGCTGATCCTCTTTTGTCGGCAAGGCGGCCTGCAAGGGGAGCTGCAAGTGCCCCGCCCGCACCGACGAGAGCGATCAATCCGACGGCAGAGGATCCAAGGCGGTAGGGCTCTTGGGCGAGAAGCAGCGCCAGATTTGACCAGAATGCGAGAAACGCTGCAAAAATTGCCGCTTGGATACACACCGCGCGGCGCAGAATGCTGTGTTCGCGCAGCAGCGCCCACAAAGAGGCGATGAGGCTGAAATAGCCGATGCTGGTGGTCGGCGCGACGCGTGGCAGCTTCAAGGCGAGAACCAGGCCGACGGACGTCATGAGCGCCGCCGCAATCCAGAACATGACGTGCCAGTCCCACCAGTCCGTCACGAAGCCGCTTAACGTACGGGATAGCAGGATTCCAAGAAGAATTCCGCCGGTGACGGTTCCTAGCACCTGTCCCTTCATATTTGCCGGAGCAATATGAACGGAAAGCGGCACCAGTTGTTGGGCAACGGTTGCGAAGAGACCCACGAAAAAGCTTGCGACGATGAGCCACAGAAATGAGGCCGAGACGGCGGCGGCGATTAGGGCAACCACGAGTGCCGAGGTGGTTATCAGGATGAGGCGTTTGCGCTCGAAGCGGTCGCCCAGCGGCGCGATGAACAGAACTCCGCTCGCGTTTCCCAACTGGGTAAGGACCGGAACCATAGCAGCGGTCGCCGCCGTCAGTCCGAATTCGGATGACAGTTCGCCGAGCATCGGTTGGTTGTAGTAGCTGTTTGCGACCGCAAGTCCGGAGGAAGCGGACAAAACGAGCAGCACACTTCGGCTCAGGGATTCGGCGGGAAGGTGTTCGATAGGGGTGGCGGAATACGTCATTTCTACCTCTGATCAGGAGACAGGCGCGCCAAGCGGCTATGGCTCCTCGGCGATGGCATCTACTGGAGAGGCCGTTTCAAAACCTCGTCAATTTGAGCAAAGAAATGCACGAGCTGGTTGCGGCTCGCAAACGAGTTCTCTTGTCAGTAAAATTAGTTTGGCTAAACTCGCCGCATGAATTTACAAATTTCCTTGATCTCTCTCAGAACCTTCGTCGAAGTCGCGCGCTTCAGGAGCATGAAGGAGGCAGCACAAAGCCTTGGTGTTACCCCCGGCGCGATAAGCCAGCAAATAAGGATAGTCGAAGAGCGATTGGGAACCGTGCTTTTTGAGCGGTCGAGCAGGGATATGCACCTAACCGCTGAAGGCGTTCGTTTGATGGAGGCGCTGAATCTTCCCTTTCAGCAGATACAAGACGCCGTCGAAGATTTCCATCATCGTAAACCCAAGCGGGACTCGTTGGTTGTGACCACGGTGCCGTCCTTCGCGTCGTCTTGGCTGGTACCGAGACTTGGCAAATTTTCCAGGCTTTATCCTGATATTGAAGTCAAGGTCGACAGTTCAGTGGCTTTGGTCGATCTGCGGCATGAGCCGGTTGACGTTGCGATCCGGCATGGAAGCGGGAATTACCCCGGCATGTCGGTCACGCAACTCCTGACGCCGCAGCTTGTCGTGATTGGCAGCCCGGCATTCTTGGCAAGTGTTGGGCCCATTCTGGCGCCTTCCGATTGCCTTGCTTTACCGCTCTTGCAAGATCGCGATCGAATGGATTGGGTCACCTGGTTTCGCGCACACAACGTAGACGATCCGAGTGGGCGAGCAGCGCGAGGTACAAGCTTTTCTGATGATGCACTTATGATCAAGGCAGCGGCGGCTTCCCAAGGACTTGCTCTCGTTCGGGACATCTACGCTGAGGAAGCCATAGGAAATGGTCTCGTAGAGGTACCGATTGCTGGGTCGATCGGTACCTCTTTGTCTTATTATTTTGTCACTAAGCCGCAGAATGTGCAAAGACAGCGCATACAGGCCTTCAAGAATTGGCTGTTGGCTGAAATCGCAATCAGACCGAACCTATAGTGCTCGGGCTCGCAAAAATTCTCGGCGTCGAAGCCGCCGACATGTTGAAGCCTCTCGACCGCAAGAAACCGCTCGCGAGGCAGTCACAGTTGGCTCACGAGAGGCCGCTTCACTGCGGAACCGTATCAACTCTATGCAATTGTCGCTCTGTCAGGGAGCTTTCTCCGCGGCGAGGGCGCAGATCGCGCATGCGACCGCGAGTGACTTCTCGAAGGCCGGCACCGGCAGGAATTCGAACCGCGAATGAAAATTATGGGCGCCGGTAAAGAAGTTCGGGGTCGGAATGCCGCGCGCCGACAGAACCGCGCCGTCGGTGCCGCCGCGCATGGCAATGTGTTTCGGCTCAACCCTGACCTTCTCAAAGGCCCTGATCAGCAAGGATGCGGGACGGGTATCGACCGCAAGATGGCCTGCGATATTCCGGTAGGTGTCCGTCACCCGGCTCTCGATACCCCCTCCCGGATGGCCTGCCTTCACCAGTTCGGCGACCGCATGAATCTTTTCCTTGCGTCTTTCAAATTCAACGTCCTCGAAATCCCGGATCATGACATTCAGTCGCGCCTCGCTATCGTTTGCGTGGAGCTCCTTGAACCAGAAAAATCCCTTCCGTCCGTCCGTGCATTCCGGCGTGTCCCGCCGGTCGAAATGCGCGATGAAGTCGAGCGCCATGAGCAGGGGATTGACGAGCACACCCTTCGCCGACATCGGATGGGCGCTGACGCCGGAAAACAGGATCTCGCCGGACGCCGCGTTGAAATTTTCGAGCACCAATTCGCCCAGTTCGCAGCAGTCGATCGTGTAGGCGAAATCGCAGGCGAAACGGCTGAGATCCAAGGCTTTGGCGCCGCGCAATCCGATCTCTTCGTCCGGCACGAAGGCGACGAAGATGTCCCCACGTGCATCGTCGGGTCCGAGGCCCGCCAGAAGCGTCATGATGACGGCGATCGCCGCCTTATTGTCGGCGCCGAGCACGCTGGTCCCATCGCTGAGGATAATGTCGTGCCCGGTCCAGGGCAGGATTTCCGGATGCTCGTCGACGCGCAGCCAGATGTCCCGGTCCAGGTTCAGGCAAATATCTGTCCCGTCGAATGAGACGATTTGCGGTTTGATGTCGGGTGAAAGCCCGACATCGACCGTATCGAGATGCGCGATGAAGCCGATCTTCGGGGCTCCAGGCCGCGTGCCGCGCTTGACCGCAGTCACGATTGCCTGGTCGTCAATCAGCACGTCATCGACGCCAAGCCCCTGCAGTTCTTCCGCCAGCAGGCAGGTGAGTTTGAGCTGGCCAGGCGAGGAGGGCAGGACGTCTGAACGGGCATCGCTCTGGCTTTCGATCTCCACATAGCGAAAAAAACGTTCGATGAGTTCGTTCCGCCTGCTCACGACATTCTCCCATTCAAGGCGGCCGCAGATGCCGCCGTTTCCGTCCCGCTCTGCGAAGAACGGCCCGAAAGCGCTGCGAACACTCTGTCGCGTGCACGGTGGTCAATCAAACGACGAAAGGGCGAGACTTCGGCTCTCAAGCTAGACACGCAGCAATCCGATCCCGTTCGAGATTTCGATGGTCGTACCGAAGCGCGCCGACTGCTCGCGGAACCGGTGGAGGATCTTCTCGGCATTCGCACCGCTTGCAAGATGCGGAACCAATCGCCGTTCCAGGACGCGATCCTTCAATCCTTCACTCCCGCCAATGACCACTGGGGAAAGGTCGCACCAAGAAGATCTCCATTCTCTGCGAACGAGCAAAGGCTAACGACGCTTTCCCAGACCTCCGGTGCGGTCCAAGCCGACTTTTCGGATCGCACGTGAAAGATGAAATTCCCGAGACTGTAAAATATCGGCCGCCGCCTATAGATTTCCAGCGGCTGCAGAACGGGCGCGCCGTGACTGACGAACATGGCGGTGCCGGCGTCGATACAGCGTTTTGCGACGCTGCTCACCCAGTCGGGAACCTGATACCAGTCGGCGGCCCAATGATGGTGGTGCAGATAGGCCAATGACGAGGGATCCCTTCGCCGACGCCGAGGCAATCGCCTCGAGATTCCCCTGCAAGTCGCCGGCGTCCACCTTGACGCTTCGTCCGAACCTGCCGGAACGGGCAAAGACGGCGCGGGCGATCGCCACTTCCGACTGCCCGTCGAGAGAGGGAGGATCGTCGGGCTGGCTGTCATTGGCAAGATCGATCGTGCTGTAGACGATCTTGTCGCGAACGGAACGGATCACGTCGTCGGCGGTGAACGGCGAGCCGTCATGAAACCGGACGCCCGGCCTGAGCTTGAATTCCCATTGCGTGTCCGACGACGCGCGCCAAGAAACGGAAAGGCCGGGCGTCAGGGCGAGATGCTCGTCCTGATAGATCAGCCGTTCGTAGATTTGGGAGAGCAGCGAATTGTTCTCGTTGAGGTTTGCATACTGCGGATCCAGCGTCATCAGCCTTGTAGGATGTCGCGATCCGCAGCTCTTCCTGTGCGGCGGCTGGTCCGGCCATGCCAGCCGTTAGCGCCGAGAGGGCGCCAGCGTGCGCTGCCAGTGTCAGCAGCATGGAAAGCAGGAGCGGGCGACGTCGAGTGGTCAATGTCATGATCTTGTTCCCTTTTTGAATTTTTGCCGCAGCCGCGCTCGCCGCAGTGAAGGCTCACCACGCCATAGCGACCGGGTTTGGATGATGGTCTCGATACGAAGGTCGTAACTGCTGGATTTGCGGTGTATACTCCGTCGTTGAATAATCTGCAGAACGCCATGAGGCGCACATGATCCGGGACACCATCGCGCGGAATTTGAGACAGGCGCGGGAGGCACGCGAACTAAGCCAGGAGCAACTGAGCTTCCTGGCCAATGTCGACCGTTCCTATGTCGGCTCGCTCGAGCGTCGCGAATACAATCCGACGGTCGAGATGCTGGAAAAGCTCGCAGTCCCGCTCCGAGTTCGCGCGTCTCTATCACAAGACGATGGTTGATCCGGCCCCATAAACTCTTTGCCCGCCATTCGTACAAATAGGCCTGAACTGTCGTAAACGGTGGAAAATCCCTGGGCAGCATTCGTCACTGACAACCCGTCGAAGCAATATAAAGCAGCGCATTCACGACCTCGCGAAGATCGGTACTACGTGGCCTGCCCAAACGCCTTGGCCCTGGTAGGCAAGGCGAGATCAATCCCCATTCACGGTCCGTCTGATCACTTGCATGGCGGCTCGCGCGTCGGGCATATTGCCGACGGGTGAAATCAGTTCAACCCATGTGGTTTCCGTTCGTCCTAAGCAAACAGACAGAATCACAAATGACTGATTTCACTCAACTCTTTTTCGGTCAGGCTCATAAAGCAAATCTACTGTCGGGCGACCTAAGAGTATCGACTCAAGAAAAGGCACGACATTAAGTGGCACTATTGACAACCGATATGAGAGGAAATATCTCTCCGTTAAGTTGAAATTTACTTAATATAAAGGTAGTTCTAATCTGTTTAGGGCTGCTGATCAAATTCTCATTTCTTTTCTTCTGATGTGAGGGGTTGACGTGCTTCGTGTACGAGTTGGGTACGTATTCACTCTCAACCGTGCTACCAATTGGTGGATCTATTAAGGTACTTCACCTTGCGCACTAATTTGCAGGACCCTCAAATGAGCTTTCCAGTGTCATCCCCGAGTGAATCCGCGTCCAGTTCGGAAGCGATGATCGCGATCGTATTCATGAGGGATGGTGATTCGCGATGCCTTTCGCCTATTTCCCATGCGTTGCAGCAAAGCCGGCCCGACTCGGGCATCGATATTTCGGAAAGCGACGAGAACAAGCCACTTTTCGTCTTCCATGATAGCGATTTGAGCGGCAGTCTAATGTTCATGGATGTTAAGGCTCCTTTAGGTGAAACTGACCCGGAAATCAGAAATGCTTGGTACTGGCCGACTGCCTGGAAAGAAGTCAGCCAACACCGATCCCATATCATCGTCACTATTTTCGGCGGGAATGGCGCAAAACAAAAAGCTTTAGCCCTGCAAAGGATGTTGCAGTTGATCCTGGCAGGCGTCCCTTCCGTGATCGGCGTCGGCTATCCGTCCTCAGGGACGTTGCTGCCGACGCCAATGGTCCTGTCGGTGCTTGCGAAGAATGACGAGATCGCCGTTCCGCTTTTTGTTTCCTGCTACTTTGCGAAAGAGGAGGAGTCGCGGTTTCCGCTGCCTTCAATCTTTTGCACGACGGAAGGTTTGGGCAACTTCGGTTTAAGGGAGATCGAAGCGCGAGGCTATCCTGGCTCTATTCAAGGCTTGCATGAATTCATGTTTGCGTTCGCAGCGTATTTGATCGAGTACCGACCAAGCATCGCGGATGGCGATACAATAGGATCGGATCAGCAAAAAATTCTCGTAAAAATCGAGAAATCACTGATCCGCGAAAGCCAAGTGTTCAGCCTGTACTTTCAAAAATAACGTGGGGGAAAGTGTGAGTGGATCCAAAGCGAAGCCTCAAAAAATCTATATACTTGACTCAGATGGGAATTACGGCTGGGAATTTGCAAATCTGGACAGGCTGCAGCCAGATAGTGGCGGCCTCGGCCTTGATCGCTTGGGCGCTCCTTGGCCGGATAGCATGCTCGACTCGCCCGGCGGCCCGTGGCGAATACCCGACTATGCCGAAACGCCAAAGCTGATCTTTGATCCAAAGCGGAAAGTGCAAGACATTTATGCTGTGGAGTATTTCCTTTTCATCTCAGACAAAATGAAGAGCTTGCTTGAGGGTTTCGCTCCAAATTCATGTGATTACCTGCTTTGCGAGACCGAGTTTTCGAACGGAAAGACCGGCCCGAAAATCTGGCTGTGCAGCGTTGTTGATTCATACCGTAAGGCGGTGGATGTCGAGAATTCCCCTCTAATTCGCGTCACTCAATGGGGTGGCTATATGATATCGGGCGGAGCGGACTGGTGTTTTTTGCCGGCTGTCCTTAAAGGCGCACACTTGTTTCGCTTGGTTGAAGATGCTGGCTCAATATTTTGCGATCAATCGCTCAAGGACATGTGCAAAGACAGGGGTATTAAAGGTACTTCTTTCCAACAGGTTGGCTTTTTACACAAATTATAACGGAAAATTTCATGAGCGATTGGGACATTCACCACCTTATTCCGCAGAGCGTGTTCGATAGATATCCCGCTCTTTTTAACGGCCTTGGCATAGCAAAAGACGCGGCAGCAAATTTGCTGGAACTCCCAAACACGGAAGGCTTGGCAAATTTGTTCGGAATGTCCCCTCATACGGGAGGGCATCTTCGTTCATACATGGATCCACTGAAGGACGTTGCCCGCGATTTAAATAGACTGATGGCGAGGGGGTCATCTGAAACTTTAACGAAAGCTGTAATCGAAGCTCTGGGCGACCTGCAGTCCGAAATAGGGGCAGCCCTAACTCGTCAAAATCTATTCACTAACAATTTATGGTCACTCGATGTGACAAAAAAAGGGGCGAGACTCGCTGCAAGTGCGGTAAACAAAGAGTTCTTTGCCAATTCTACCGCATATCAACGATTGCTAGAACTTGCGGCTGGCGCCGTGGATACCGCAGTTGCGGGGGGGGAGACCGTGGCAACGAAGGTACCCTGGGGACGTCTGGGCAAGTTCGCCTTGTATGGAGTGGGACTTCCGCTCGAGTTTGCGTTGAATTATTTCGATGCCGATGAGGCGAATGCGGGCGAGGCTGAATGGCTTCAGGAAAACAAGCTTTTTGAGCGGACAAATCCTACTGGCATTTCGCCGACGGCGCCTCCCGTCAACCCAATCAACTTTACCCCGACCAATATTAACCCTCTGAGGGCTCCGGCCCCCGTCGCACCGGTTAGTCCCCTCACCCCAATTAGTCCACTCGACTTTTCTTCTCCGTTTAATTTCGACTCGAATGACCGATCTGGTCGCTTTAACAATTTTGGCAGCGGGCCTGGCAGCGGCTATTTGGGCGGATATCCTTCCAGCTATAATTCGCCAGGGAGCGGATACAATATTACGCCAACGCCGAGGCCGTCTGGATTCACGCCGACACCGACGCCTCGTGCATACACGGTTACGCCGACACCGCGGCCTGAGGCTCCGCGCGACAACGCAAATAGATATAGCAACTGGCAAAATGCCGATGAAGGCGATCGAGGGCGAGGCGCTTCTGGTCTTGGCTGGGGCCAGACGAGTGGCAACTCCGGCCGAGGCGCAGTCAATCCCAACGGTCCCTCAAGTCCAAAAGGCCCGCGAGGAACGAGCAACGGCACGAATCCGAACAAGGGAAACAACCCGGGGAGCATGCGTGATTCACTGGGGTCTGGAGCCTGGGTTCCCGTTCTATTAGATCTAAACCAAAATGGGCTGGACATAGACCCGGTGTTCTCATCAGCACGCTTCGTTGATTTCAGCGGCAACGGTTTTCAGCAACAGACGGCTTGGGCCGGCCAGGGCGATGGCGTTCTTGTGCTTGACGCGGATGGAGACGGCAAAATCAGCCGCTCGAGTGAGTTCGTGTTCACGGAGTGGGATTCGTCAGCGACTGGTGACCTCGAGGCGCTAAAGCATGTGTTCGACACGAATGGCAACGGCAAGCTCGATGCCGGTGATGCACGGTGGGCCGAGTTCCGGGTGGACGTCAACGGCCAGTTGGTGACGCTTGGGAGCCTCGGCATCACGTCGATCGACCTGACGCCGACTGGCAGCGGCCAGACCTTTGCCGATGGCTCCGCAATCACCGGGACGACGACCTTCACTCGTGTCGATGGCACGACTGGTGCGGTCGGCGATGCGTTGCTGGCTACAGACGACGCGCAGTACAAAATCCTTACGGAGACGGTCTCGAATGCCAACGGCTCAACGACGAAGGATATTTACGGCTCCAACGTCGACGGCAGCCTGGCGTTCCACAATCAGATCACCACGAGCGCCGATGGTTCGAGCATCTCGACGAAGTTCGACGATGACGGCAACGGGACTTTTGATCGCTCGCAGACCAACGTCACGACTGTTGCCAGCGGCGTCATCACCAAGACGGTGTCGAACTTCAACGCCGACAGCACGCTAGCTGACAAGACAGCCACCGTCACGAGCGCCGATCCTAGCAAAGTGACGACGTTGGTGGATCAGGATGGTGATAGCGCCAACGATCAAAGACAGGTTTACGTCCGCAATGCCGATGGGTCGACGACCACGACCACAGAAAAACTGAGCATCAATGGCACGGTCCTGACCAGAATGACGGTCCAGACCAGCGCCGACGGCCTGACGAAGACCACGTCTACGGATGTGGATGCAAACGGCACTGTCGAGGACATCGTGACCGAGACGACTGTCATCGGCAGCGACGGCACTCGCACTAAGTCTGTCGATGACAAGAGCTCGGCCGGCCAGCTTCTCAGCCGGGATGTCACCGTCACCAGCGCCGACAACAAGACCAGTACATTATCCGCCGACGAAGACGGTGACGGCGACGTCGACACCAGGACGGTGGCACAGACAACGGTTGGCACCGGAGGTGACATCTCGGTCGCCACATCCGTCTATAATGGTGACGGCACCCTTCGCGGCAAGGCTCTGACGAGCTCGTCCGCCGACGGACGATCGAAGATGACCTCCACCGATGTGACGGGCGACGGCGTTTATGATCTTGTCGCAAGTGATATCAGCGTGGTCGCAGCTGATGGCTCGGTCACGCAGACAGTCCAGAGGTCCGCCGCCGACGGCAGCCTTCTCTCCAAGGTCGTGACGACCCGCAGCGCCGACGGCAAGACGATTAATGAATCGGCCGATACCGACGGCGATGGCGCCGCCGACCATATTACTGCGATCAGTACTTTCAGCAATGGCTACCGGAATAACGCGGTTGCCATCAGGAACGCGGATGGCTCTCTCGTTTCCAAGGTCACGGTCCTCACCGCCGCCGATGGGTTGTCGAAGACGACAAGCATCGATGCAGATGGCGATGGCACCTTCGAGCTTGTGACCACCGATGTGACCACGGCCAACGCCGACGGCAGCAAAACTGAACTGGTCCAGTCCAGAAGCGCCGACGGAACGCTGTTGAACTCGACGCGGACGACTACTTCGGCTGACAGTCTCACGCAGACCGCCACAATCGACAGCAACGGTGACGGCGCCATCGACCTCAAGATCACAGATACGCTCGGCCGTCTTGCGGACGGCAAGCGGACCGAGACAGTAACAACGACGAGTGGCGACGGCACGCTGCTTAGTCAGGTTTATACCGTCACCTATGCAAACCGTCGGAATACCACAGTCAACACCGACGCCAACGGCGATGGCTTCTATGACAAGATTGAAAGCGCCAACAAATATGTCGGCGGCAACACCGATTCCGCCACCAGTCATCTGGCGGCCGATGGTTCCCTGATCAGCAAAGTGACGACGACGACCGATGCGACCGGCCTTATCAGGCAGAGCAATACCGATCTGAACGGCGATGGCGTAAGAGACGGTATAATCCAGGATACTACGTCGTTTGGCACCGACGGCGGAAGGACGGATAACCGTTACGTCAAATCCGGCGATGGCAGTGTGCTGGGCCGGCAGGTCGTCCAGACCAGTGGCAACGGCCTCTCGATTCTGACCCGGCAGGACCTCAACGGCGACAATACCTTTGATGTTACAGTGCAGGATACGACTGTGCTCGGAACCGAAGGCTCTCGGACACAGACGGTGACGACGAAGAGCGCCAATGGCACTCTTTCCAGCCAGACCCGGACCGTGACCAGCGCCAACGGCCTGCAGATCCGCAGCGACATCGATGCGGACGGTGATAACACGTTCGAACGCAGCGCACTGTCGGCCAAGACGCTCAATGGCGACGGTTCGATCACACAGACCAACACGGTCGCCGCTGCTGACGCGAGCCTGATCGCGAAGTCGATCACAACGGTCAGTGCCGACGGCAAGACCGGTCAGGCGACGTCCGATATCGATGGCGATGGCGCAATCGATCGCAAGGAAACGATCTCGGTTGCAGCGAACGGCCTGTCGACCGACACGGTCGAGACCTATAAGGCTGACGGCACTCTCGCCAGCCGCGCGGTTTCGACCGTGTCTGCCAACGGCCTCGTCAAGACCAGCAAGTCCGATCTCGATGGTAACGGCACGTTTGAGGAATCAACCTCGAGCACGCGCTCTGTCGGCGCAAACGGTGCGACGACGGAGGTCTTCTCCCGCTTCGACGCCAGCAATGCGCTCGTCGAGAAGACGACGACGGTCACCTCGGCCGATGGAAAGATCAAATCGACGAGCTGGGCAGATGCGAGCGGCACAACAAAGCGTTCGATGACCGACACGATCGTCCTCGCCCAGAACGGCACGACGACGGAAACGCTGTCCTACCTGAAGCCTGATGGATCGCTGGAAAGCAAGACAATCACGACGATCGATGCCCATGGTGTCTTGAAGACGACCACCAGGGACATCGACGGCAATGGCGTCATCGATCAACGCATCACCGAGACGATCGCCAATAACGGCTCGAAACAGCAGATGTTCGAGGATCTCACCTCGACCGGCGCAGTCAAGAGTTCGACCACGGTGACGACGTCGGCCACCGGCCTGAACACCACCGCGGACTACGACGGCAATGGCGATGGCACGGTCGACAAGCGGATCGCTTCTGCGACCTCGATCAGCACCAAGGCTGCACGCACGACCGTCGTCCAGGAATCGGTCGCCGGCTCAAGCGGGTTGACGCTTGCCAATACGCTGACGACAACTATCGACGGCAAGGGCCTCCTGATCCAGAGAGACTTCGACAAGGGTGGCGATGGCAGCGTCGATCAGTCGAGCACCGATACGACGACCTTGAATGCCGATGGTTCGCGCACCCAGGATGTGAAGTCCTTGAGCGGGACCACGCTCACCAGCCGCTATGTGACGACGACCAGCGCCAACGGCCTGTCGGTCTTCCGGCAATGGGATCCGGCCGGCTCGAGCACCTATTCGCAGACCTCCACCGATGTCACGGCGCTCAACGCCGATGGCACGAAGATCCGCACGGTGACGAACCTCAGGGCAGACGGGTCGGTGATCTCCAAGTCGGTGACGACAGTCGACAAGTCCGGCAATGTCGTTCGCACCGCCGATATCCGGCCGGGCTTCGGCGACAAGGGCACGAAGAGCGAAACGACGCTGCTTGCCGATGGCGCAACACGCGTGACCGTCACCGGAACGGATGCCAACAACGTCCTGACCGACAGGACCGTGACGCTGACCAGCGCCGACAAGGCCCGCGTCACTGTCGAGCGCGACATCAACGGTGACGGCGTCGTCGATCAGCGTCAGCAGGTAACGACCGCCAATACTGGCGTCCAGACCTCCGTCATCACCGATCTCAAGGCGGACGGCACGCTTGCCGACAAGTCTACCACGACGGTCGCGGCCGACGGTCGCCAGACGACGATCCTCTGGGATTTTGACGGCAACGGCACCAATGACCGCCAGCGGATCATAAACGATGCGATCCGCGCCGATGGCGGCCGCACCCAGGTCATGACCGATACCGACCTCGTGACCAACAAGGTGGCGTCCACCGCGACGGTCGAATGGTCGGCGGATGGTCAGAAGACCACCACGACGAGAGACGTCAATGGTGATAACACGGTCGACCAGACGGAGACGGTGACGAAGGATCTCTTCGGCAATACCACAAGTGTTACGGCCAACAATGCGACCGCACGCGACGTCTCCTATCTGTCGTCGGGTGGCGTCTACTGGAAGCAGGCGATTGCGGCACGGCTGGAAACGACGACCTCGGCCGACGGCAAGACCAAGACGACCCGCTATGACTATGACGGCGACGGCGTCTTCGAGGTCGTCATGCAGTCGACCCAGCAGATCGACGGTTCCGTCGAGACGGTCGTGACCGAAACCACGGCGGCCGGCGCAACCGTCGGCAAGGGTACCCTGTCGACAAGTGCCGACGGGCTGATCACCAAGCTTAGCAAAGATGCCGACAATAACGGTACTGCGGATCATATCGAGACTTCGGTGAAACACATCGACGGTTCGATCACGCTGACCAAGCTCGATCTCAACACAAGCGGTGCGACAACGCAGACGGTCGTGGATCAGGTCAATGCGCTCGGTGTTCTGATATCACGTATCACTACCGATAACGCAAACACTCAGAGCTGGGCGACCTATGCGCAGACCTTCGATGGCCGCGGCAAGCAGCTAACCATCAATCAGGTCAACGATGACGGCTCCCGCGTGGCGGTGAAGTACGATGCCACCAACAGCCAGACCTGGAGCCGGATCGAGGAATATTACGATGCGAGCAATCGCCTGACCAACACGACGTCGTATCAAGACGACGGCACGAAGGTCAGCGTCAGCCTTGATCCCGCCAATACGGCTACCTGGTCGCGCTATGCCCAGTATTGGGATGCCGCAGGACGTACAACGTCCATCGACCAGACCAACGACAACGGCACACGCTACGCTGTCAACTATGATCCTGCCAACACCACCGAATGGACCAATATCGAGTATTCCTATGATGCTGCCGGGCGTCTCACAAATCAGACGATTCGTTACGACAATAGGAATACGCGCTACTACGTCTATGACGCAACGAATGCGGCGTCCTGGTCCTATTACCTGGTCATCAATGACAATACCGGATCGACGACACAACAGAACAATTACTTCGATGATGGTGGATACGACGTCTATGTTTATGACCCACACAATACCGCTCCATACAGTTATACTGTAAACTCATACCATTCCAATGGCGCTCTTAAATATTGGTCGGATTATAGAGACGACAGTAAGAAATCGATTTATAGCTTCAACGAATACGACTATTTACAGCAATACAACTGGAATAGAATTGTTACGAATTATGATCCGTATGGCAAAGTACGATACCGAGACATCTATTACGACAATGGGTCAAAGAATCACATAGACTACACCTCAAAACCGCTCAGAGACCAAATCAAGCCAGTAGTACTTGACCTCGACGGCGATGGCCATATCGATCTTCGTCCATTGGATCTGACCGCAACCGACCCGACCCTGACAATTGATTGGGACGGTGACGGCATCCGGGATCAGACGGCTTGGATCGGTCCGAACGACGGCTTCCTAGCGATCGACCTCGGTGCTGACGGCTCTGCCGGACCTGACGGGATCATCGATCAGGCGCGTGAACTGGCGTTTGCACTGTGGCCGGAGAATGACGGCACGTCCGACATCTCCGACCTCGACGGCCTCCGTCTCGTCTTCGACACGAACCACGACAATGTTCTCGATGCCAACGACGCCCGCTGGAGCGAATTCCGGATCTGGCGCGACAGCAACCAGAACGGCGTCAGCGATGCCGGCGAACTGCTCACCATGTCCGAGGCGGGTATCAAGCTTGTCAACCTGATCCCCAACCCGGGCGGTGCTCAGGCATTTGACGACGGTTCGGCGATATCAGGAACGAGCAGCTACGAGACGACGAACGGTCAGATCCATCTCGTCGCGGACGCAAGCCTTGCATGGCAGAAGAACACCAATGGTGTCGCTGCGTGAGCCTTGCAATGACCGCTTGCACCATGGCGACGCACATTCGATTGATGTGCGTCGTTTCCTCGATAGACACGCAGGGCGGCGTCCGTGATCGTCAGCGCTAATCCAGCCGCCCCGGAAATAGTCAAAACCGCAGAGCATGAGCCCGCTGTCGAGATCGTCGACAGCGGGCTTGCAGCTCTGTGTGCGATTGCCGGCTATTTCCGGATCGCGGCACAGCCGTCGACCCTTGCCAGGGATTTGGCGGTGGCCGGCACATCCGGGTCGAACGATTTGTTGCGTGCCGCCAAGAGCCTCGGTCTCAAGGCGCGCGTTGTACAGGTTCGTGATGTGGGCAAGCTCGCGACACTTCCCGCGCCATCGATTGCGATGCTTGCCGATGGCTCCTTTGGCGTCTTCGGCGGTCCGATGGGGGATGGAACATTCCGGCTTGTCGATCCCGTTGCTTTTTCCGCCCGCAGTGTTCCACCCGAGGAACTACTTGCCGAGACCAGCGGCCGTTTCATCATGGTCCAACGACGCATCTCCGGACCGGGCGCCTCTCCTAGAAGCTTCGGCCTGCGCTGGTTCCTGCCGGCGATCTGGCGCTACAGACATGCCTTCGGCCATGTGCTGATCGCCTCGCTGATCGTGCAGATCTTTGCACTGATCACGCCTCTGTTTTTCCAGGTGGTCGTCGACAAGGTGCTTGCCCATCGCAGCTATTCGACCCTCATCGTGCTCGTCGTCGGGCTCGCCGCCGTCGGTCTCTTCGATGTCGTGCTGCAATATCTCAGAACCTATGCGCTGTCGCACACGACGAACAGGATTGACGTCGAGCTCGGGCGGCGGCTGTTTCGCCATCTGCTCAATCTGCCGCTCAGCTATTTCGAGACCAGGGCGACGGGACAGACGATCGCCAGAGTCCGCGAGCTGGAAACGATCCGCAGCTTCCTGACCGGCCAGGGTCTGTTCTCCGGGCTCGATCTTGTCTTCACCATCGTCTTCATCGGGGTGCTGTTTTCCTATTCGTCGAAGCTCGCCTGGATCGTCGTCGCCTCGATCCCTGTCTATATCGCGATCGGCGTGCTGATCCGTCCGCTCTTGAAAGACCGCATCGACGAAAAGTTCGAGCGCGGCGCCTATAGCCAGCAGATGCTGGTCGAGACGGTGGTCGGCATCCAGACGATGAAGGCGGCCGCGGTTGAACCGGTCGTGGCCGCCCAATGGGAGGAGCGGCTGGCCGCCTATGTTCAGTCCTCGTTTGCCGCGACCATGCTCGCCGCCAAGGGCCAGAACGCCATCCAGTACGTCAACAAGATCACTTCGGCGGCGCTGCTGTTTCTCGGCGCTCAGGCTGTCATCGATGGCGAACTGACGGTCGGCGCACTCGTCGCCTTCAACATGATCGCCGGCCAGGTTTCCCAGCCGATCCTGCGGCTGTCGCAGCTCTGGCAGGACGTGCAGCAGGTTCAGGTTTCGATCGACCGGTTATCCGACATCCTCAATGCGCCCGCCGAACCGCGTCCTGCGGTCGCGATCAGCCTGCCGAAACCGAGAGGCGCCATCGCCTTCAAGGGCGTGAACTTCCGCTATACGCCGGAGGGGCAGGATGTCCTGAAGAACATCAACTTTGCCGTCAGACCCGGCGAGGTGATCGGTATCGTCGGACCGTCCGGCTCCGGCAAGTCGACGCTCACCAAGCTCGTGCAGCGCTTCTACATTCCAAACAGCGGCCAGGTCTTCGTCGACGGTCAGGACATCGCCCAGGTCGACCCCGCCTGGCTGCGCTCCAATATCGGCGTGGTCCTCCAGGAGAACATGCTGTTCAACCGGACGATCCACGACAATATCTGCCTGGTCAATCCGGCGATGTCGCGGGCGGCCGCCATACAGATGGCGCGGCTTTCCGGTGCCGACGAGTTCATATCGAAGCTGCCGCGCGGTTATGACACCATCATCGAGGAGCGCGGAGCGAACCTCTCCGGCGGGCAACGGCAGCGTCTGGCGATCGCTAGGGCACTCGCCACCAATCCGCCCATCCTCATCCTCGACGAGGCGACCAGCGCGCTCGACTATGAAAGCGAGCGGATCATCCTTGCCAATATGCGTGAGATCGTGCGCGGGCGCACCGTCATCATCATCGCCCACCGGCTGGCGACGGTGCGCCATTGCGACCGGATCATCGGCATGAAGGATGGCCGCATCGTCGAGGAGGGCACGCATGAGACTTTGCTGACCCGCGAACATGGCCTTTATGCCCATCTCTGGCAATTGCAGACGGCGCCGGTTGAGTCATGAACCAGACCGTTCGTCCGCCGAAGGTGCCGAAGAAGCCGCCGCGCAGGCCCCGCGATCATACCGAGTTCCTGCCGGCAGCCCTCGAGATTCTCGAAACGCCGGCCTCTCCGATCCGGGCGGCGCTCATCTGGTTCATATCGGTCTTCGTAATCCTGGCGATCGTCTGGAGTTATTTTGGCCGGTTCGACATCGTCGCCACCGCGCAAGGTAAGCTGCAGCCGACGGGGCGCGTGAAAGTCATTCAGTCGCTGGAAACCGGCAAGACCGCCGCGATTCCCGTGACCAACGGTTCGAAGGTCAAGGCCGGCGATATCGTCGTTGAACTGGATCCGACGGAGACCAGGGCAGAGGTCAATGCGCTGCTCGCAAGCCTGCGATCGCTGCGAGCCGAAGTCATCCGACGAACTGCTTCGAGAGCGCAGGTCGAGACTTGGCAGCGCGGCGGCATCTGGACAAATTCGCCGACGATCTCGATGCCGCTTGTATTCGGCGAGGAAATCCCTGCCTCCATCAGAACACGGGAGGAAGCACAGTTCCAGTCATCGCTGGAACAACTGGCCTCGTCGCTTGCCAATCTCTCCTCGCAGAGAGAGCAGCAGCTCGCGTCGCTTGGCCGCTTCAACCGGATGGTCGCCGCCCAGAAGAACTTGATCGCGACAATGGACGATCGCGTGGCGATGCGATCCCAGCTGATGGAATCGAGCGCCGGACCGCGCGCGGGCGTCATCGATGCTATGGAAGCCAAGCAGCGGGCAGAGGCGGACTTAGCCGAGCAGATCGGCCAGGCCGATGAAGCGGCAGCCGCGCTTGCGGTTGCGACCAGCGAGGGTGAAAAGGCGATCAAGACCTTCATCGCCGAGAATGTCGAGAAGCAGACGGAGGCGGAACGGCAGATCGACGAACAGGAACAGCAGCTCATCCGGGCGCAGAAAAAACTGGATGGGATGACGATCAAAAGCCCGATCAACGGGACGGTGCAGACATCTGCCATTACGACCATCGGCCAGGTGGTCATGGCAGGATCGGAACTGATGCGGGTCGTGCCGGAAAACGCCGCATTGGAGATCGAAGCCTATCTGCCCAATCAGGATATCGGCTTCGTTGCGCCCGGCCAGCCAGCGGTGATCAAGGTTCAGGCTTTCCCGTTCACGCGATATGGCGTGATCGAAGGGAAGGTGACGCGAGTTGCCATGGACGCGATCCCCGAACCCGATGCGCAACAGCTTGAAGGGCAGCCGGATAAGCAGCTGCAGAGTGCCATGCCGATCGGCAACGCGCAGAGGGTTCAGAACCTGGTGTTTCCGATTACGGTGGTGCCCGACATTGACAGTATAAGCGTGGACGGCACCTCCGTCGCGCTATCCCCCGGCATGGCCGTATCCGTCGAGGTCAAGACGGGCAGCCGGCGTATTTTGGAGTATCTGTTTTCGCCCATCGTCGAGGTGTCGTCCGAGGCGATGAAAGAGCGATGAAAGAAATCTGATGAGGTCTCGGTTGAGCGTAAGCGGTCAGCCGACAGCGCCCTGGTTAAAGTTCCAGGACATCAGAGCCTCGATATCGTGAGCAGGCCATCCGTTGGCCATGCGAACTAAGGTCGGTGTCAGCCAGGCGAGTGGATCGACGTCGTTCATTTTAGCTGTCTGCAAAAGGGTCGCGATTGTCGCCCATGTATTGCCGCCGCCTCCACTTCCGGCGAATAATACCAGCGCTCATTGATTATAACTCATACCAACCGAGCGCTAATCAAGACCGGTGCGCCCAATCGCGCATTCCGATCGACATGATTTTCCAAGGCTGCGCGACCAGCTTGTTCCATGCGTCACAGCAATGGGCGAGGATGTCCTCGTAGTCTTTGAAGCTCCGGTTGGACAGCCAGTTATCGTGCATAAATTGCCACACGTTCTCCACGGGGTTTAATTCGGGCGAGCGCGGCGGCAGGAATAGCAAAGTGATGTTGTCGGGGACGTTGAGTTTGGGCGTGACGTGCCATCCAGCCTGATCAACGATCAGCACGGCATGAGCACCCTCATCGACAGCCTGGCTGATTTCGAGCAAATGCTGGTTCATGGCGTCGGTGTCGCAGTAGGGAAGAACAAGGCCCGCACCCTTGCCCTTCTTGGGGCAGATGGCTCCGAAGATGTACGTCCACATCGTGCGTTGATCGAGTGGTGCCGAAGGCCTTGTCCCCTTGCGTGCCCATCGCCGGGTGATCTTGTTCTTCTGCCCTATCCGAGCTTCGTCGGCCCACCAGAGCTCGATCTCGACGTTCTTGGGGAGCCTGCTTTTGATGGCTGTCAACGTGGCGGGGAAGTTTTTTTAAAACTTTCCAGGTCGCCTTCGTTCTGGGCATAATGGCGCGGGCGAGCAGACAGCTTTGCAAAGCCGAGCGCCTTCAATTCGCGGCCAATAGTCGTTTCATCGACGGATATCCGGTACTGCTGGAAAAGCCATTGAACAAGATCCTTGCGCCGCCAGCGAACAACGCCATGCACCGCTGTATCGGGCCACTTTCGACGATCTTTGCCAGAGCCTGACGATGCACGTCGGAAAGCTTTCCTTGATTGCCAGGCGCTTTGCCATTGATGAGCCCTGACGGACCACTTGCATTGAAGCGAACAACCCAATCGCGAACAATCTGCAGGGTCACGCCACCGATCCTGGCCGCATCACTGCGTGAATGGCCGTCATAGATTTCGGCAAGGGCAAGAAGACGCCGAGCCTGTGCCGCGTCCTTCGTACTTTTGGCCAACACCCGCAGGGCAAAGCCGTCGAAGTCATCGCGCAGTGGAATTCCCAATATCATCCGCAAACCTCCGTTTGCGACATAGATTCAGACTTCAACTGATTTGGAAACCGCAAAAACGAGTCAGAGATCGCTCACGTTGGTATTAAAGGGCTGTCGAGGAAAATGTGGGATCTGGCGGCATGACAGAAGCTGCTCGTGATCCTCCGTATCGTCGCCATCGATTTGCTGCTGAGGTGATTGCCCGCGCCATTTGGCTGTAGCTTCGTTTTCCGCTCAGCCTGCGCATGGTCGAGGATGTGCTTGCAGCTCGTGGCATTGTCGTTTCGCACCAGACCGTGCGGTTATGGGCGGAAAAGTTCGGTCGAGATTTCGCCCGCGAAATCCGCCGGCGAACGGCAGGTCAGCTCGGCGACTGATGGCACCTCGACGAGGTCGTCATCCCCATTGGCGGCAAGAAACATTGGCTGTGGCCGGCCGTTGACCAGAATGGCTTTGTTCTCGACGTGCTGGTGCAGAGCCGCCGCAATACCAAGGCCGCCAAACGTCTGATGCGAAAGTCACGTTGAGGTGGGTGTCAGCCCGACCGCGGGCGTTCAGCAGACCGTCGAAGACAAGCGGGGATGCCGTCTGGCGCGTGATTTCTTCGCGGATCAGCCTCACGACAGCGGAAAGTCCTTCTTTGCGCAGCGTCTGGAAAACGCTGATGTAGGAGATGTTCGTTCCAAGCTGCGAAGGGTCGAAGAAATCGAGGGTTCCCAAGGCCTGAAACAGCCTCTCGTGCGTTTCGGCAAGCAAGGTTGTGTAGAGCACTTTCTTGCCGGCCGCGACATTGGCAAAGGCGATCTGGTTGGAGAAAACAGTCTTGCCCGCGCCGGGCTGGCCCTGGACGATGTAGGATGCGCCCTCGATCAGGCCTCCGCCGAGGATGGCATCAAGGCCGGGTGATGCCGGTTATGAGTCTTGGAAGTTCATGTGCCACGAAGATCGTCCCGTTCTGATGCCCCGGCCGCAACCTAGATCGGTCAAGTGATTTTGCAACCATCTATTCCAGCTCGTCGTACCGAGCAGAGGCAAAGGCCGGTCGGTCCATGCCGGAAGTGCCGCGGATCCCAAGGATCAAAGAAAAAACTCGCGCAAGCGCATCGATCTGTTATTGCGGTTCCTTCAATTGCTCGGAAATTGTTTCGCCTGCCCTATGTTATTGGCATTCGGACGACGCCCGAATAACCCTGCCGATACGCAACATGCGACCGCATGGTGCGAAAGTTTCCTGCCCTTTACGAGAGACGCTCAATGGAACGACGCCAGACGCCCCAGATGACAACATATGGTCTCGGGTTGGATCCGGGTGTCGCGATCGGTCTGGCCTGCGCGTTCTTCTTCTTCATCGCAAGTGGTTTGATCGCCTATTCCAATCTTCAGGATCTACGCACCGGCAATGAGCGGGTGGTCCAGACGCATGTGGCGATCGTCGCTTTGGACGAGCTGCTGTCGAAGGTACAGGACGCAGAAACCGGTCAGCGTGGTTTTCTGCTCACCGACAACGAGACGTATCTCGCCCCTTACAATCTCGCCCTGCAGTCGATCCCGCCGCAGCTCGACAAGGTGGCATCGCTGACGGGCGCCAATCCGGGCCAGAGCCAGAGACTGGCGACGCTGCGCCAGCATGTCGAAGCCAAACTCGCTGAACTAGCCGGAACCATCAGACTGCGCCAGTCAACGGGGCTTGAAGCTGCACTCGCCGTCGTCAACTCCGATCGCGGCAAGGCGGAAATGGATGCGATCCGCGCGCAGATTGCCGCTATGGCAGTCGGCGAGTCAGAAGTCCGCTCCCAACGGCTGATCGAGATGAATGCCGCGCAACGGACGGCGTTTCTCAGCACCCTCCTTTCCGGTGCGCTCGGGATCGCCTTGACGGCTGCCATCGCGTTCCTCATCCGGCGGGCCACCATGGCGCGGCGCCGGGATGAATGGCTGCAGACCGGCCAGGTCGAGCTTGCAGCAGCCATGATGGGCGATCAGCCGATCGAAAAACTCGGCGACAGCATCCTTCAATTCCTGGCGCGCTATGTCGGTGCCGTCGCCGGCGCCGTCTTCACAGGCGGCGGCGACCGGTTCGATCGCGCCGCGACCTACGGCGTGCCGTCTGAGGCTGATATCCCTTCGCGGGTCAAAAGTGGCGAAGGCCTGATCGGTCAGGCAGCCGCCGAGGGCAGGTCGCTGACGATCGACGACGTACCGGACGGCTACCTGGCGTTCGGCTCGGCGCTCGGCGCAGGCAAACCACGTCACCTCGTCATCCTGCCGGGCAAGGTCGATAATTCGGTCAACGCAGTCGTCGAGCTTGGTTTCCTCCGAGGGCCGGACGAACACGTCACGACGCTGCTCGAACGCGCATCGGACGCGATTGCGATCGCTGTGCGGTCGGCCGTCTTCAGAACCGAGTTGCAGGACCTCCTCGAAGAAACGCAGCGCCAATCCGAAGAACTCCAGACCCAGAGCGAGGAGCTTCGCGTTTCGAATGAGGAACTGGAGGAGCAGAGCAGGGCACTGAAGGAATCGCAAGCCCGCCTGGAGCAGCAGCAGGTCGAGCTCGAGCAGACCAATTCGCAGCTCGAAGAACAGGCCCAGCAGCTCGAAGCGCAGCGTGACGACCTCGAACGCGCCAATGCCTCGGTTCAGCTCAAGGCGCGCGAGCTGGAACAGGCGAGCCAGTACAAGTCCGATTTCCTCGCCAACATGTCGCACGAACTTCGGACGCCGCTCAACTCCTCGCTTATCCTGGCCAAGCTTCTCGCCGACAATCCGCAGGACAATCTGACGGAAGAGCAGGTCAAATATGCCAGGACTATCCAGGCTTCCGGCAACGATCTCTTGAACCTGATCAACGACATTCTCGACCTGTCGAAGATCGAGGCGGGGCATGCGGAGATCCGGCCGGAGGTCGTAGCGCTCGAGCGTATCGCCGCTAGTCTGCGCCAGACATTCCAGCCGCTCGCGGCCGACAAAAAGCTCGACTTTGCGATCGATATCGATGACCGGACGTCGACATCGATCGACACCGATCCGCAAAGACTGGAACAGGTCCTCAAGAACCTTTTGTCGAATGCGATCAAGTTTACCGAGAAGGGTCAGGTCCGTTTGTCGATCCGCGGAAACGGAGAGGGGCAGGTCGTCTTTTCCGTATCCGACACGGGGATCGGAATCGCATCGGAACACCAGCAGAGCGTCTTCGACGCTTTCCACCAGGCCGACGGCACGATCAGCCGCAAGTTCGGCGGGACCGGGCTCGGATTGTCGATCTCGCGCCAATTGGTACGCCTTCTGGGCGGGGCGATCGATCTTGAAAGCGAACCGGGCAAAGGCAGCACCTTCAATCTGACCGTGCCCGAACGGTACGATGCCGCCAAGATCACCCCGCGCGATCTGAGACCAGGCACGCCCGTTACGCCGGCAGTATCGCAGCCCCTCGCACCACAGGTCCCGCCTGTGCTGGCACGGAGGATCGACGACGATCGCGAAGCCTTGGCTGATGGCAAGCGCGTCCTTCTCGTGATCGAAGACGACGAGACGTTTGCCGGTATTGTGCGCGATCTGTCTCGGGAATTGGGGTTCCAGTCGGTGGTCGCAGGAACAGCCGAAGAGGCTCTGATCCTTGCCAAGCAGTTCATGCCGAACGCTGTTGTACTCGACGTCGGCCTTCCCGACCAATCGGGATTGGCTGTCCTCGACCGTCTGAAGAACGATGTTCAGACCCGGCACATCCCGGTGCATGTCGTCTCCGGCAGCGACCATGCAGAGACGGCCTATGCGCTCGGCGCCGTCGGCTATCTGATCAAGCCCGTCAACCGGGAACAGCTTGTCGAGGTATTGCAGAAACTTGAAACTCGCCTTTCCCAGCGCGTCCATCGGGTGCTGATCGTCGAGGACGATCCGGTGCAGCGCGACGCGGTTGCCAGGCTGCTCGGAACCCAGGATGTCGAGACGGTGACCGCCAGCACGGTGGCGGAATGTCTGGAACTACTCAAGCGCGAAACGTTCGACTGCATGGTGCTCGATCTGACCTTGCCGGACGCATCCGGCTATTCCCTTCTGGAAACGCTGAGCAAGGAGGACGCCTACGCCTTCCCGCCAGTCATCGTCTACACTGGCCGCGAGCTGTCGGCCGACGACGAGCAGCGGCTGCGCCGCTACTCGAAGTCGATCATCATCAAGGGCGCCAAATCGCCCGAGCGGCTCCTCGACGAGGTGAGCCTGTTCCTGCACCAGGTAATTTCGGAACTGCCGGTCGAACAGCAGAAAATGATCCGCAAGGCTCGCAACCGAGATGCCGTCCTCGAGGGTCGCCGCATCCTGATCGTTGAAGACGACGTGCGCAACGTCTACGCGCTGACCAACATCCTGGAGCCGCGCGGGGCCATCGTCGACATCGCCCGCAACGGTCAAGAGGCGCTCGAGGCGCTGGAAAAGACTTCCGTTGACGGCGGGGCGCCAATCGATCTCGTCCTGATGGACGTGATGATGCCGATCATGGACGGCCTGACCGCCACCCGCGAAATCCGCAAGAATCCGGCATGGAAGAAGCTGCCAGTCATCACCCTCACCGCAAAGGCCATGCCCGATGACCAGCAGCGCTGTATCGAGGCTGGCGCCAATGACTATATGGCCAAGCCCCTCGACGTCGACAAACTCTTGTCGCTCGTCCGCGTCTGGATGCCGAAATGACGGAAATCGGAACGCCGGAAAAAGTCGACGATATCGAGATCAGGCTGCTGCTGGAGGCTTTGTTCCTCAAGTATCACTACGATTTCCGCAACTATGCTATGGCGTCGGTCAAGCGCCGACTGAAGCAGGCACGCGAGCAATTGGGCTTTGCCACCTTCTCCGCTCTTCAGGAGAGCCTGCTCCACGAGCCTGCCATGCTGCCGAAGCTGTTGCGGTATCTGACGGTCCAGGTGAGTGAGATGTTCCGCGACCCAAGCTACTTCAGGGCGATCCGGGAAAAGGTGGTGCCGCATTTGAAGACCTATCCCACCCTCAAGGTCTGGGTCGCGGGCTGCAGCGGCGGCGAGGAGCTCTATTCCCTCGTGATCCTTTTTCGCGAAGAGGGGCTCGAGGAGAGGACGATCTTCTATGCCACCGACATCAATCAGGAAGCGTTGCAGGCGGC
Organism: Rhizobium sp. WYJ-E13; assembly: GCF_018987265.1. Classification (NCBI taxonomy): domain Bacteria; kingdom Pseudomonadati; phylum Pseudomonadota; class Alphaproteobacteria; order Hyphomicrobiales; family Rhizobiaceae; genus Rhizobium; species Rhizobium sp. WYJ-E13. The sequence goes on along the minus strand of NZ_CP076854.1, from coordinate 2,019,576 downwards.
CGAAGCCGGGATCTATCCGCTCGACCGGCTGCAGCTTTTTACCGAAAACCATCGGAAAGCGGGCGGCAAGACAAGCCTGTCGGAATATTACCAGGCCGCCTACGGCGGAGCCTCGTTCGACAAGGGCCTGCGCCGCAACGTCGTGTTCTCGGACCACAGCCTGGTCACCGACGCAGTCTTTGGAGAAATGCAGCTCATCTCCTGCCGCAACGTCATGATCTATTTCGATCGCGGGCTCCAGGACCGCGCACTCGGCCTGTTTAAAGACTCGCTGGCGCGAAAGGGTTTTCTCGGGCTTGGCGCGAAGGAAAGCCTTCGCTTCTCGAAGCACGCCGGTGAGTTTGCGGACTTCGTGCGGGAAGAAAAGATCTATCAGAGGCAGGACCGATGACGTCGAGCATCTTTGAAGCCGTGGTCATCGGAGCTTCGGCCGGCGCCGTCGATGCCCTCTCGGACATCCTCCCGGCATTGCCGCCGAGTTTTCCGATCCCGATCATCATCGTCGTTCACATTCCTCCGCAAAAGCCCAGCATCATGGCAGATCTGTTCGACGCCAAATGCTCGCTTTTGGTGAAAGAGGCCGAGGACAAGGAGCCGCTTGTTCGCGGCACGATCTATTTCGCCCCGCCCGACTACCATCTCCTCGTTGAAGCCGCCAAGACGCTGGCGCTCTCCAATGAGGAGCCGGTGTTGTTTTCTCGCCCGTCGATCGATGTGCTGTTCGAAAGCGCAGCCGATGCCTATGGACCGGGACTTCTGGCGATTGTGCTCACCGGCGCCAATCACGATGGTTCCGAGGGGCTACGAGCCGTCGTGGACGCTGGAGGAGCCGGGCTCGTTCAGGATCCGGAAACGGCGTTTTCATCGACGATGCCGGAAGCGGCGATCAAGGCTTGCCCTGGCGCTCAGATGCTGTCGCTTGCGGCAATCGCCGACTATCTTGGAAAGGTTTAACATGGGTCCCGTCCCGTTCCTGCTCGTCGACGATCTCGAGGAAAACCTGCTTTCGCTTGAGGCGCTGCTTCAGCGCGATGACCGTCTTCTGTTGAAGGCCCGTTCAGGCGATCAAGCGCTGGAACTGCTGCTCCAATACGATGTCGCCCTGGCGTTGGTCGATGTGCAGATGCCTGGACTGAACGGTTTCGAACTCGCCGAACTGATGCGCGGCAATGAGCGCACCCGTCGCATTCCGATCATCTTCGTGACGGCCGGAACGGCTGACGGGCGGCGCTTTCGCGGCTACGAGGCCGGCGCGGTGGATTTCATCCAGAAGCCGATCGAGCCGGACGTCTTGCGCAGCAAGGTCGACGTCTTCTTCGAACTCTACCGGCAAAAGCAGCAACTCGCAGCCCAGCGAGACGAACTGGCAGCGCAGGCCGAAGCGTTGAAGGAGGCGGCGCAGCACAAGGACGTTCTCCTGCAGGAAATCAACCATCGCATCAAGAACCTCTTCAGCCTGACGGCCGGATTGATTTCGCTGAGCGCGCGGCCAGCCACGAGCGTCGCCGAGCTCGAGTCCGACCTGCGATCGCGGGTGGGCGCACTTGCGCGAGCCCACGAGCTGACGCTTCCGGACTTTGGAAACGGGGCGAACGCCATCAGTTCGGCAACGACCATTTCGGCTCTGCTCAAGGCCATCGTGGCGCCACACGAGCATGACCAAGGCCCCCATGTGACGATCACCGGCAGCGACGCGCCTCTTCAGGGCACAGCGCTCACGTCGCTCGCACTGCTGCTGCACGAGCTGACCACCAATGCCGCCAAATACGGCGGACTGTCCGTGCCGGAGGGCTGCTTGGCAATCGACGTTTCGGCCGCCGACGGCCAGTTGACGCTGCGTTGGGACGAGAGCGGGGTACCGCCGGTGGATGTTGCGCCCGACCGCGCAGGTTTCGGTACGACACTTGAGCAGGCCGCTTTGCGCGGCCTCAATGGCAAAATCAAGAGGGACTGGCGTTCCGAAGGACTGTCATTGTCACTGCAGATTCCCCTATCGAACCTGATAGTTTAGAGTGGTATGATTTTAGGTCCATTCATATGCTGCCTCTTTGAAATAGTTCTGGCATTCTTTTGGTGAAACGGTTTGGACGATGGTTGCGAGGGCGTCATGGATGGCGTTGCGGCTTCTAGTACTACAGTTGCGGTTTACCGGAAGTCATGATTCACTTCCCGCATTTGGCGGGAGGGAAGTTCAATGTCGGTTGCGGGTTGGTCCGGGTCGGTTCTGGCGTGGCATCGTGAGCTCGATGCCTTGAAGGTGCGGTTGGGCTCGGTCTTTGGTCGCCGAGAATTGCGCGCATCGTGCGGTGCCTTTCTGGATGGGTTGTTGTCGGGAGTAGAGCGCAAGACTGGCTGGCTGATGGCGGAACAGGCAGGACTGGAGCGCCCTTATCGGATGCAATCGCTGCTGGGGCGCAGCCATTGGGATGCTGACGCATTGCGCGATACGGTTCGCGCTTATGCAATAGAGTCTCTCGGTGACGCGGACGGCGTTCTTGTGGTCGATGAGACCGGCTTCCTGAAGAAAGGCGCCCATTCAGTCGGTGTCGCACGACAATATTCCGGCACGGCCGGCCGGATCGAGAACTGTCAGATCGGTGTTTTCCTTGCCTATGCAAGCCGCTACGGTCAGACCCTGATCGATCGGCAACTTTATCTACCGAAGGAGTGGGCCGAGGATGAAGCCCGCCGTGCTTCGGCTCACGTCCCCCAGTCCCAAGCCTTCGCGACCAAACCGGCCATTGCAGCCAAGCTCATTGCCGATGCGCTGGATGCCGGCGTGCCTTGTGCCTGGGTATTGGCGGATGCGCTTTATGGTTCGGATTCCAAGCTGCGCCGGATGCTGGAAAGCCGTGGCCAGCCTTATGTTCTGGCAGTGCGCTCCAATCATTGCCTGCGCTTTGTGCGTGAGCAAGGGATCGAGCAGACCGATCCCGAAACGATGGCTGATGAGTTGAAACCGGAGGTTTGGCAGAGCCATGCAGCAGGCGAAGGTGCCAAGGGTCTTCGGCTTTATGATTGGGCCCGTATTCCTCTCAGCTCTCGCCCGGATCCACAATGGGAGCGCTGGCTTCTGATCCGGCGCAGCCGACGCGAACCCGATGCGCGCGCCTATTACTTTGTCTTTGCGCCCGCCGGTACCGAATTGAGCGAATTGGCGGGCGCTGCCGGGCTGCGTTGGACCGTGGAAGAATGCTTCCAGCGTGCGAAGGACGATCTCGGCCTGGATCATTGCGAAGCGCGATCCTGGCATGCTTGGAAGCGGCACATGACGCTCGTCATGGCAGCCGCTGCATTCCTCGCCAAACTCGGCGCCGATCTACGCCGCACCGCTGCTGGCAAACCGAACGAAACGAGTCCAAACCCGCCAATCGCCGCCTGACCAACACCATGGCCTTCGTGCCCAGCGTCGCAGAGATCCGCTATCTGATCAAACGCCTCCTGCTACAGCCCCCGATTAGAGTTCGCCTCATCTTGGCATGGTCACTCTGGCGACGCAGGCATCAAGCATCCGCAATGCTTTCTCACTACAAAGCAAGGCATCAAACGCAACTGTAGTACTAGAGCAGATCCTGTTTAATCTGGGTCATATCCTGCGACCTTGAAGTAGTTGGCGCATTCTGCCGTCGTGAAGCGAGGCATCAAGGCGCCCAGCGCGTCCCACAAAGCGTCGATCTTTCGCTCCGCCCGAGCCCGCAACATGGCTTTCAATTTGGAGAATGCGTTCTTACAGAACGCCTCTGCGTTGCAAGCCGCCCTTATAAGAGATCTTGAAACAGTGCCGCGAGCCTCACGCTATAGGCATGGACCAGCAGATAATCAGTATCATCATATATCCGCATCCGGCGATAGTGCAGAGAATACGTGCCAAGGCACCGGCCATCCAAGCCAACCAACGGGCTGGAGACGATAGAGCGGATTCCCGCGTCGCGGGCGAAGTCCCGAAAGGGTGTGGGGGTTTCGTCCTCGTCGATATCGTAGACGAAAACCGGCTTCTGCAACGCTAGAGCACGCGGGCTGACTGTGCCATCACCCTGTCTCACCTCCGGGAAGCGATCGACGAAGCCACTGTCAAAATTCGTCTGAGCAAACAGCGAGAGGCAATGCTTCTGTTCGTTCCAGATCCGAAGGCTTCCATGATCGGCGTGATTAGCGCGAACGGCATGGTCGAGGATCAACTCCGCGTCCTCACCGACCTTGAGAGGTACCTCGATCTGAGGACAGGTGAGAAACCAAATGTGTTCCAGCCTTGCGAGCTCTCGCCGGGCATCTTCGATCAGTTCGCGCAGGTGTTCTCTGCGAACCGCACTTGCTTCATCTGCAAGTTGCTCTTCGTACTGCACCAGGTTTTGCCGAAGAATAAAGCGGCGCATGTTATTTCACCGGAGCTGACTGGGCACAGGCAAAACACACCTCACGAACCCGTTGGGTCAAACGGACTTAGCCGAGGTGGAATGATATTATTTCATGATGACTCGACGCTCGAACACTGTCAATCACACACAACTCTGGCGATAAGGGGCCGGATAGCGAGTGCTCCAGCTGGGCCACCAGGCAGTGATCGACGGAGGATCGCTCGGCAGTGCCGCGCACCTCGCGAAGCTGCTGGAAAGGTCGATCGCCTTCGCTGCCCAGATCCACGAACCTGGCAGTCGGGATGGACAAGCGAGGGCAAACTTCGTCCGATCGGCTTAAAATATTCTGTCGTCAGCCCTTTGAGACGGCCTTTCATAAGGAACGCATTCGCGGTACCAGGCCTCAGCACTTGGTCTTCGCCCCACCAGTCACCATCAATATGACCGCGTATCGAAACGACCCGCAGGTACAGGGCCTGGTGTCCAAAATGCCTCGCCAGAGCGGAAAGGCGAAGACGAGATTAGGAGCAAGTAATACGTTTATTGACGGGAATCAAAGCGCCTCCAGCAGATTGGATAGACTATAAAATTTTCCGGGGCACGCCAGATTGGGCGACATCCGGAAGATGAGTATTCCGTGGAGTCAAAAATCGCTGAGTGACAGATGCGAGGGGGGTGTACTCGTGCTATCGGATTTGCTGAAATATATCCTCCAGATCGCACTGATTTCGTTCATGCTCGGCAGCCTGGTCGATGTTGGCCTGAAGCTTGAGGTCAGGGATGCGGTGGCGGCACTTCGCGACCGGCACTTCGTCGTGGCGAGCGTTCTGTCCGCGTTCCTCGTTGGACCGCTTCTTGCCGTCCTGATCGTATGGGCGCTTGCGTTACCACAGCCTTACGCGCTCGGCCTCCTCTTGCTGGGTTTTGCCCCCTGCGCTCCCTTCATGCCCGCTCTTTCTGATCTGGCGAAGGCTGATTCTGCCTATGCAGCGGCATTCATCATGATCGCTGCGCTCGGAACCATTGTCGTGATGCCTTTTGCTGTGCCGTTCGTTGCTCCCGAGCTTGACGCAGGCGTGGGCTCGATCGCCCGCCCGCTCCTCCTTCTCGTTCTGGCCCCTTTCGCGGCAGGCATCGCATTCCGACGCCTGTCAGCCAGGTGGGCGGATAGATGCCATCCGATCATGAAAACACTCGTCACTTTGAACATTCTCTTGCTTCTGATCATTGCAATCGCGCAAAACTGGCGTGACGTCATCGGTGCTGTCGGAACCTGGGCGATCGCGGCACAGTTCATTTACTATTGCGGCTTGGCAATCTGCTCCTACGCAATCTCTCTGAAACTTCCACTCGACAGGCGAGGCGTTGTAACGCTTGGTGTTTGCACGAGAAATGTCGGCGCAGCGCTGGCGCCGCTGTCTGCTGTTTCCAACGCCGACCCCCGATCCAGCACGATGTGCATTCTCGCCGCCTTCATCACGCTCCTCGTCGGATTTCTCGTAGCCAAGCTTCTCGCTCGGCTTGAGACGAAGGGAAGACTCGAAATGACAGAGGCTTAGCCTGGCCGGATTGCCGGGCAGATCCGCAGCCGAACAGGTCCCAGGATCGACATGCCCGATGGCACCGGAGATGTGTCGCAAATGACGATTTGATCTGCCGCAATGCCGGCAGCGCATGTGCTGGTAGCCTCGCTCCATAGCGCTCGCGCACCTTCTCATCCCGCATCTCGCAGGAAAGCGCCCGAGCAGAAGAACATCGGCTTGTGAGATCAACTGCCATGATCGTGACCCGAAGAATGAGCTACATCTGCGTCCCGGCGCGTTTCGGCCTTTTCAACGTCGTCGATCGCAACACCGGTCTGCCGCCTGACATCGATGTCACGGCAGTTTTCCTGACGCGCAATGAGGCGCGGCATCTCATTGCGGCGCTGGAAGGAGACGTGCGGCCGGCACCTAATGTGTCGCAAAGCAGCGTTCCCGATCCTTTCGCCAAGGACTGTGTTTGTACGTGAAGGATGTCGTAATGATAGATGCACGACCTTTGCGGGCGGCGGCTGTTGTGCCGACAGCGCTCGATGTCCAGAACCAGCTGGAGCGAATTCTTGCGAGCGAGGATTTTCGGCTGTCGAAGCGCGCAAGAAGGTTTTTGCGATTTGTCGTTCAGGAAACGCTCGCCGGAAGATCACGATACCTGAAGGCATATACGATCGCCGAGTCGGTGTTTGCGAAACCGAATTTCGATGCGCAGAACGATCCCGCAGTCCGCATCGAGGCGCGTCGGATCAGGAGCGAATTGGAGCGCTTTTATCTGAAGTCCCGAGATTTCGAACCCGTGCTCATCACGATACCGAAAGGCGGTTATGTTCCTTCATTCATCATGAACACTGCACCCTGCAGGCGCCAAGGTCACCCGCCAGGTCCCGTCATGTCCGCCAGCAGGAGAACCGGTCTATCCAATTATTTGCGGCAGCCTGTCCTGTTTTGGGTTGGTGCGACCGGATTGAGCGTTGCGGTAGCGGCGCTGCTCCTTGCACATGCACCCTCACTCGCCGAGACGTCGGCTGAGCCCCTTGAGGAGCAGCTGAAGCCAACCGTCATCGTGGAACCATTCTACGCCGCCGGTGGGGCCGAGGCGCGCTTCCTCAGAGATCAGATCATAGTCCGGCTGGTGGCTGGCGGGAAAATCTCGGTTGTCGTCCAATCGGCTGGGCCAGACCATTTGCAGGGACAACATTATCTCCTGCAGGCAGGCACGAGAGGAGCGCAGGGGCCGATGCGGCTGACCGCCCGCCTCGTACGAGAAGGCGATGGTGTGGTTTTGTGGTCTCGCAGCTACGATTTGAACGCGCGTTCCAGCGCGTCGACGGAGTCGGAATCGGCACTCGCCAGCGACGTCGCACGAGACGTCGCGGCGACTCTTCAAGCCTCGAACTCATAGCACGCTCGACTGAAGTTGGAGCAATACCGATGCACCGAACAGCTCACAGAACTCGAGATCGCCGCACCGGGAGAGACAGGCATAATTGGATCTACCGCGTGGCGAAACGCAATCGGGAAAGCTGCCGATATCGCGACCACGTAGTAGGCTCGCCGTTCTTATTGCTCTTTTGATGCGCGTCAAAGAAGGATTTTGGCCGATCTCTTAGATTGTTTTGGATCCATCGGACCTCGGCTGGCGTTCAACCAAGGCCTGTCCCAAGAACGCAAAATTCAGAAGGTCGCCGCTCATGTCGTTGAAACTGGTCAGTGGAATGATGAAGTCGTCTGGCGAGGAAGCTCTGCTCCTGATGGAGGCTGCCGGCGCGGAGCATATTGTCCTTGTCAGCAAAGAGGCCCTCATGGCGGTTGCAGAGCCACCGCGCTGTGATGAGAGCCGCTTGCAGGAAAACATCGATGTTTTCAGCCAAATCGCTGATGCCAAATACGCCGCCGGGGGCGCGGAGCCTGATGGTCGCATTAGAATAACGGCAGACGACGTTGGCACCTGGTTCCGTTCACGAGAGGCGGCAACATGATCGCCGGAGGTTTAGTTGCCGATCAAGAGCCGACTTTGCTTCATGGCGGATGTCCGATGGCTTCGACAATCGCACCTCGATGAATTGGTCGAACTGGAAGGGGCGGTCCGACATCGCCTTGTCAACCTTCCATTAAGGTGGCTTCTGTCTCGCCGAACTGGTCAAGCGCCTCTTCAAGGTAATCCGACAGCAGCGGCATGCCCAGCAGATAGGAGGCAGTGCGTCCGTTGTGCGCGTCGGCGGCCTGCTGGCGAAGGTCGTCCCAGTCCGCGGCATCCCCATCGCCACGCCCAAGCCAGGAAAGTGCCACAAGGTCGATCTGTTCGTCCTCGTTAAGCGCCCAGATCACGCTGCGCAATTCCTGCTCCACCGAGTCGTCGGGGTGGTCTTCAAGGATTTCGATCATATTGTCATCCGTCGGATTGGAGCCCGGATCCGGCTCGGTCATGACGTCTTTGGCATCGAACTCTCTTGCCTTGAGGATGACGTAGCGCACTTTCTCGGGCGAAATGCCCGGCTTCCATTCTTCGCCTACACCAGTCATCGACAGCCTCCTTTCGCGCGTGAGGATTTCAAGCATCTTGATCCCGATTACATGTCACGCTTTGCGTTGCGTCAAACGGGACGCCTGCGAGCGGAAATAAGGTGGGGTCGTGGGCCAAGCAAAGTCGGAGGATAGTGGCGCAGTGGCCTTCGCATTGGGAATAACGCAAGGATCAACATGATGTGTTTTTACAGCGGCCGCCGCTGACCGCGGCGGATATCCGCAACGCTCGAGAACGCGCCCGCAAAGCCAAGTTTGTGCGGCATTTCAGTTTCCAATTGACGCCCATCAATGTCCTCAGCGCAGCTAGGATCCACGCTGATCTCCTCATCAAGGAGGTACAAGATGTCGACATTCATCATGCTCACCCGCTTGAGCCATGAGGCTCTGAGAAACCCCCGCGCCATGAAGACCCTGAGCCATGAACTCGCTCAATATATACGACGTGATTGTCCCGAGGTGCGCTGGATTTCAAGTTTTGTAGTGCTTGGTCCGGCAGACTATGTCGATATTTTTTCCGCGCCCGATATGCTGTCTGCGACGAAGGTGGCAACACTCGTCCGGACGTTCGGCCATGCCACAACGGAGATCTGGCCCGCGACCGAATGGCCCGAGTTTGAGAAATTGCTTCAACAGCTTCCGTCATTGATTACCGAATAGTCGGCTCAATTAGCGGCGTTGATCGTTTCAAGGCTCAGGCGAACCAGAATGCGCCAACGACTTCAGAGCTGCAGGATATGATCAGGATTGAACAGGATCTGCTCTAAGTGGGAGGATGTTCTTCGATCGATTGACTTTTTCGTGTGAGCTGAAACTCCCGCCATGCAGGCATGGCGGGAGGAAATGCAGGGCTTATCAGGCGTGATGACCGCTGACCGCTCTCAGCAATTCTTCAGCAAGCGGCCGACTGCCGCAGTGCGTAATGTCGCCGATGGCAAGCATACCAACGATCTCGTCTTCTGCATTCATGACAGGCAGGCGCCGGATCTTATGCTTTTCCATCATGCGTACTGCTTCCTCAATGCGGTCCGACGTATGGCAGAATGTGGCGCCCGGCGACATGACCTCCCGTGCCGTAATCCCGGAAGCATCGTGACCATCGGCAAGGACGCGTATGGTGAGATCGCGGTCAGTAATCATCCCGATCATGCGCCCGTTCTCGGTGACGGGAACGGCTCCGATATCCTGCTTTTTCATCAGTTTGGCGACCTCATTGATACGCGTGGTCGGCGAAACTGATTGAACCTGCTTATGCATCGCTTCTGATACATGCATGATATGTCCTCCTGGTCCAAAACAGAACGTACCTGTCGAAGTTTCCAGGAACGGGTCAGCAACTGCATTGACCAGGGTCAATGCAGTTACACACGGATTTGCCCCTCGCTTCCGCAACGTTAAACCAGGTCGACCACACAGGTACGGTCTCTTTCCGTTCTGCAAACTTGACGGAGATCAATGCAACAAAGTCGTCATCGTGTTGTCCTGTGCAGATTTCCAACACCGGCATCTCCGCCCTGCAGGCGACAGCAGGGATGGCGGCGGATGCGACCGGCGCTAGAAAGGAGCCGCCGATGTTGTTCGATGACCGAACCGACGCGGGCAGGAAGCTCGCTCAAGCTCTTGAAAGATACAAGAATGATCATGTCGTCGTGCTCGCGCTTCCACGTGGAGGCGTGCAGGTAGCAGCCGAGATAGCAAGATATCTGGATGCTCCGCTTGACCTGCTTCTGGTACGAAAAATCGGCGTCCCCATGCATCCGGAGCTCGCGATGGGAGCGATCGTCGACGGATTGGAGCCAATCGTCGTCCGCAACGAGCACGTTCTCCGCCTCGCAGGTGTGCCCGAATCCTCGTTCGAGGACGTGCAGCGCCGCGAATGGGAGGAGATTGAACGTCGTCGGCACCGGTATCTTGGCGTCAGCCCTCATCAGGAAGTCTTCGGGCGCATCGTCGTGATCGTCGATGATGGCATTGCCACAGGTGCGACAATGATGGCGGCCATTCGTGCGTTGAGGCAACGCAAACCGAGTAAGATCGTCGTGGCTGTGCCTGTCGCGCCTCTTGAAGCGCTCGAGCAATTGAACCAGGCAGCCGATGAGACTGTCTGCCTGTCCACCCCCGCCTTCTTTGAGGCAATAGGTGCCCATTATCGGGACTTTCGGCAGCTGAGCGACGATGACGTCATCGCATTGATCCGGTCGGTCCCGGCCACGCCATGATGCCTGTTATGCGTCACACCTCGGCGGAGCAGATCGTCCGATCGCTCCCAAACAAAGGGCATCAATGAACATTTGGTGCAGTTGTTGCTGATGGAAGGCGGTCCTGGAGGTGTCAGGTTACTGCCTGCCGCCGCTCAAGTGTTGCACTGCGTTGGTTAAGAGATCGCGAGAACGCCGCGCCATTGCGTTTTTGTCGGAGGCAATCGCCATGACCATTGAGGAACTGAACGCAGAGGACTGCTTTAACGTGCTTCAACACGCAAGAACCGGGGTGCTGGCATGCAGCTACCATGACAGGCCCTACGCGGTGCCTATTCAAATCGCCTATGACGAACGAAAGATTTATGCGTTTTCGTTGGAGGGCAAGAAGATCGAAATCATGCGTGCCAATCCGCAAGTTTGTCTTCTCGTGCAGGAAAAGAAGGGATCCAGAGACTGGTACACCGTCCTTGCTTGCGGGCGGTTTGAAGAATTTCGCGACGAGGATGGCTTCGCCGGTGAGATGCATCACGCCTGGAGCCTGCTGCAGAGGAAGAGCGAGTGGTGGGAGCCGGGGGCCATCAAGCCCGAGGGCTACGGAAATGATCGCCCGTACAAGCACGTCTTCTTCGGGATTTGGATCGAAGAAATCTCCGGTAGGCATAGCAAGGAGATCGAATGACATCGCGGGCTCAGACGGTACCGCTGCATTACACGCCCCTTTGATGCAGATCAAAGGTCCCGAAGCAGCTTTCTGATATTAATTTCTATCATGGTTGCGCCTACCTGAACCATGATCGGGCGTGGTGAGGTTCATCGTTCGCGTGCTGCCTTAAGTCGCTGCCGGAGGGTGCTCCAGCAGAGCGCGGCTGCGTGCGACACCGGCAAACCGCCCGAATGCATCTCACATGTCACCACGTGATCTTCACCTTTGCTTTCTCGCGTCCCCACATGAAAGGAGCAAGTCATGGACGATCTGACACTGAGACAGAACATCCTCGATGAACTGGAGTTCGAACCGAGTATTGACGCTGCCAATATTGGCGTCGCCGTCGATAATGGCGTCGTGACACTGACCGGCCACGTGAGTTCCTATCTTGAGAAGGAAACCGCAGAAGGGGTCGTGAAGCGGGTGAAAGGGGTGCGCGCGATTGCTGAGGAGATTGGCGTGCGCATTGCCGGGACGTACGAAACCGAAGATGAGGACATCGCTTGCCGTGCCGTCAATACGATCGATTGGAAGGTTTCCATTCCAAGGCAAGCGGTCCAGGTCAAGGTCGAGAATGGATGGCTTACGTTAACCGGCGAGGTCGAGTGGCAATACCAGAAGACCGCAGCCTATGATGCCGTTCGCGACCTCGCCGGGGTCGTCGGCGTTTCCAATTTGATCGAGATAACCCCACGGCTGAGTGCTGGCGACGTCAAGAAGCGTATCGAAGATGCCTTCAAGCGTGATGCAGAACTTCAATCTCAAGCCATCCAGGTGGAGGTTGCGGGAAGCAGCGTGACGCTCAAGGGCAAAGTCCACAGCTGGTCTACGCGGCGTGCTGCTGAACATGCCGCGTGGTCGGCACCGGGCATCCGCAATCTCAACGACCAGATTGCCGTCGACTAGCAGATGAAAATCCGATCTCGGAGGGCGATCCCGAGTGCTTACGCAGTTCCACCGTCTCCTATCGACAGGACCGAACTAGCAGATGCCGGCGAGGCGTGACGGCAACGCCGCCGGCACGCAGATATCTGCGGATGGTATTGGATAGGCCCGTGCTGCGGTGTATCTCCCGGACCATACGGGATTGAAACATGGGTCGATTCTCAGTGATATTTTCCCGCAATCCCGGGTCAGCTCTCAGCGCAAATCAACACTGAATCCTATCGATCGAAATCTTTAAGGTATTTGGCGGGAGACACGCCGAGCGCTTTCTTGAACATCGTGATGAACGCAGACACCGATTCGTAGCCAAGATCGCCCGACACCTGCTGCACTGGTGCACCTGCTGCGAGGCTGCGGATTGCAATAATCAGCTGTAGTTGTTGTCGCCAACGGCCGAAGGTCAGGCCCGTCTCTTGTTGAACAAGGCGAGCGAGTGAGTTCTCGCTCAAGGCCATTCGCTTTGCCCATTGCGCTACCGTGCTTCGGTCGGAGGGATCCTTGACAAGCGCGGTCGCAATGCGCTCCAGCCTCGGCTCCCCTGTCAGCGGCAGATGCAAGTGCTCGACTGGCATCTTCGATAGAGCCGACAGAAGCAGGGTCGTGATGAGTTCACCATCGACCTCTGCGACCTCGGACCGGTCAGCCAATTCGATGATGAGCTCCCTGACGAGGGGCGAAAGCGCAAGGGTGCAGCAGCGGTTCGGCATCTCGACCGCAGTTGGCTCGATGAATAAGTAGAACAAGCGCGCGTTGGCTGTCGCTACATTGCTGTGCGGCATACCGGCAGGAACCCAGACGCCGCAATGAGGGGGAACCATCCACATTCCGCGGGGAACGCGACATGTCACTCCGCCCCGCAGCGGCATGACGAGTTGCCCCTTGCGGTGGCTATGTTCTGGAGCTTCCCGCTCGTTTTGCGACACGTCGATCCGGATGGCATGCACTCGCGATGCGTGCTCTTCGAGATCTTGATCAAGGAGGGCGCCAGGGAGCGACACCCGTGGAAGGGGGAATTTAGTGATCATCTGAGGGAATATCTAAATTTCTCAGCACAATTTGTCGATAGTCTTTAGCAAAATAAATTCGGAGAGTGATCATGGCAGCTGATGAGCACGCCCCTCACTGGGTGTCTGACGTGGTTCAAACGGAACTTCGAGAGCCACAAAAGTTCTGCGGCAGGACATGCATCCTGCTTTTCCCGCCCATCGACAACTGGCTTCCGCGCCCCTCCGTAACGAGACGCATCGCAAAGAAGCTCCTTTCAAAAGTTCGCGCCATCCTTGCCTCCAGTACGCCTTCCATGTCTCCAGCTGAATGTGAGAAGGCGGCGGAGGCTTATCTGCATGCCTGCACCGCTGTTCCGTTGTTCTGCTATGTATCACCGGCACTCTATGGTCTTGCGAGCAAAGTCGGCGAGCAGGCCCTCGAGCAATGTGGTTCCCAAGCTGGAGATGAGCGGTGAACGCGCGACCGGTGGTCACCACGAGCAGTGTGATCTTTTCGGTAAAGACGTTCATCGCGGCGATGCTCGCCTATTTTATCGCGATCCGTTTTGATCTGCCGCGACCGTCCTGGGCGGTGGCCACGGTCTACATTGTTGCTAATCCGCTTTCCGGCGCGGTCGTGTCAAAATCGATCTATCGGCTGCTGGGAACGCTCATTGGCGGCGCGGCCACGATCATCATGGTCCCTAATCTGGTGAACGAACCGATCCTCCTGTCGGGCGCGATCATCTTGTGGGTGTCTGGATGCACGTTCATCAGCCTTTTAGATCGCACGCCGCGCAGCTACGTTCCTCTACTGGCGGGTTATACTGTGCTTCTGGCGGGGCTGCCGCTGGTCACCGCTCCGGCAACTGCGTTTGACACTGCCGTCTCTCGCGTCGAGGAGATCGGGTTGGCGATTATCTGCGCCTCGATCGTCAGTCATATTGTTCTTCCGGTCCATGTGGGTGCGGTGCTTCTCGACCGCATCGATGGTTGGATAGCGCGAACGCAAGACCTTTTGACCACAACAGCAACAGGCAAAGCCGATAAAACCCGAAGCAGGGCAGAACGACTTGCTTTGGCCGCAGAGGCGGCCGATCTGCGGTCGCTTGCGGTGCATCTTCAATATGACGGGTCGCGATATCGCCGTGCTGCATTCCTGGTTCGGTCGCTGCAGCATCGGATGGTGGCTTTCCTCCCACTATTGAGCGAACTTGCGGATCTCCGCCGTTCACTGGAAAGGCTTGAAACCTCCACTTCACAACAGGCTCTGTCGTCGATCAGTCAGGCAGCTTCTTGTAGGTCAAACGCCTCTCGCAACGCCTTCAGGCGGGAGATCGATACGCTTGTCCCTTTGGCCGCGCCTCCGTCCTGGGAAAAGCTGGTACTTGCCAATGTCGCACGCAATCTCAGCGATATTCTTCACCTTGCCGATGCGTGCCGCGACCTTCGAGATGCCGTTGAAAAGGAGAATGTGGGGGGAGTGGCCAGCCGCTTCCGCCACCGGGATCGAATATCAGCGCAGCACCGCGACTTTGGAATGGCTTTGCTGTCAGCACTGACAATCGCGATCTGCTTGGTGACGGCCATGCTATTCTGGATCGCAAGCGGCTGGACCGACGGAATGACATTCGCTCAAATCTCGGGCGTCCTTTGCTGCTTGCTCGCGACAATGGACGATCCGGTCCCCGCAATGAGAAAACTTGCCGATGTTACGATCGGCTCTGTCATCGCGGCGTTCGTCTATGGCTTTGCGATCCTGCCGATGATCGACGGCTTTGCACCACTCGTTGCCGCGCTCGGACTATTTCTGATCCCCGCCGGCATATGCCTGGCCGTGCCTTCGCTCGCGATCGTCGGCATGGGCCTTTGCATAAACTTTCCGCTTCTTCTCACGCTGCAGTCCCATCAGAGCAACGACTTTTTGGCCTTCGGAAACGCCGCAATCGCGACCGTCCTTGCGATGATATGGGCGATCCTGATCTCCGGCATCTTCCGATCTGTCCGGGCTGAAACCAATGCAAGACGACTGTTTTCCGTGTCCCAGCGACATGTGTCAAAGATCGCGGCCGGTCGACACACCGATGCAGAGCTCACCCACCATCGCCTCATCGATGTTGCCGGTCTTTTTGCTTCGAGAGCAGCGAAACTGTCGCCGACCTCGGACATCTCGAATGGAGACATCATTCGAGATCTGCGAACGGGACTTCACCTTATCGCTGTTCAAGAACTGCTTGTAGACCTCTCCGAAGTGACGCAACCATCAGCAAGCGCAGTTCTCGCAAGAGTGGCGCACCTGTACGATCTTGCCCCCGCTGATCGGGACAAACCTCTTGCGGACGCGCTCGGGGAATTGGACGATCTGATCATGACGCTGGCGGTTTCGAACCCTGTTGATACGGAAGAAGAGCTTCTGATGCACGCCGTTGCCCTTCGTATCTGCCTCGCTCCGGAGGTTGATCCACCGATGTTTCCGAAGCCACCTTCTTTGGGGAAAGCCGCGTGACCGGGCAACTCGATCTTTATGGCGTCTTCCTGCCTTCGCTTGGGGTATTCGCCTTGTTGGCCTACGGTGTTTTTCGCGCCCTTGCATGGCTTCTCGGCAAAGTCGGATTTTATAGCGCGGTGTGGCACAGGCCCCTCTTTAACCTGGCATTGTACATCAGCCTTGTCGGCATGTTTTCCGTTGCCAGCAACTGGACTTCAAGATGAAAAACATAGCGTTCTTTTCGGGTCGCGTTCTCCTGACCCTGTCAATGGCCGCCTGCGCGGCGGTTTTTGGCTGGCACCTGTGGTCCTTCTACATGGAAGCCCCGTGGACCCGGGATGCGCATGTCCGGGCCGACATCGTCCGGCTGGCGCCAGACGTTTCGGGCCCGGTGACGGAGGTCCTCGTGTCGGATAACGCCCACGTGGAGAAGGGAGCGCCTCTGTTTCGCATTGAAAGAGACCGCTTCGAGCTTGCGCTGCGTGAGGCGGAGGCCCAGGTTCAAAGCACTCAAGCTGCTGCCGAGCTGGCGAGGGTCGATTTCGAACGGTATCAACTGCTCGCATCCAAAGAGGCAGCCAGCCTGAAAGATCGACAGCATGCTGAAGCCCAGATGCATCAGGCGGACGCTGCATACCAATCGGCGATTGCCGCTCGGGATCTGGCGAAGCTGAACCTTCAACGGACGACGGTGAGCGCGCCGGCATCTGGAACGGTCACGAACTTCTCTCTTCGTAGCGGGAACTACGTGTCCGTCGGAAACGCAGTCGGCGTGCTTGTTGAAAACGACGCCATGTACGTCGCGGGATATTTCGAAGAGACGAAGCTCCCCCGGATCCATGTCAATGACGAGGTGCGCATCGATATCATGGGCGAAACGCTACCGATCATCGGACATGTTGCAAGCATCGCGGCTGGAATCGAGGATCGGGAACGAAGCGATTCCGCCGGCTCGTTCGCAAGCGTGGCGCCGACATTTTCGTGGGTGCGTCTGGCTCAAAGGATCCCGGTGCGGATCGAGATTGATCATATACCAAGTTCTGTTCAACTCGTTGCGGGCAGAACCGCGACGGCCTCTATCCTCCAAAACAGCAAATGAAATACGGTGCCTGTATAATGCAACTTGGGTCGGCAGGTGCGGGTTGCTTCAAAGAACATGCGGTCGGCCCTCGAAATGGACGGACGGGCCATTGTTGACGAGATACCAGAGATCATACCATTGCGTGGATTCCGGATCGAAGGGCCGCATGCGCTCGTCCACGAGAGCCCGGCCCGCGAAGTAACACCGCTTCGTCCAAGCCCCACAGGTCGCGAACGAATGTCAATGTTCGATGCGGTCTGGTTCGGATGAGGTGATCTCAGAGTGCTGGGCCAGAAAGCTGGACAGTCGTCGTCGCGAGAGCGGCGCGATCAAGCGGGCAATTCAGACGACCGGTCGCGATGCGGCAACGGCTTCAAGGTAGCCGTGGCCCAGGGAGGGTGCCGCGCTGATTGGCGTGCACTACACCGCCAATGCGGATGCGGCCAATGCCACGGTACGCGACATCGAGGCGCTTGACGTCAAGGCCGTCGCTGTGAAGGCCGGCCTCAGACAGGGCAAGGACGCGGCCAAAAGCCTCTGGGCGCATTCAGCGAAGCAGCCGGCGCCCACATTCATCCCCTGACCGGCAGACACCGGATCAGGCCTACTTCAACGCGCTGGCACCAATGATGGTGGCGGTATAGTCGAGGCGGAAATCCACTTAGCAATCGGCACCAAGCTGTTCAAACAAACCGAGCCGGCTCTCAGATCAATATCTCCGGCGAGCATCGCTGGCTAAAGCCATTAGCGTAGGATTCCACCCCTCCGGTATGCGCCCCATCAGTTTCGATCGGCCGCCTTGCCTGACCCACTCCGCTCAGGAGGAGCCGCAATTCGCCGCGATTGATTTTTAGCGTTGGCATTTACATTTCGATATTTGCATCATATTATTTTCATAATGTCTTTTTAGAATAATGAGACAATTAAGTGGGAACAAACGATCTACCCCGCCCGGCATCACTTGAAGCTTTGGAAAAGCGGCTTGAGCTCGACTTGCTCTGGCTCAACCAGCCGCCCAAGGCGTGGCTTCCTGGGATCAAAGTGGATGGAGTGGAAGTACTCGACGTCGCCGTCATTGGCGCGGGGCTCTGCGGACTGATAACGCTTGCCGCCTCGAGAAAGGTCGGCATCAGAAATGCCCGAGCATTCGACCGCGCGCCAGAAGGGCGGGAAGGCCCCTGGATCACCTATGCGAGGATGGAGACGCTTCGCACCCGCAAGGACGCCGTAGGGCCGGCGCTTGGCATCCCGTCCTTGACGTTCCGTGCTTGGTTCGAAGCGCAATATGGGGCTCAAGCCTATCTCGACTTGGGCCTCATTCCCCGCCCGATGTGGATGGACTATCTCGTCTGGTATCGACAGGTGCTCGATCTCGACGTGGTTAACGACGCTGCGCTGACTGCGATTGGCTTCCGCTCCGATGGCCTGATCGCTCTGGAGTTCGACAGAGCCGGAACGACGGAGCAGGTTCTCGCCCGCCGCGTGGTTCTGGCGACCGGCCTAGACGGGCTCGGCGCTCCGACGCTTCCGGATGTCGCCATGCGTATACCGTCGCGCTTCGTTAAGCACGGCGCCGATCTCATCGATATGGCATCCTTGAACGGCAAGCGTGTTTCGGTCGTCGGCGCCGGCGCATCGGCGATGGACAATGCTGCGGCCGCCCTGGAGGCGGGCGCGGCGCGCGTCGACATTTTCGTGCGTCGTGCCGATATCCCGCGTGTCGACAAATTCACCGGGGTCGGCAGCCAGGGGATGACGCACGGATATGTCGGCTTGCCGGATGCGGACAAGTGGACCTATATGGTCGCCGGCGAACGGGCCCAGATTCCGCCGCCGCGCCACAGCGTGCTGCGCGTCTCGCGCCATCCGAACGCTTTCTTTCATCTGGCGAGCCCGATAAACGAACTGGTCGAGGCTGGTGATGCGGTGGACGTCGTAACGCCGAAAGGGCGTTACCGGACCGATCTGGTGATCTTCGCGACGGGCTTTTCGGTCGATTTCGGCAAGCGGCCGGAATTTTCTGCGCTTGCCGGCAAGATCCTGCTCTGGCGCGATGCTTATACTCCGCCTGCCGGCTGGGAGCATGAAGGGATCGGTTCCACGCCCTATCTCGGGCCTTCTTTCGAATTCCTGCCAAAGCCGGGACTCGATCCCGTTGTCGCCGCCTCGGTCTCGCGGATCGCCTGCTTCGCCTATCCGGCGGTTCCCTCGCACGGGAAGATCACCAGCGGGATTCCCTCGATCAGCGATGGTGCGTTGCGCCTTTCGACGGGTCTCGCGCGCTCGCTCTTCGTGGAGGATCGGACATACCATCTCGATCGCTTTTTCTCCTTCGACACGCCGGAGCTTATGGGCGACGAATGGACGGATGCGGATATTGACGAGGACATGAGCATTGCGAATGGATGAACGACGCCCGGAGCTCCAGATTTTCTACGGCATCTCGTCGCCATGGGCCTATTTTGGCGCCCGGCGGGCCGTTGCGATTGCCGCTGAGAACGGTGCGGCCGTGCGGCTCAGGCCGATCCGCATCATCGAGGCGAATGGCGGCATTCCGCTGCGCAAGCGTCCCGATGCGCGCCAGCTCTACCACGAGGTCGAATTGCGCCGGTGGCGGGACTATCTCGGCATGCCGCTTAACCCGAAGCCGAAATTCTACCCTTGCCGGACGATCGAGCCTGCCGCGCAGGCGGTGATCGCGATCCAGAAGGCGGGTCTTGACGCGATTTCCTTCTCGTTCGCCGTGCAGCGGGCGCTTTGGGCCGAGGACCGCGACATTGCCGACCTCTCCACGCTCCGCGACATCGCGCGGGCAACGGCCGGCGAGGCGGCCGCAAGGCTCGTCGCCGATCCGCAGGTGGATGACATCGTCGCGGAGTGGCACGGCAATCTCGCTGACGCAGAGCGGCTCGGCATCTTCGGGACGCCGACCTACGTCGTCGGCAGGGAGCTTTTCTGGGGCCAGGATCGGCTGGAGTTCGTCGACCGCGCCCTGAAGGCCAGCAACACCACTGAAATGCGTGAGGAAAAAGCGTGATGACCGACGCAAGAAAACTGCATGACGAGGCGATCATCGTGGATGGCCTTCAGACCTGCCAGTGGAGCCGGTCGATCTTCGAGGAAATGCGTGCCGGGGGGCTGACAGCCGTCAACGTCTCCTCCCTTCTTTGGGAGAATTTCCGCGAAGGGATCGGTTACGTTTCCGAGTGGAAGCGCTTTCTGCGCGAGAACGACGACATCATCCGGCCGGTCCGCACCGTCGCCGACATCCATGCTGCCAAGGTGGAAGGCAAGACCGGCATCATCATCGGCTGGCAGAACACATCGCCGCTGGAAGACAAGCTCGACTACGTGGAGATCTTCAAGGATCTCGGTGTCGGCATCATGCAGCTCACCTACAATACCCAGAACTATTCCGGCGCGGGCTATCTGGAAGAGTTCGACAGCGGGCTCACCGGGTTCGGCAGGGAGGTGCTGGCGGAAATGAACCGCGTCGGCGTGCTCTGCGACCTCAGCCACGTGGGCGACAAGACCAGCGCCGACGTCATCGCCTATTCGAAAAAGCCGGTCTGCATCTCGCATGTCCTGCCGCGGGCACTTCGGGACGTCAAACGCAACAAGCCGGACGAACTGCTTCTCGCCTGCGCGGAAAAGGGCGGCCTGATCGGCGTCAGCCTGTTTGCGCCGGGCCTTGCGGCCGGCAACGACGCGACGGTCGAGGACTACCTGGATGCCATGGCCTATGTGATCGATCTCGTCGGTGAGGATCATGTCGGGATCGGCACGGACTTTTCGCTCGACCGGCCGCGCCCCGGTCCCTGGCTGCTCTGGGCGAACAAGGACAAGGGCACTGCGCGGACGCTGACCGAATTCGGCTCCGTGAAGATATCGAAGCCAAAGGGAATCCAACGGATGACCGAGATGCCGAACCTCACGGCCCGCATGCTGGCACGCGGCTGGAGCGAGGAACTGGTGCTCAAGCTTCTCGGCAGGAACTGGCTGCGTATGCTCGACGCGGCCTGGACGCCGATGGCCTGATCTTCTCCGACATGGATTGTCGGCGGGAAGAAACGGCCTCGGCTAATCGAGCATAAGGCCGCGTTTGCGGGAACAGGGAACTGCATGGCGACAAAAGAATAAATGCCATGCCTCAAACTGGAGAGACGGACATGACGATACGCATGCAAAACGGAATTTTGCGGATCTTCCTCCGCGCCGGCATTATTGCCGCTGGCCTTGCCGCTTTTGCCGGCGCGGCCGAGGCCCAGGACGCCTCGATCAAGGGAACGGTGAACGTCGTCGGTTTTTCAGGCGTCTTTGCCGACAACTATCAGAAGTTCATCATCGCGGCCTTCAAGGAGAAATATCCCGGCATCGAGGTGACCTATCAGCAGAGCAAGAATTCCGCAGAGACGCTCGCCCTTTTGACGCTTCAACAGGCCGACCCGAAGATCGATGTCGCCCTGATCGATGTCTCGGTCGCCATCAAGGCGAACAAGAGCGGTATTTTCGCCAAGCTCGATCCGGCCAAGGTCCCGAGCCTTGCCGAGATGCCGGACTGGGCCCGTCTCGACGGGGACAAGGCAATCGCCTTCTCTCAGGATAATCTCGCGATCCTTTACAATACCGACAATGTGAAAGAGCCGCCGACGAGCTGGAACGACCTGACCGACCCGAAATACAAGGGGAAGATCGCTGCAAAACTCGGCGATACGCGCGGCGTCATCCTGCTGCCGATCCTCGACAAGCTCAAGGGAGCCGACTACAAGGACACCGTCGATCCGGCAATCGACATGCTCAAGGAAATCGCCCCGAACGTCTCGACCTGGGAGCCGGCGCCCGATTGCTACGCCGTCGTCCAGAGCGGCGAGGTGGATCTCTCCATCTGCTGGAACGGCCGCGCGCAATACCTGCACGACACTCAAGGCGGCAAGATTGCTGTTGCCGCGCCGAAGGAAGGCTCGATCGGCCAGACCAACACAATCGGTCTCGTCGAAAACTCTAGGAATGCCGAGGCAGCACAGCTCTTCATCAACTATGCGCTGGGTACCGAAGCACAGGCGACGTTCGCCGAGAAGAGCTTCTACGGACCGGTCAATGCCAAGGTGACCCTGACGGACGCGGTTGCCGCGCGAATCTACGGCTCCAAGGAGGCTCAGGCCGCCCAGATGTCACTCGACTGGAACTTCGTTGCGGACAAATATTCCGCCTGGATCCAGCGCATCAACCGCGAAGTCATCGCGCTCAACTGATCTATCTTGAGGGAACTGGCCGTCATGGCTGATCATCACGTCATCATCGAAAATCTCGTGAAGACCTATCCAGGCGCCCAGAAGCCTTCCGTGGATCACGTCAGCTTCTCGCTGCCGCGCGGCGAGATGCTGGCCCTGCTCGGG
Organism: Rhizobium sp. WYJ-E13; assembly: GCF_018987265.1. Classification (NCBI taxonomy): domain Bacteria; kingdom Pseudomonadati; phylum Pseudomonadota; class Alphaproteobacteria; order Hyphomicrobiales; family Rhizobiaceae; genus Rhizobium; species Rhizobium sp. WYJ-E13. The sequence goes on along the minus strand of NZ_CP076854.1, from coordinate 1,997,360 downwards.
CCTTCCGGCTGCGGCAAGACGACGATCCTGCGCATGATCGCCGGTCTGATCGCCCCAACGTCGGGCGCGATCAGGCTCGATGGCCGGGACGTTTCTTCCATTCCTGTCTACAAGCGGAACATGGGCATGGTCTTCCAGGCCTATGCCCTGTTTCCCCACATGACGGTCGCAGAAAACATCTCCTTCGGCCTGGAAATGCGCAAGGTCGGCAGGGCCGAGCGAGAGGAGCGCGTCAGGAAGGCACTCGACCTCGTCAAGCTTGCCGGTCTGGGCGGACGCAAGGTCAGCCAGCTTTCCGGCGGCCAACAGCAACGCGCGGCGATCGCCCGTTCGCTGGTAATCGAGCCGGAGCTCCTGCTGCTCGACGAGCCGCTGTCGAACCTCGATGCGAAACTGCGCGACGAGATGCGCGATGAGATCCGCGACATTCAGGCGCGTACCGGCGTGACCGCCATCTTCGTGACCCATGACCAGGACGAGGCGCTTTCGATGGCCGACCGCCTGGCGGTCATGTCGGCAGGAAAACTCGAACAGATCGGAACCCCGCTCGACATCTTCGACCGGCCGCAGACTGAATTCGTCGCGTCCTTCATCGGTGCGGGAACATTCTTCGAGGGTAAAGTCGCCGGACCGGGCCTTGCGGAGGTCGAGGGCCTGCCTCCGATTCATTTCGCCGGTGAAGCCGCGGTTGGATCATCGATCAAATTGATGGTGCGGCCTCACCGATTGCTGCTTGCGGGAGATGCCGGCCAGCCGAACAGCTTCAGCGGCGTGGTCGAGCATATCGTCTATCGCGGCCAGATCCTGACGCTGAGCGTGCGCTGCGGCGGGCGCTTGCTCCAGGCCGATCTGCCGACGCATGCGGGTATCCTGCCAAGGAAGGGCGACGATGTCACCCTGACCGTCGCGCCCGACGACGTGACCCTGATCGGTCGGGAGGCCGCATGAGCGCCGCCGTGACAGCGCCTGCGAGCGGCGCGCCGACCACCTCGAGGGGCATCCTGCTGCTTCTGCTTCTGCCCGGCCTCGTCGCGCTGGTCATCACCTTCCTGCTGCCGCTCCTCTGGCTGTTGCGCGCCTCATTCGCCTCTTCGGCCGTGGGAGCGCTGAGCGGCGGCGACTGGACGTGGGAAGCCTACACCACCGTCCTGTTCGATCCGTTCTACTGGCGGGTAGCCTGGAATACCCTGGTTCTCGGCTTCAATGTCGCGATCTTCGCCGTGATCCTGTCCTATCCGATCGCGCTTTTCCTTGTCCGGACGGAGAGCCGCTTCCGAGGTGTGCTGACGGCGCTTGCGGTGGCCCCCCTGCTGACATCGTCAGTCGTGCGGACCTATGGCTGGATGGTGATCCTTGGAGACCGGGGCGTCATCAACAGCACGCTGCAGTCGCTTTCGCTCACCGACGGCGTCATCCGCCTCACCAACAACAGCTTCGGCGCCACCGTCGCGTTGATCGAAATCCTGATGCCCTATGCGATCCTCGCGATGCTCAGCGGCTTCGGCCGATTGAACGTTCAACTGGAGGAGGCGGCCGCGATGCTCGGGGCCAACCGGCTCAAGGCGTTCACGCGCATCGTCCTGCCGCTCAGCCTGCCCGGCGTGCTGACGGCGGCGCTCCTCGTCTTCGTGCTGGCGATCTCCTCCTTCGTGACGCCTCGGCTGATGGGGGGAGGGCGCGTCTTCGTGCTCGGCACGGAAGTCTTCAACGAGGCGACGGTGACGCTCAACTGGCCGCTCGCCGCGGCGCTTTCGGTCATGCTGCTCGTGCTGTTCAGCAGCATTATCCTTCTCTACCAGCGTGCGCTGCGCGCGCTCGAAGTGTGAGGCCGGCCATGCAGAATTCCTCGATCCTCGGTCGAGTCGCCTGGAGCACGCTGATCACGCTGCTCTATCTTTTCCTGCTGGCGCCGATCGTCATCGTCTTCATCATCTCATTCGACACGCGCCAGTATCTCGCTTTTCCGCCGGAGAGCTTCTCGTTCGGATCCTATGTGAAGGTCTTCGAGAATGCGAAGTTCATCTCGGCCTTCTGGCGGAGCCTGGCGATCGGCGCGATTGTCGGCATCGTGTCGGTTTCGGCCGGCATGCTCCTGTCGTTGTCGCTGGTGCGCTACACGTTCCGCGGCAAGGCGGCGGTGAATTTTCTCATCCTTGCGCCCTTCCTCGTGCCACACATCGTGCTGGCCGTCGGCATCATGCTGGTGATCGCGCCGATCGGCCTGCTCGACAGCTATCCCGGCATCATACTCGCCCATCTCGGCATCACGATCCCTTACACGGTACGAACGATCACCATGAGCCTGATGGCGGTGGACACGCGGGTGGAAGAGGCGGCGCTGGTGCACGGGGCCTCTCCGGTCATGGTATTCTGGCGCATCACCCTGCCGCTGGTGCGTCCCGGGCTGATCGCCGGCGCCGTGATCGCGTTCCTCATCTCTTTCGACGAGGCGACGATTTCGCTCTTCATCGTCTCGGTCAAGGCGTCCACGCTGCCAACCGAGATCTATCACTATCTGGAATATTCGACCGACCCGCAGATCGCCGCCCTTTCCGTCATCCTGATACTTATCTCGATCGGCGTCGTGGTGGCGGTCGAAAGATTGGTCGGCCTGCGCAGGGCGATATGAGGTCGCCGTGACAATTGTCGAAACAACGGGCGGTCCCGTCGAAGGGTTTCGGGAAAACGGATATCACGTCTTTCTCGGGATACCCTATGCCGCGCCGATCACGCCGGAGCGGCGCTTTGCAGCGCCGCAGCCGGTGCCCCGGTGGTCCGGCATCCGCTCGGCCAGGACACTCAGCGCAGTCTGTCCGCAGATCCCGACCTACGGTCCCGTGGGCAAGGCGGCCGCATCGAGACTGGAATTCGGCACGGACTTCCTGACGGTCAATATCCGGACGCCGTCGATAACCGGTTCCGCTCCTGTCCTCGTCTGGATCCATGGCGGCGGCTATGCCGTCGGTTCGGCGAACGAGGCCGTTCTGCAAAGCGGCGCCTTTGCGGCCAGTGACATCGTCGAGGTCACCGTCAACTACCGCCTCGGTGCACTCGGCTTCCTGCATCTGAACGACGGTTCGCCGGACAATCGCGGCCTGCTCGACCAGATCGCCGCACTTCAATGGGTGCGCGATAATATCGAAGCCTTCGGCGGCGACCCGAGGCGTGTCACCTTCGCGGGCCGTTCTGCCGGTGGCTTTGCGATTGCCGCGGTCATGGCCATGCCGGCGGCGCATGGTCTCTTCGCCAGGGCGATGCCGCAAAGCGGAGCGAGCACCGGCATTTCCACGATGGAGGATGCACAGAAGCTCAATCGTCGCATGCTCGACTCTTTGCAGGTGACCGAGGCGGAGCTTCACGAGCTCTCCTTCGAGGCCTTGCTGGCTGCGCAGTGCGATCTCTGCAACGAATCCTATGAGCGACACGATTTCGATCGCGATGGTTCCGCGTCGATGCTGGGCGTACCCTTCGTCCCGGTCATCGACGGCGTCTCGCTTCCTCGGCATCCGGAGGCAGCAGCGGTGGGCGGCGAAACGGTCGCCGTGCCGATGATGATCGGCTGCACGACCGGCGAGTACGTGACCCATGCGACGGCGCAGCCAGACATGGATTTCGAGATCGCCGCAGGCCTGCTGCACGAACGCGTGCGGCCGATGGGGCTGACCGGCACCGAAATCGTCGAGCGCTACCGTCAGGCGCTTCCGGATCATTCTCCACGCGGCATCCGGCGCGCCATCGGAGGCGATCTTGTCTTCCAGAACCCGGCGACGCGCTTCGCACGGCTGCACGCGATCCGCCAGCCTGTTTACAAATACCTCTACGGGCCGATCGAGCTGGACGAACTCGGGGCGCCGCACGGCGCCGAAGTCGGCGAGGTCTGGTACCGGCGCGGCATGGACGTCAGTCATCTGCCGATGCGGCAGGCCGTCACCCAACCGGATGTCGCGACGGCTGTTCACGATGTCTGGGTTTCCTTCATTCGCGACGAGCTGCCGCAGTCGCCGACCGGTGACTGGCCTTGCTATTCCGCCTTGCAGCCAGAGGTGCTCCATATGGATAGCGGGGATTTTCGTGTCGTCGCCGACCCCTTCGATGGGCGTATCGCGCTTTGGAGCAAGGCGAGCGCGTGAAAAGGATCGCACGACCGCTCAAACCGAGAAGCGCCCGTTCTCAACCGGACTGGTCTGCCAGGGATAAGATGGCTATACCAACCACGTTGACGAATGCTGGAATGTCACTCGTAAGAGCGAAGACGGGAAACCCTATGCCTCCGGAATATCTTGATACGCGGCAATTGGAGGCTTTCGTGGCCGTGATGTCCATCGGCAGTATGACGGGTGCCGCCAAGGCGCTTGGAAAATCCCAGCCGGTGGTGACGAGGCTCATCCAGGAACTGGAGCAGGAACTGGGTTTTCCGGTCCTGCATCGCAACGGGCCGCGGATCGCACCGACAGAACAGGGGGTCGCCTTCTTCTCGCAGGCAGAGCTGTTCCTCAGCGGGCTGCGCACCATCAGCGAAAGGGCCAGGCAAATCGAGACGGCTCAGGCGAAGGCGGTGGAACTTGCATCGATCCCGGCGATCGCGGCGAGCGTGATCCCGCTTGCGTTGCAGGAGTTGCCAGCGGAACTCTTTCCCGAACATGTGCATGTGCAGAGCATCGCTTCGGAGAATGTCGTCCAGGCGGTTTTGGCGCGGACGGCCGATGTGGGCGTCGCCAGCCTGCCGCTCGACAATCCGGGGATCGACGTCCACTGGATAGGGGAGGTGCCATGCGTGGCCATCGTGGCCGCTGGCGACGAACTGGCGGGGAAGGAGATGCTGCAACCGGCCGACCTGCACGGCCGCCGCTTGATCGCCTCGGCAAATCCGTACCGGCTGCGGATGCGTATCGACCGCGCATTTGCCGAGAATGGCATCGAGCCCGGCGGCGTCATCGACAGCAACGCTACCTATGTCTCGCTTTCGCTGGCGCGCGCGGGGCTTGGAGTGGCAATCGTCGAGTCGGTCACTCTGAGCGGCTTGCCGATCAAGGACGTCTCCGTCATTCCCCTGAGCTTCCATGTCCCGTTCCATTGGGGCGTGATCACGGCGACGGGACTTCCTCTGTCGGCGACCGTCCGGCGATTGATCGATGCGATCGAGCATCAGGCGTCGAAGCTGACCAGCTTTCGCAAGCACGACAGCCTGCCGAGCCTATAGGCGTGACGATGGTTGCCGCCAGACGGTGACACCTGACCTTTAATCGAATGCAAGATGCTTGCTCGCAATCCGTGTGGTTACACCCGGCAGTTCTCGTGTAACGCGTCCAGCTATTTCGGAAGACCCTTCCAAGACCTGACATCCCTTCCAAAGCCTATTTTTTAGGCGGGATTTTCTATTGCCTCAAACCTCATTATGCATTAAACGAATTGATATAGATTGATGCTGCAATTTGCGCATTATTGGTTGGCGATGGAAATCAAGCAGCTCGAAGTCTTTCTTGCGGTCATGTCGGCGGGCAGTATCACTGCCGCGGCACGCCTCTTGGACCGTTCGCAATCCCAGGTGACACGGCTTGTCCAGGAACTGGAGGCTTCCGTCGGATTTCCGCTCTTCGAACGGAACGGCCCGCGCATAACGCCGACGTCCAAGGCGATTGCCTTCCATGCCGATGCTGAACGTTTTCTGACCGGGATCGGCCAGTTGCAGGAGCGGGCGAAGACGATTGCGTCCGCGGAACTGGGTCCTATCGAGATTGCCGCGATCCCGGCTTTCGCGAGCGGTCTTCTTCCCCTGGCGCTGGCCGAGATGCCGGAAAGCCTGCTTCCCCGGAACATCCATCTGCGCAGCATTTCCGCCGAGGCCGCGGTCCAGTCCGTACTTGCCCGGACGGCTGATCTCTGTGTTGCATCGCTGCCGGTCGAGCATCCTGGTCTTGAAATTCATGGCCTCTTCCAGTCGCCGTGCGTGGCGGCGGTCGCGGTGGATGATCCTCTGGCCGCCAAGCCGACGATTTCCATGGATGATTTCGCCGATCGTTGCCTGATCACCATGGCAAACCCCTTCCGCCTGCGCCGCCGCGTCAACCAGGCTCTTGAGGTTGCCGGTGTCCGGCCGTCGCGCATCGTGGACACCAACGCGGCGCTCAATGCGTTGCAACTCGCGGCGACCGGCTTCGGCATCGCGATCGTCGAGCCCGCTACCGCCTATGGCGTCGAGTTGAAGAATGTCGAAATCCGCCCTCTGGACATGAACGTCCCGTTTCTCTGGGGAATTTTCTCGGCGGCTTCCAGGCCGCTTCCGGATGGCGTCCTTGAGCTCATCCAGTTGATCATCAGGATTTCAGCCGCCCGCATGCCCGGTTTCATCGCCCATGATCCGGGTCATATCGAACGCGTTGCCGATGCCACGTTCGGCGCCGGCCAACAGGCACAGGAGCATTGATCTTGAACATCCAAGCCAAGCAGCTGGCGACGGGTCTGGCAGGTCTCGAAAGCAGATTGGCCGACGACCTTTCGCTCCTCGAGCTTCCTCCCAAGGAGTGGGTGCCGGCGACCGAATACGATGGCAAGCGTGTCTATGACGCCGTCGTCATCGGCGCCGGCATGTGCGGGCTTGTGGCGGCCGCATCGCTGAAGATGCTTGGTATCCACAAAATCGTCTGCCTGGACAGGGCTCCACAGGGGCTCGAAGGGCCATGGGTCACGTTCGCCCGCATGGAGACGCTCCGCTCGCCCAAGCAACTGACAGGCCCGGCCCTCGGCCTGCCATCGTTGACCTTCCGCGCCTGGTATGTGGCGCAGTTTGGCGCGGAGGCCTGGGAAGCGCTTGGCAAGATCCCCAAAGAACAATGGATGGACTACCTGGTCTGGTATCGCAAGGTGCTTGACCTGCCGGTTCGAAACCGCGTCGCCGTCACCGCCATGGCGCCGGCCAATGACGACCTGATCGCGCTTGATGCGACCGATTTGGCAAGTGGAAGGGAGGAACGGCTTTACGCAAGGCATGTTGTGCTTGCGACCGGCCGCGACGGCCTCGGCGGCGGCTACGTTCCTGACTTCGTGCGCCACGTGGACCGCAGGTTCTGGGCGCACTCGGCCGATGACATCGACTTTGCGGCCCTGAAGGGCAAGCGCGTCGCCGTCATTGGTGCCGGGGCCTCGGCCATGGACAATGCTGCAACCGCCCTCGAAGCGGGGGCGGCCGCTGTCGACATGGTCATTCGCCGCAAGGAGATGCCGCGCATCAACAAGTTCACCGGCATTTCCAGCCAGGGCGTCGTTCACGGCTTTGCGGGCCTGAGCGACGACTGGAAGTGGAAGTTCATGGACTATGTGCTGGGCGCCCAGACGCCGCCGCCGCGGGACTCCACGCTGCGGGTCTCCCGTCATCCCAACGGCCGCTTCTTTCTGGCGACGGGGGTGCGCGGCCTGCGTGAGAAGGGCGGTCGGGTGATTGTCGAGACCAGCCGCGGCGACCTGGAGTACGACTTCGTCGTCTTCGCGACAGGCTTCCGGGTGGATCTCGATGAGCGGCCGGAACTTCACCACTTCGCGCCGTTCATCCGGTTCTGGCAGGACACCTACGCGCCCGCCGAGGGCATGGAGAACGGTGAACTCGCGACTTCGCCCTATCTCGGTCCCGACTTCGAATTCCTCGAAAAGATGCCGGGAAGCTGCCCGTCGCTGCGCCTTGTCCATTGTTTCAACTATCCGGCGTCGCTCAGCCACGGAAAGCTGTCGGGCGACATCCCGGCCGTCAGTGATGGCGGGCGCCGGCTGGCGCGAGGCATCGCCCGCAGCCTCTTCGTCGCTGATCGCGAAACCCATTTCGCCAACCTCCTGGCGTACGAGACGCCGGAATTGCTTGGCGACGAGTGGACCGATTCCGCCGCGCTGCTCGACGATCTCGAAAAGGGTGCAGCGGAATGAGAGACACGGTTCTTGCCGCTGCGAGGCCTTGCCCATGAAGCGCTACCTGGCAGTCAAGCTCTCAGAAGCGCTGCTCGCCATCTGGGGTGTGGTGACCATCGTGTTCTTCGTCAGCCGCGTGCTGGGCGATCCTGCGGTGCTGCTGCTTCCGGTCGGAGCCGACCAGCAGGAGATCGACGCGCTGCGGATCACCCTTGGTCTCGATCGGCCGATCCTCGAACAATATGCCCTTTCCATGTTCGCGATGCTGCGCGGAGATTTCGGCATCTCGTTTCAGCATACACGCCCGGCGATGGATGTCGTTCTCGAACGCATGCCGGCGACCGTCGAGCTTGCCGGGACCGCATTGCTCTTCGGCACGCTGATCGGCGGCGCCGCCGGCGCGGTTGCCGCCTTGAAGCGCGGCACCATCTCTGAATTCATCGTCATGATCGCGGCCCTGCTGGGGCAGGCGACACCCGTCTTCTGGCTCGGCATCATGCTGATCCTCGTCTTTTCGGTCGATCTCGGCTGGCTACCGACCGGTGGCTCGGGCACGATCGCTCATCTGGTCCTGCCGGGACTGACGCTTGCGGTCTTCGTCTCCGCCTCCATTGCCCGGCTTCTGCGATCGTCGCTGCTCGATATCATGCGCGAGGACTACGTCCGCACCGCCCGCGCCAAGGGCCTCATGCCGCGCACGGTATTTTTCTGGCATATCGCCCGCAACGCGCTGATCCCGGTCGTCACGATGATCGGCATCATCGCCGGTGAATTGCTCGGCGGTTCGGTGGTCATCGAGACGGTGTTTGCCTGGCCGGGCGTCGGACGCATCATCATGCAGGCGATCCAGGCCCAGGATTTCCCGGTCATTCAGGCGGGTGTCGCTCTCGTCGCGGCTATCTTCATCCTCATCAATCTGCTGGTCGACCTGCTCTATGGCGTGCTCGATCCGCGCATCAGCCGGCAATAAGGGGGCGGCTCATGAAGTCCTTCTTCCTCGCCCTCCTGAAAAGCCGCGCCGGACTATTCGGCTACGTGCTCGTCGTGGTCTTCGTTCTGGCCGCGCTGCTTGCACCCTATCTAGGCCTGCAGGTCCCGACGCGCTCGAACCTCGTCGCCCGCATGGCGCCGCCAACCTGGACAGGGCTTTTTTCGCCGGGCGCCCATCCGCTCGGCACCGACGAACTCGGCCGCGACATCCTCTCGCGTATTGTCTACGGGAGCCGGGTGACGCTGACAATCGCCACGGCCGCCGTCGTTCTCGGCGGCATCGTCGGCACGCTTCTCGGCATCGTCGCCGGCTATTATCGCGGCACGGTCGATCGGGTGCTGATGCGCGTCGTCGACATCCAGCTCGCCCTGCCTCTGATGCTGCTCGCACTTCTGGTGATCGCGGCGCTGGGGCCGTCCACCACCAACCTCGTCGTCGTGCTCGCGCTGACGAGCTGGTTGCGCTACGCGCGCATCATCCGCGGCCAGGTTCTGGCGCTGCGGGAGAGGGAATTCGTGCTCTCCGCCCATGCGATCGGGGCAGGGACCTGGCGCATCATGATCAAGCATCTCCTGCCGAACGTCCTGACGCCGGCGCTTGTGGTCGCGACCCTGGAGCTCGCCCGCATCATCATCATGGATGCGGCGCTGTCCTTCCTCGGCCTCGGCGTGCAACCGCCGAACCCAAGCTGGGGCCGCATGCTGGCCGATGGCCGCGTCTACATCTCGACGGCCTGGTGGATCGTCACCTTTCCGGGCGTCGCGATCCTTTTGACCGTGCTGAGTGTCAACCTCCTGGGAGATTGGCTGCGCGACTATTTCGATCCGAAATTGAGGACCATGCGATGAACAAGATATTCCCATCCAGCCTGCCGCCTCGCGTCGGACGCCTCAAGGCGGGCATGGCGAAACAGGACGTCGATGTCATCATTTCCTTCAAGCCGGAAAACAGCTTCTATTTCACCGGCTTCAACCCGATCATCTATTCGCATCCGGTGATCGCGATCCTCACGCGCGACCACGACCCGATCATGCTCGTGCATGCGTTGCGCGACGACCATGGCCGGGCGAGCGCCTGGGTACCGGATATTCGCCTCTATGGCGCATGGTCCACCAAGGTGACGATGGGACCCAATTGGCAGGATGCGCTCGCCTCCATCCTCGGCGATCTCGGCGTTGCCGCAAAGACGGTTGGGATCGAGGAGGAGTTCATTTCGATCCAGCGGCTCGGTCAGCTTCGCAAGGCTTTGCCGGACGCGACATTCACCGATGTCAGCCATCTCATCGATCATTGCCGGCTGATCAAGGATCCCGACGAGATCGCCCAGGCGCGCATTGCCGCGAAGATCGCCGACCTTGGCATGGATACCGCGGTCGAAACGCTGGCGGCAGGCGGAACGGAGCGGGACGTCGCGGTCGCCTCGATGCACGCGATGAACAGGCTCTGGGCGGAAAACTATCCCAATGTGGAAGTCTGTGATTTCGGCTCCCTGGAGGGCGGCGTTCAGAACGGCCTCTGGACCTGGGTGCTCTCCGGCCCGCGCATGTTCTTCAACTGCGACAACCCCACCCAGCGCAAGCCGCAGCGCGGCGAGGCGGCTTCGGTCCTCATCTGGACCATCGCCAACGGTATCCATGCGGAAAACGAGAGGACGGTTGCCATCGGTCCGTTGCCGGAGGCCAACAAGCGGGCGATCGACACCATTCTCGAAATCCGCGAGGAGGTTGATGCGATCATCAGGCCTGGGACACCCTACAGGGAACTCTTTGAGAAGACCCGCGAAGGCCTGAAGAAGCGCGGCTATGGCGCCAATATCCCGGGCCGCATCGGTCACGGGATCGGGCTCGGCGCCCACGAGCATTCCTCGCTCGATGCCAATTCTCCGCTGGTGCTGGAGCCGGGCATGATCTTCACCTTCGAGCCCAATATCCGCGTGCCAGCTGTCTGCGCCACGCAGATCTCCGACACGATCCTCATCACCGAAGCAGGCCGCGAATACTTGACCCGCTCGGCCGGCGGTTACCTGGAGGTCTGAGCGTCCGATGGCTCCGCTGCTCGAGGTCCGTAATCTTACCGTCGCGTTCGACACGCCGTCCGGCACGGTGCATGCCGTCAACGACGTGTCCTATATCCTTGAGGAGGGCGAGACCCTCGGCATCGTCGGCGAATCCGGTTCGGGCAAGAGCGTGCATGCGCTTTCGATGGTCGGGCTGATCGCCACGCCGCCGGGCCGCATCGTCAGCGGCGAGGTAATCTTCAACGGCCGCGACCTGCTGAGACTCTCGCAACGTGAGCTTTTCGAGGTGCGCGGCAAGGAGATCGGCTTCGTCTTCCAGGACCCGATGACCTCGCTCAACCCGGTGCTGACGATCGAGCGGCAGATCGCCGAGCCGCTGCGCCGGCACTTCGGCATGTCGAAGAGCCAGGCACGGGCGCGGGTGATCGAACTTCTTGAACTGGTCGGCATTCCCGATGCCGCCCGCCGCGCCCGGCAATATCCGCATGAATTTTCCGGCGGCATGCGTCAGCGGGTGATGATCGCCATCGGCATTTCCTGCAATCCGAAGCTTCTGATCGCCGACGAGGCGACAACGGCGCTCGACGTCACGGTCCAGGCGCAGATCCTCGATCTCGTTCGGGACCTGAAACGCAAGATCGGCACGACCGTCATCTGGATCACCCACGACATGGGCGTCGTTGCCGGGCTCGCGGACACGGTTCAGGTCATGTATGGCGGCCGCATCATGGAGCGTGGCCCGGTTCGCTCCGTTTTCCACGATCCGCGCAGCGCCTACACCTGGGGCCTCCTGAAATCGCTTCCACATGGCGGCCGGCGCGGTGTCAACCGGCTCTATCAGATTCCCGGCAATCCACCTGATCTGACGAAGGAACCGGTCGGCGATCCTTTCGCGCCGCGCAATCCCTTCGCCACGGAGCGGTGCAGGTTGGAAACGCCGCCGCTTGTCGATGCTGCCGACAGCACTCCCGGCCACCGGGTGGCGGCCTGGTACGACCTGCGTGCCGAGCTTGCGCGCATGGAGGCACAGACATGACCGAGCTTCGCGCCACCCCTCTCGTTTCCGTCAACCAGCTCTGCAAGGCCTATGGTGGCAGAGGGGGGATGTTTGGGTCTTCGACAGTTGCGTTCAAGGCGGTCAACAATGTCAGCTTCGACATTGCGGCCGGCGAAACGCTCGGCCTCGTCGGCGAATCCGGCTCGGGCAAGAGCACGACCGGACGCGTGCTGCTTCAGCTCGAGGCACCGACAAGCGGTGACATTCTCTTCAGGAACAAGAACATCACCGGTCTTTCCAAGGCGATGCTCAAGCCCTACCGGCGCGACATGCAGATCATCTTCCAGGATCCCTATGCTTCGCTTAATCCGCGCATGACGGTCGGCGAATTCGTTGCCGAACCGCTCGACGTGCACGGGTTTGCCGGGGCGCGGTCGGAGCGGCAAGACAGGGTCGCCTCGCTCTTCAAGAAGGTCGGCCTCGACCCCTCGTTCATGAAGCGTTATCCGCACGAGTTTTCCGGCGGACAGAGGCAACGCGTCAACATCGCTCGGGGGATTGCGCTCAATCCGGCCTTCATCGTTGCGGACGAGCCGATCACCGCGCTCGACGTGTCGATCCAGGCGCAGATCGTCAACCTGTTCCAGGACCTGCAGGACGAGCTGGGGCTGACCTATCTCTTCATCGCCCATGACCTGTCAATGATCCGCTACCTGTGCCACCGGGTGGCGGTGATGCTGCGCGGCCGTATCGTCGAGATCGGACCCTGTGAGGCGATCTTCGAGAACCCGCAGCATCCCTATACGAAGGCGCTCCTTTCGGCGATCCCGGTTCCCGACCCGGATATCGAGCGCAACCGCCGACCCATCGCTTTCGACGTCAATGCCAACCTGCCGCCTGAGGATGCCTTGCTACAGGCGGTCGGGAATAGGCACTTCGTTTTGAGAGGCTAGGCGCAATGCACCTGTTCGCGACCCATTTCGGAACCTATGAGGTCGGCTTTGGCACGAACGGGAAACCGCTGCTCACGCCTTTCCGGCATGATCCCGATCCTTCGGAAATGGGGCTCGGTTATCTGGATCTTGCCGATCATCCCGAGCGTATTCGTGCGCCTATGGTCCGGCGTTCCTGGCTGGAAAATGGTCCGCTTGCCGGAACGGGCTTTGGTCGGGGCAGGGAGGAATTCGTCGCGGTGGGCTGGGACGCAGTCGCCGGCCTGATCGCCGATGAATTGCGGCGTGTTCGCTCCACCCACGGAAACCAGGCGATCTTCGGAGGCTCCTACGGCTGGGCGAGCGCCGGCCGTTTCCATCATGCGCAAAGCCAGCTCAAGCGGCTTCTCAATCTCGCCGGCGGCTTCACGTCTTCGGTCAACACCTATTCCTACGGTGCGGCCGGCGTGCTGCTGCCGCATATCCTGGGGAGCGACTACAAGGACGCCTGCGATACATCGCCCTCCTGGAGCGACATTGCGGAGAATTGTGAATTGCTCGTCGGTTTCGGCGGCTTCCGGCTGACCAATGCGCAGGTCGAGGCAGGGGGCACCGGCAGCCATCGCGCGGGCGAGTGGCTGAGGCGCTGCCAGGAAAGGGGCGTTCGGATCGTCGTGTTCAGCCCGGCGGCGAGTGATGCGCCGCCAGGGCAGAATGTTCGCCACGTCCCGGTCCGTCCGAACACGGATGTGGCGGTCATGCTCGGCATGTGCCACAGGCTGTTGGCCGAGGGATTGTTCGATTGTGAGTTCCTGAAGCGCTGCACCACGGGCTTCGGAGAGTTCGAAAGCTATCTGATCGGAGAGAAGGACGGCATTGCCAAGGACGCGGCCTGGGCGTCGGCAATCTCCGGTGTGCCGGCCGATACGATCATCGAAATCGCCGAAGACCTGCACGACTATCCCAGCCTGATCAACGTTGCCTGGTCGCTGCAGCGCGCCCGTTTCGGTGAACAGCCGTTTTGGGGAGCGATCACGCTTGCTTCCATGGCCGGTCATGTGGGCAGGAGGGGGGGCGGTTTCGCCTTCGGCCTGACCGCTGTCAATGCGGTGGGCCAGCCGGTGCGCCGGTTGAGAGGTCCGGCATTCGATCAGGGAATGAATCCCGTTCGCAATTTCATTCCGGTGGCGCGCATCACGGAGCTCCTTGAAAATCCGGGCGGCCGGATCGACTACGACGGGCGGGTCCTCGAACTGCCCGATATCCGGCTCCTCTGGTGGGCGGGCGGCAATCCGTTCCATCATCACCAGGACCTCAATCGCCTTGCGGAAGCATTCCGGCGTCCGGAGACGGTGATCGTCACGGAGAATATGTGGACCGCGACCGCGAAGATGGCTGATATCGTGCTTCCATCGGCCTTTCCCTTCGAGCGGGACGACGTCGTGGCCTCCTCACGCGACAACTGGCTGGTCTACAGCCGGCGCGTCATGGAACCGCCGGAAGGGGTGGTTGCCGATCACGAGGCATATCGCCTGATTGCCGACAAGCTCGGCTGCCGCGAGGCCTTCGATGAAAACCGCTGCATCGACGACTGGCTGGTACATATCTATGAAGGTTACCGCGAGCGATACCCCGAACTGCCCGATTTCCCGTCCTTCCGCTCGCGGGGCTTTGCGGTCCTGGACGAAGGGGAGGAAGCGCCGGCGCCCGCCGATCACTTCCAAAGCTTTCGGAACGACCCCGAAGGCGTGCCACTGAAGACGCCGAGCGGCCGCATCGAGATTGCCTCCGGCACGATCGGCAGCTTCGGTTATCCCGATATCGGCCCGCATCCCGCCTGGATGGAGCCGGAGGAGTGGCTCGGCGCGCCGCTTGCGTCGCAACACCGGTTCCATCTTCTTTCGCCACAGCCTGCGCACCGTCTGCATGGACAGCTTGAATACGGTCCCGCAAGCCAAGGCGCCAAGCTGAAGGGCTGCGAACGGGTGACGCTGAGCGCCTTGGATGCACAGGAACTCGCCGCCGAGGATGGCGATCTTTGCGAACTCTACAACGACCGGGGCCGCGTGATCGCAGCCGTGACGATCGACGAGGGCGTGATGCCAAGTGTGGCCGTCCTGCCGACCGGCGGCTGGTTCCGCCCGGATGGCGACGGCGTCGATCACGGCGGCAATCCCAATACGTTGACGCCGATCACGGCCGCTTCCCGCCTGTCTCAGGCGACCGCACCGAATTCTTGCTTGGTTTCGATCCGCGCATGGCGCGGACCGGAGCCGGAACAACAGCACGAGGACTGAATATATGGATCAAATTGATATCCTGTCAGGGATAAAGCCGGGTTCCGAACTGTACCGGATCCGCCGTGAGCGGCCGGACTATGTGGAAGGGACGGAACTGTGCCGTCAGACGGTGCTGGCGCCCAGCCATGGATTCGACATCGGCCCGGCCATGCGCGCAGCACTCGCCGCCCGCATGGCGCGGCTGATCGGCCGGAATGATCTGGCGCGGACCTATGGCCTGATGCTGGAGGAAACAGGCAGCGACGAGACGCTGGCGGCGATCGCTTCCGCTGCCGAATTTCCGGCGAATGCCGGTATCTTCACACAGGCGCTCGTCCGCCATGCCGACCTTGTTACCAAGACGCCGCGTAACAACACCAAAGCCGATATCGAGCATCTCGAAGCCGCCGGACTGTCGAACCCGCAGATCATCGCGCTCTCCGAGCTGATCGCCTTCGTCAATTTCGAGGCACGGGTGATCATCGGCCTGGAAGCGTTGGAGCTGGTGGCATGAGTGCGTCGCGTTTCAAGGTTAAGGCACTCGCCTGGGCGCCCTATATCGAGCCGGTTGACGTGGCGACCGCCACGGAGGAGCAGCTTGCGGCTATGCAGGTGACGCCTTCCAACACCAAGGTGTCGCCCTACGTGCGCACGCTCGCGCACGACCCGGAATCCTATGTGGCCCGGACTAAACTCTTCAATGCCATCATGTATGCAAAGGGAGGACTCGACCGGGCCGAGCGGGAACTCGGCGCACTGGTCGCTTCCGCCGTCAACCGCTGCGTCTATTGTGCCTCCGTCCACGCGCGCCGCTACGCGGAGCTTTCCGACCGCTCTGACGTGGTCGAGGAGATCTACACGCGCGGTCTCGACGGTCCATTCGATCCGAAGATCCAGGCGATCGTCGATTTTTGCAGGACGCTGTCGCAGACGCCCGCGCAGGTCGGCAGGGATCAGGTGCAGGCGCTTCGAGACCACGGGCTTTCGAAAGCCGAGATCGTCGACCTCATCCACTCCGCCGCGATCTTCGGCTGGGCCAACCGCCTGATGCATACACTTGGTCATTCGACACCGGTCGAGGGCCGATAACACGAACGAGGAGAACACCATGAACGCCATATCGACCGCAAACGCTCCAGCCGCGATCGGGCCCTATTCGCAGGCTGTCCAGCATGGAGATCTGCTGTTCGTTTCCGGGCAGCTTCCGATCGATCCGTCGACCGGCAATTTCAATTCCGACGATGCCGTCGAGCAGATGAAGCAGTGCCTGAAGAACATCGCCGCGATTGCCGAAGCGGCCGGCACCGACCTGTCGAAGACCATCAAGACCACGATCCTGCTGACCGACCTTTCCGGTTTTTCGGCAATCAACGAGGCCTATGGCGCTGCTTTTTCCGCGCCCTATCCGGCGCGCGCCACTTTCGAGGTCTCCGCTCTGCCGAGGGGCGCCAAGGTCGAGGTCGAGGCCGTCATCGCCATTCCCGCAAAGGCCTGACCCATGTCTGAGACGCAATCCTGCCCGCCGGTGATGCGGCTGCCCGAAAGCGAGGATCGGGACTGGGCGCGGCACGCGATCGGCATCCTGCAGGGTGACGGCCGCCGCTCGGCCGACACCCATCTGGTCAACCCGGTCTTCAAGGGGCTGAAGGGCATCTCGATCTACCTGAAGGACGAGTCGACCCATCCGACCGGCAGCCTGAAGCACCGGCTCGCCCGTTCGCTCTTCCTCTACGGCATCTGCAACGGCCGAATCCGGAAGGAGACAACGCTGGTGGAAGCCTCGTCCGGCTCCACCGCGGTCAGCGAGGCCTATTTTGCCCATCTTCTGGAACTGCCGTTCATCGCGGTGATGCCGCGCTCGACCAGCCGCCAGAAGATCGAGGCGATCGAGCGCTTCGGCGGTCGCTGCCATTTCGTCGAAAGCCCCGGCGAGGTCTATCATGTCGCCCAGCGCCTGGCCGAGGAGGCTGGAGGCTATTATCTCGACCAGTTCACCTATGCGGAGCGGGCGACCGACTGGCGCGGCAACAACAACATCGCCGAGAGTATCTTCGAGCAGATGCAGGCGGAGCGCCATCCGCATCCGGCCTGGGTGGTGATGAGTGCCGGCACCGGCGGCACCTCGGCGACGATCGGACGCTATATCCGCTACCGGAATTTCCCGACAAGGCTCTGCGTCGTGGATGTCGAACACTCCGCTTTCTACGATGCGTATTGTGCCGGTGACGTGAACGTTACCTGCGAGAGGCCCTCGCGAATCGAGGGGGTCGGACGGCCGCGGGTCGAACCGTCCTTCATTCCGGGCGTCATCGACCACATGATTAAGATCCCGGATGCGGCGTCGGTTGCAGCCATGCACGTCCTGTCGGAGCGGCTGTTCCGGCGGGTCGGCGGTTCGACGGGCACCAACTTCTTCGGCCTGTGCTGGGTCGCCGGCTGCATGATGGCGGCAGGCGAGGAAGGCTCACTGGTCTCGCTCATCTGCGACAGCGGCGACCGCTATACCTCCACCTATTACAACCCCGATTGGCTGAAGGAGAACGGCATCGACATCGAACCCCATAGGCAGATGATCGAGACCTTCCTCGATACCGGAAAGTTCGATCCCATTATTCTCAAGGATACGCGATAGGGGAAAGTCCGTTCCTTGCAGTTACGCATAACAGCATGAAAAACAATAATATTCTCAAACCAGAAGGAGACGGAACATGGACTGGAAACTGATATCTACGGCGGTCGCCGCCGTTTCATTGAGCGCCCTGATGTCGACCACGGTGCTGGCCGAGGGCAAGACGGTGACGATTGGCATCACCAATACGGTCAACACGTTCGATCCGCACATGACGGCATCGGTCGGCACCGATCTCAGCCTGCTCAGCCATATCTATCCATCGCTGGTGCTACGTGCTCCCGACATGAAGATCGTGCCGTCGCTGGCCACCGAATGGAAAAACGTCGACGACCTAACCTGGCGGATAAAGCTGCGGTCGGACGCGACATTCAATGATGGTGAGAAGATAGACGCGGAAGCGGTGAAATGGAATTTCGACCGCGTCCGGGACCCGGCGCTCAATGCCCGTATCAAGGCATGGTTCGCGCTGATCTCCGACGTCAAGGTCGTCAGTCCGACCGAGCTCGAGATCAAGACCAGCGCGCCCTATCCGGCGATGATCGAGCAGCTCTCGATGTTCTTCCTTCTCCCGCCGAAATGGGCGGCGGAGCACAAGCCGGCAACCGAGACGGCGTCGGGCGGTCCTTACGTGCTGAGTTCCGTCAAGCCGGGTGAAAGCTTCACGCTTGATGCCAATCCGAAATACTGGGGCGGCAAGCCTGACTTCGACCAGGTTGTCATGCGCGTCATCCCCGAACCGGCGAGCCGCGTCGCGGCCCTTCTTGCCGGTGAAGTCGATTTCGTGAATTCGATCCCCACCACCGAAATCCAGCGCATCAAGGACAATGGCAGCGCCCAGGCCGGCGCCGTGCCGAGCACACGCACCGTGTTCATCAAGTTCAACACGACAAAGCCGCCGCTCGACAACAAACTGTTCCGGCAGGCGCTCAACTACGCCGTCGACAAGGAAGGGATCGTCAAGGCCATCTTCAACGACCAGGCCGAGATCGCCCGCTGCGAGGTGATGTCGAAGACCTATTTCGGCTTCAACCCGGACCTGAAACCTTATCCCTATGATCCGGACAAGGCGGCCGAACTGTTGAAGCAGGCAGGTGGCGCCCCTTCCGAACCGATCGAGTTCGACGTTCCGTCCGGAACCTATCTAAACGGCGGGGAGGTGGTGCAGGCCGTTGCGAGCCAGCTCGAAGAGATCGGCGTCAAGACAAAGATCGTCGAGATGCAGTTCAGCGCCTACATGGACAAGTATCTGAAGACGAAGGATCTTGCCCCCTTGAGCCTGCTCAGCCAGGCTTGGCCGACGATCGATGCCGACGGTCTACTGACGTTGTTCGCGCCGGGCAACATTTACGCCTATTGGGACAATGCAGATTTCGGCAAGGCGCTGGCGGACGGCCGTTCGACCATGGACAAGTCCAAGCGCCAGGAGGCCTACAAGAAGGCGACCGAGGTTATGTGCGACGAGGCTCCTGCGCTTTTCCTCTACACGCAGCCGGCAACGTTCGGGCTTTCCAAGCGCATCACCTGGACTCCGCGCGGCGACGATTGGGTCCGGGCCTTCGACATGAAGCCTGCCAGTCGATGATCCCGCACCCCGCGTTCCTGGGGGCGCGGGGTGCGCGCTTGCCAGTTCGAGGACAATCTATGCCGACAGTGACTCTGAACAACGCCACCTTCGTCTACGATGACATCGGCGATCCCGACGCGGAAACCATTATCGCTCTGCATGGGGGAAGGGGCATCGGCGACCGCCGCGGCGAATTCAACGCCTA
This sequence comes from Rhizobium sp. WYJ-E13, assembly GCF_018987265.1. Taxonomy (NCBI): domain Bacteria; kingdom Pseudomonadati; phylum Pseudomonadota; class Alphaproteobacteria; order Hyphomicrobiales; family Rhizobiaceae; genus Rhizobium; species Rhizobium sp. WYJ-E13. The sequence goes on along the minus strand of NZ_CP076854.1, from coordinate 1,977,850 downwards.
CAAGCCGCTATCGGACAAGTACCGCCTGATTGCCTACGACCAGCGCGGATGCGGCGAGACCAGCCTGACGCCGCCCTATACATTCGAGCAATTGGCGGATGACGTCGAAGCCTTTCGCGTGAACCTGTGCGGCGGCCGCAAGATCATCCTGGAGGGAGGTTCTTTCGGCGGCATGATCGCGCTGACCTACGGCGTCAAATATGGGCATAACCTTTCCCGGCTGATCCTGCGCGGCACGGCGGCGAGCTATCATCACGAGGACGACGCGATGGTGGTGTTCAAGGAGCGCCTTCACAAGGCGACGAGCGCCTCGCTGTCGATGCTCGACAAGATGTTTTCCGACAAGGTGAAGGACGATACGGAGCTTCGTCTCATCTGGCTCGCACTGCAGCCGCTTTATTATGAGAAGTTCGATCCAGATGCCGCGCTGGAACGGACCCGCACCATGCGCCTACATGCGGAAACTCACAATGCGCTCTTCAAGGAACGGCTCTACGACCTGCGAGATCGTCTCAAGGACATCCCTGTGCCGACGCTGGTTATCTGCGGTGCGCAGGACTGGATCTGCCCCCCCAAACATTCCCGGTTGATCGCCGAGCGAATCCCCAAGGGCGAACTTCTCGAAGTGCCTGGAGCGAACCACGCGGTTCATGCGGAAGCAAATGCCATTGTCATTGCGGCGATCACGACGTTTTTGGAACGGACCGCTTCATAGCAATGACCTTGAATTGCGTCGTGTCGTCTTACTGTTTGCCCCGAAAGCTGGCGCAGATTTGACCTCGACCTGCTCGGTTTGGCGTTCCGGACGGATCTGCAGCCAACAAGTTTTGAGCCGCGGGAGCGTTACCACGGTGCTGGTCGCATAACGGCTGATGGATAATTGAGGGCTATGGACAGTCCGACCATGAGCCACAAGAACCACCGCTTTCCACCGCAGACTATCGCCTATGGGATCTGGCTGTATTTCCGGTTTCCGTTAAGCCTGCGAACGTCTCTATCTCCAAAATCAGCCACACCGGGCAGCCCAAGCCATTGGTTGGTCATGGGTATCTTGCACAAAGAAAGCTTATAACAACGGGGTCGCCGGTTCGATTCCTTCAAGAGCAAAAACCTGGATTTCAGAGACATGCATTTTAGCACTACTTTGGCAGAATTGAATTTGAGGTCATTTGGAACCTGATACGGCAGTGAGGACATCGTTGTGGTGGACGGTGATTTGAGAGCGCGGCTATGACCGCGCGCCGGATGGCTGGCAGTGTCGGCTTAGGCGGGCCGTGCCTATTCCTTTTTTTCCCGCTTTGCCTTGTTGAGGCGCTGATGTTGAAGAAAGGCATAGGCAATCATCGTCATCAACGCGTGTCGGTGTAGACCCTGCCATGATCGGCCTTCAAAGTGATCGAGGCCGAGCTCTTCCTTCATCTGCTGATGGGCCTGCTCGCAGACCCATCGCGCTTTGATGGCCGCCGCGAGAGCTTTCAGGGTCGCCTCGGCCGGTAGATTGGAGAGATAATACTTGCGCTCGTCGTTTGAGCGCCATTCACCAACGAGCCACGCCTCTTCGCCCGGCATATGCTGCTGTCCCTTGTCGAGGATGCGTTGCGGGTTGCCATCAGCAATCCGAATGCGCAGGGCAGCGAAGCGTGCGGTCAGTCGACCTTTTGTGCCGTGACGCCAACTGACTTTCTTCCAGGTGTTTCCTTCCAAGATCGTTTCGGCTGCGGTCGACAGCGTATCGGGGATCGAATGCTTGCGTGGCCGTCCATGGCCGGCGACAGGAAAGACCAATGCGACATCATGAGGATAAACCTTCTGATGCTTGGGAATACCGACAGCCCAGGTGAGATTGCGTGCCCTGAGCCCCTGGCGAAACGCAGCCGACAGACCATAGCCGGCATCCGCAAGTACGGTGCCAAACCGCACGCCTGCGGCAATCAGCCGATCGATCTCGTCGAGCGCGATCTCCGGTTTGGTGCGGGGTAGACGCATCTCCTCGGGAACACCAGCCTTCGCCATCCGATCCTGATCACTCGTCCAACTGTCGGGCAGGAACAACCGCAGGCCAACGGGAACAGGAACCTCGTCGCGAGCCAGCGTCAACGACACCAGCGTCTGGCAATTGGCGCGCTTGCCGAGCATCGACGCATACTGCGGCGCGACCCCAACAGAATGGTCGCCCTTCTTCGGCAGACCTGTGTCGTCGATCACCAGAAAAGCATCTGAAGCCCCGACAAGCTTGTCGGCCTGCACCGCCAGTTCCGCCTCAAGGGGACCGGCATCCCAAATCCCATCCGAGATGAAATGATGCAGGCGGTCGTAGCGATTAGGTGCCAGGCGCTCCGCCATGGGCTCGATACTCTTGCGATCGCCAGGTCCGATGAGGCCCGAAATATACACCGGGCACATCTGTCGCCGCTTCTTGTGACCAAGCTTCTCAACGAACGGCTTCAGCCAATCTGCCAGTGCAACATCCAGCTCTGCCATCCTTCGCACCCCTGTGAAAGTGCCCAAGATGGCCCATCATCGTAAATGGCCAGTTAATCTGCCAAAGTAGTGTTAGATCCAACTGAAAGGCTCCCCGCCCGCGAAGCTTTTGCAGTTGTGCCGCCGCGGGCGGATTTGACCCAGCATCGACATGTTTTGATCGATATTAATATTACTATTTACTAATTTAGATTCTGGTATACCGTCGTGGTGCGATCGGCACATATGCCACACGTCGCTTCGCGACGGACCTTGGAGGGGAGCGCATCGGCCGGCCGTAAGTCGCGAACGGGCCCTCGCAACCGCGGCCCTTGGGAGGAGTATTATGAAACAGCTGAAACGGAAAAATGCAGCCTTGTTTTTCGCTGCGTTGATGCTGAGTGCGGCGCCGATGGCTGCATCACATGCCGCCGACAAGCCGACACTCGCATTCGTCGTCAATGGAGCATCCGACTTCTGGAAAGCCGCCGAGGCGGGGGTGAAGAAGGCGCAGGGCGAGATGCCAGACTACAACATGGAGCTGAAATATCCTGAGCAGGCGGCCGTCGCCATTCAGCAGCGTCTCATGGAAGATCTCGTCAGCGCCGGCGTCAAGGGGATCATGGTCTCCGCTGTCGATCCCAAGACCCAGACGGACGGCCTCAACAAGATCGGCTCGCAGACGGCTCTCTTCACCACCGACAGCGACGCGCCGAAGACCAACCGCGTCGCCTATATCGGTTCTTCGAACGTCGACGCCGGCAAACAGGCCGCCGAAATCGCCAAGAAGGCGATGCCGGACGGCGGAAAGTGCATGGGCTTCGTCGGTCTGCTGGGCGCCGATAACGCCCGCGAACGCATCGAGGGGATGAAGGAAGGGCTCAAGGGTACCAAGATCGAGCTGGTCGATGTTCGCGGTGACGACATCGACCAGACGCGCGCTAAGAAGAACGTGGAGGATGCGCTGGTGGCCAGCCCCGACTTGACCTGCATGGTCGGCTTCTACTCCTACAACACGCCGCGTATCTATGAGGCGCTGCGCGACGCAGGCAAACTCGGCCAGATCACCGTCGTCGGCTTTGATGACGATCCGATCACGCTCGGCGGCGTCAAGGAAGGTACGATCGCGGCAACCGTCGTGCAGCAGCCGTTCGAATGGGCCTATCAGGGCATGAAATTGATGGCTGCCTACCTCAAGGGCGACAAGTCCGGCATTCCCGCCGACGGCTTGATCATCATTCCGACGGTGATCATCGGTAAGGATGACGTTGACAAGTATGCTGCCAACCTGAAGGCCATGGCTGGAAAATAACCTCTTTCGCGGCGGCTCTACCGCCGCCGCGAAAGGCATTTCGTGCCGACAGCATCAGCAGCCATGGACAGCCGATGAACCATAGTTCCGAAATCCCGCCACCGGGCGCGCCCGGAAAGCCATTTCTTTCGCTTTCCGGCGTTGGCAAGACCTATCCAGGTGTCGTTGCGCTCGAGGGCCTGTCGATGGACATTATGCCAGGCGAGGTCATCGGCCTTGTCGGCGAAAACGGGGCTGGAAAATCGACACTGATGAAGATTCTCGGCGGTGTGATCGCACCGGATCGGGGCACGATCCTGCTCGACGGGGCAGAACTTCGTTTCCTCACTGTGGAATCGAGCATCTCGTCCGGCATCGCCTTCGTGCATCAGGAACTCAATCTCTTTGAGAATCTTGACGTCGCTGCCAATATCTTCCTAGGGCGCGAACCGCTGAAGGCGGGACCTCTTAAGCTCGTCGATCGCGATCGGCTAAGGGACATGGTGAAGCCGCTCTTGAGGCGCGTGGGCGCGCATTTTTCCGCCGACACACGCGTGGCGTCGCTTTCGCTGGCCGAGCAGCAGATGGTGGAAATCGCCAAGGCGCTGTCCATCAACGCGCGGCTGGTCATCTTCGACGAACCCACTTCCAGCCTGCCGCTGGCTGAAACCGAGCGGCTGCTCAGCATCATCAAATTGCTGAAGGCGGATGGCATCAGTGTTATTTTCATCTCGCATCGGCTCCACGAGGTTGAGCGCGTAGCCGACCGGGTCGTCGTACTCCGTGACGGTGCGCTTGTGGGCACGCTCGCCAAGACGGACATCGGCCACGACCAGATGGTCAAGCTGATGATCGGCCGGATGCTTGCGGCCCGTACTGCAAAGCCGCAGCGCTCACCCGGCTCGATTGCGCTGAAGGTAAGTGCCGTGCGCACGGAGGCCTATCCCGGCCGTCCCGTTGATCTGGAAATCAGGTATGGAGAAATCCTCGGACTTGCGGGCCTCGTCGGGTCCGGCCGTACCGAGCTTGCCAAGGTGCTCTTTGGCATTGATCGCAGTTACGGCGGATCCATCCTGCAGGACGGGCAGAAAATTGCAGTCCGTTCCGCGCGGGACGCCGTTGCTCGCGGCATTTTCCTGGTGCCGGAGGATCGAAAGCGCAACGGCATTCTTCTCGATTTCTCGATCGCCCAGAACATAACCCTTGCCGATCTCCCCATGCTCGCCAGCCGCTTCATGCTTTCCGCCGAGCGGGAGACGGCGGCGGCCGAAAAACAGCGCGTTCGCCTCGGCATCAAGGCGCCCTCTATTTCGAGCCGAACCGGCACCCTATCCGGCGGCAACCAGCAAAAGGTGGTACTTGCCAAATGGTTGTCGATGAGCCCGAAGGTGATGATCTTCGACGAGCCGACACGCGGCATCGATATCGGCGCGAAGAACGAGATCTACGGCCTGATGCGGGCGCTTGCCGATGCCGGTGTCGCGATCCTGATGATCTCCAGCGACATGGAAGAGGTGATCGGCGTTTCTGACCGCATTGCCGTCATGCACGAGGGCCAGATCGCCGGCATTCTCGATGAGGACGAATTCAGTCAGGAAAGCGTCCTTTTGCTTGCTGTTGGCAAACGCGTAAAATAGCCGCCGCGGCAATATAATCAGGTGTACGGGGGATCTCGAATGATCAAAAAGGATCTTGGACTGCTGCTTTTGATCGTCGTCGTCGGCATCGTCGTCGCCATCATCAATCCGCGCTTCCTGCTGCCGATCAACCTGGCGAATACCGCCAACCTGATCGGTCTGTTCGGCATCCTGTCGATTGGCCAGGCCTACGTCATCATTACAGGCGGTATCGAACTTTCCGTGGGTTCGCTCGTAGCGCTTCTTGGTGTGCTGTTTGTCGATTTCGTCGCGGTCCAAGATATGTCATGGATGCTGGCGCTGCCACTCATCCTAATGCTCGGCGCGGCCATCGGTGCCATTCACGGCTGGCTGATCACCCGGCTGAACCTGCAACCCTTCGTCGTCACTCTCTGCGGCCTCCTTATCTATCGCGGGGCGGCGCGCTTCTATACGGCCGACGGGACGGCGGGTTTTGCGTTCGGCCAAAATTTCCCGGACCTTGAGTTCATCACCGCCGGACGGTTTTACGGCGTTCCCAACACCTTCATAGCGCTCGTCATCATTTCCGTGGTCATGTGGGTGGTGCTGCATCGCTCTGTCTTCGGGCGTTACCTTTACGCGATCGGCAAAAACGAGGAGGCGGCCCGATATTCCGGTATCCGCACCGGCCGGATGGTGATGTCGGCCTATGTCATCTGCGGACTGCTTACAGCGCTCGCGGCAATCTATTTCGCCATGTACACACGCTCGATCTCGCCGGCCAGCCATGGCCAGTTCTATGAGCTCTACGCGATTGCCGCTGCCGTACTCGGCGGTTTTTCGCTCCGCGGCGGCGAGGGATCGATCGTTGGCGTCGTGCTCGGAACGGTCCTGCTCCAGGAGCTGCAGAACCTCGTGAATCTGCTGGGCATCCCCTCGTCGCTGAATTTCGCCGTCATGGGTGGCGTGATCCTCATCGGCGTGCTGATCGACCAACAATGGAACGCGATCCGCGCACATCGCCGACTCATCTCCGCCGCCCGGCAGACCGAAGCCCGTGTTCCGGACGAAAGCAAATTGCCGGTGGCTGCCAATCAGGACCAGGTCGGTGGATGAGACCAGTGTATCAGGCTGCCGCTAGCGAATCATGCAGCCTCTTCCGGCACTGGCGAGCAAGGTCTGCTTGGTGACTCACGCTGAAGGAAAAGTCGATCACCGCATCGATCTTACGAGGCAGGGGTCGTCCGGAACAAGTTGGTCGATCGTGAAGAACTCGCTTTCAGGCAGAAAGCTGCGACATTGATTGGCGCTGGAACGTGAGGATGAGTGCGGCGACCAGACACAAGAGCTGCCTGAACGATCGCAAGGAAACAGCCTGTTCAGTGGCTGTTTCCGGCAATTACAGGATCTGCAGATCATTCGATTCTTACCCCAAATCAGTGGCTTGCCAGTTCTTCACTGGCCGACTCTATCCGGATCATCGGACATGTGATCGCCGGCTCGCGTCACGGGACCGTCCGACCGTTCAGCCTTCGGCGTAGACCCCGACGAGATCGCTCAAGTCCCAGTTCCCGCCCGACAGGACGGCGCAGACCTTTTCGTCCGGCTTCAGATTGATCGAGCCCGCCAGCAGCGCGCCGACCGTGATGGCGGCGGCCGGCTCGGCGATCAGCTTGGCATCCTTTGCCAGCGCGCGCATGCCATCAATGATATGCCGGTCTTCCACCAGAACGATCTCGTCGACATATTTCTCGATGATGGGATAGGGGTTCTGGCCCGGAACGCTGATCCGCAAGCCGTCTGCGATCGTGTCCAGGAGCGGAAGCGGGGTTCGCTCCCGGTTGATCCGGCTGAGGTAATATTTCGGCGTCAGCGCCGGCTCTGCGCCGATGACGCGCACGGACGGCTTCGTTTCCTTGATGGCCGTGGCGATACCCGAAATCAGCCCGCCGCCACCCACGGGAACGATGACCGTGTCCACGTCCGCCAGATCATCGAGAATTTCGCAGCCGATCGTTCCCTGTCCGGCCATGACGATCGGATCCTCGAAGGCGTGAATGGGCACGTAATTGTTTTCGGTCGCAATCTCGTAGACGCGCTTCCAGCGGGCTGCGGTGTCGCCGTCGAAGAGGACGACCTCAGCGCCAAGCGCCTTGGTGTTCTCGATCTTGATCTTGGGCGCGGTGACCGGCAGCACCAATATGGCTTTCACACCCAGCATTCTCGCGGCATAGGCCAGCCCCTGCGCATGATTGCCCGACGATGTCGCGATGATGCCGTTTGCGATATCGGCTTTCGAAAGCGAGAGCGCCTTGTTGAGCGCGCCGCGAATCTTGAAGGCGCCGGTGATCTGCAGGGTTTCCGGCTTGAGGTAAAGCTCGCAGCCCACCGTCTTTTCGATCTTGTCCGCGCGCAGCAGCGGCGTATGCCGGACATGCGGCTTGAGGCGCGCGCGCGCGTCGTGAATGTCCTGGATTGTCGGGAAGTTGCGCATGATCGTCACCCGATGAAGGAAAAGAATGTGCCAATAGTGTTGGCGAGAGCGTTCCGGTAGATCGATCCGGCCGTGGTGTTGTCCTGGATGGCCATACCGGTAGAGTCGAAGATTGTGATTTCGTCGTCGCTCGCGCGACCGGGCTTGGCGCCGAGCAGGATTTCTCCGATCTCGGCGTAAATGTCGTCTATCTTGATAATATTCCCGGCAAGAGGGTGAACAGTTTCACCCTTCTGCGTGCATTGCGGAATGGAATCGACCACGATCTTCGCATTTCTGAACAGTTCGGGGTCCAGTTCCTGCTTGCCGCGCGCGTCCGTTCCTATGGCGACGATGTGGGTGCCGGGTTTCACCCAGTCTGCCTGGACCAGCCCCCCTTTGCCGCGTGTGGTGGTGATCAGGATGTCGGCCTTTTCGACCGCCCCCTTTCCGGAGGCCGCGATGATGACCGGTATCTGGAATTCGCGTTCGATGTCCTGCTTGTAGGCAGCCAAGTTTTCCGGCGTCCGGCTCCAGGCATGGATTTCGTCGATCTGCATGACCTCGCGGATCGCGCGGATCTGCATTCGCGCCTGGTTTCCGGTGCCGATGGAGGCGATCGTGCGGGCGTTTTTTCGGGCAAGCGCCTTGACGGAGACCGCGCCGGCGGCGCCGGTTCGCAGGCCTGTGATCAGGCTTCCGTCCATGATGCAGGCGAGCGCACAGCTTCTGGCGTCGAAAAGGAGAATGGTTCCCATGCTGTTCGGGACGCCATGCGCTTCCGGATTGCCGGTGAAGCCGCCGGAATGTGCCTTCATCGAGATCATCTCGGCCTGCTGATGATAGCTCAGCTTGAAATCGATCTCTCCGCGACCCTCCGGCAGGCGGATGCCGATATAGTCGGGTTGCTCCACCTGTCTGCTGCTGAAGGCCCGGTAGGCATCTTCCACCGCAGCGATGACCTGTCGCATCCCAATCAGGCCCTTCACCTGATCCTTGCTAAGCAGAAGCGTTTGCATCGCTGACCTCAGATTGTTCGCGGTTCACTGCAGGCGCATGCGACTGCCCGTGACATGACCATGCCCGACTTTGACAGTCATTTATCGCTGCATGGGTTGCCGGCGAAAGCGGATTGTTGCGATTGCAGTCGCGCCACTCGCAGAAAGTTTGCTGTGGGTGAATGAACCGGGCTCCGGAGATCCGCTGCCAAGTGATCGATGCCCGAGCCGATGCCGAAACCGCGGCCGGATCCGCCGGCACCAGATAAAGGCCGCGCACGCGCTCGACTGCTGAGATTACTGGCACGGCATCCGGCGTGCGGTCCGCATAGGAGCGCCGGCGGACGCGCCGATCATGCCGCCACCGATGACCACGACACCGGCCCGGGCCGGTAGTTCCGGATCGCTTTGGATGGATCTGAGCAGTCGAGTCAGGGACGTTGATCCGGGTGGGCCCGGTTATCGTCGCGGATTTACGGGCCGATCACGGCAACCGCGTCGATCTCGACGAGGTAGCCATAGTGCAGTTCAGGGACGGGAACGACCGTGCGGGCGGGGCACGCCTCGCCCAGCCGCTCGGCATAGACCTTGTTGAAACGCGGCCAATTGCTGACCCCGACAATATAGGCTGTCACGCGCACGAGATCGGCCGGTTGTCCGCCAGCAGCCTTCAGGATGGCCAGCATGTTGTCGATGGCTTGCGCGGCCTGCGTCTCGAACATGTCGTCGGGCAGGGGCTCCCCGTCGGCCCGGATCGGCAATTGCCCGGATATATAGAGATGATCACCCGCGCGCCTGGCCTGGACGTAATGTCCTGCCGGGCGCGGCGCTTCATCCGTGCTGATGTCCAGCAATCTCGTCATCACCAGCCTCCAAAACGCGGCCAGACGGCTTCCACATCATGCGAGGTACCGCGCACGACATGATAGGCGCCGTGCTGTGCCGCGGTCGCGCAGGCGTGGTTAGGCAGGATGCGGACCCGGTCGCCGACGGCAAGCTCGGGAAGGCGACCGTTCGAGCCGGGCCGGACGGCGATAATCCCGTGCTCCTGGCTCACATCCGCAACGATCACATCGTTGAAAACATTGCCGTTCACGTCGCAGACCAGTCCGAAGCCCATGTCGACGGGCTGCTTGCTGGTACCGCGGTCCCGCGACAGCGACATCCAGCCGCCATCGGTGATGATCCAGCCCTTCTCGCGCTGGTGGCCGATGACGGTGGCCAGAACGCTGAGCGCAATATCGTCCACCCGGCAGACCCCGATCCCTGCCATGACCAGATCGAAGAACACGAAGACGCCGGCGCGAACCTCGGTCACGCCTGTCAGATCCTTTGCGTGATGGGCGGTCGGCGTCGAACCGACACTGACGACCGGGCATGGGAGGCCGGCGGCACGCAGGGCCTGCGCTGCCTCGACCACAGCCTTGCGTTCTGCCTCTGCGAAGCGCTCCTGAGCCTCGGGGCCACCGCCGCGATAGCTGTCGCCGGCATGGGTCAGCACGCCGCGCAATTCGGCGCCTGTGGCAAGCACCTCGCCGATCTCAAGCAGGCGGGCACGGTCATAAGGCGGAACGCCAGAGCGATGGCCGTCGCAGTCGATCTCGATGAGGGCAGGAATGGGCGAAACCGCCGTCTTCGACGCGGCCGCGATGGCCTGCGCCTGCTCGACATTGTCGGCCAGCACCATGAGATCGATGCCGCGGGCCTGCATCTCGGCGACACGGGCGAGCTTGTCGGGGGCGATGCCGACTGCATAGATCATGTCGCGAACGCCTGCAGCGGCGAACTGCTCGGCTTCCTTCAAGGTCGATACGGTTGCGGGTCCCTGCGGTGTGGTCATGACCTTGCGGGCGGCCTCGACCGACTTGGCCGTTTTCAGATGTGGGCGCAGCGAGACGCCCAGAGCGTCAAGGCGCGTCCGCAACCGCGCGATGTTTTTCTCCATCCTGTCTGCATCCACCACAAGGCAGGGCGTTTCGAGGCTTTCGAGCGTGTTGGCAATATTGGGGTCTGCGCGCATATCAAGCGTCCTGGCATCCATAAGTCCGGTCTCCGGTTTGATTCCAGCTTGCCGCCAATCCGTAAAGACGGCAATTAATGAATACTGAATGCTGAATTTACCCCAGCATTAATGTTGCCGCCGGGTTTCTCGGTGTGATTGCCACCTTCGACACACTGTCAGAGCGTTGGGTCGAGGCGTGCTGCGCGACTGCTCATCTCCGTCCCAGGTCCGCAGCGACAAATGCCGCAGACCTTCCGATCTCAGAACTCCGAGACTTTCCCCCAGGCAGAGGCCGCGAAACGGGAGGGATGGTAGGGCTTGGGGTCGACGATGGGTTCGGCGCCTGATGCGATGTCCGCAATCAGATGGCCCGCACCGGGCCCGATGCCGAAGCCGTGGCCGGAAAAGCCGGCGGCGAGGATGAAGCCGGGCAGGCTCTCGATTTCGCCGATTCCCGGCACACCGTCCGGTGTGGAGTCGATATAGCCGGCCCAGGTGCCAGTGATCCTTGTGCTCTTGAGCTCCGGCAATAGGTCCAGCGCCCGATCATGAATGAGACGGAGCGTTCCCTGATCCGGCTTGGGATCGAGGATGCGCATGCGCTCCATGGGCGTGGGACGGTCGAGACGCCAGGGGGAAACGGTTTCATGCCCGCTTCGCATGCCTTCAAGACCGCCGGGGGAAAGTAACTGCCAACGCTTGGCGAACATAGGCAGGAATTGCGGCAGGAACCTCACTTGCTGGAGCGTAGGGTCAACGCGGGCGCGGCCGCTGATCGCCAGCGTGTAATCGCCGTTGCTGCGGCTCGTGACCGAAATGTCCTTCGTATGCAGCGCCGGCGGAATGCCCGCCGCGCTCGACACGGCGACGATGGAGGACCGGATGGACGCCTGCGGGAAACGAATGCCGAGCTGCCGGCAGAACGAGGAGGCCCAGGCGCCGCCGGACAGGATCGCGATCTTCGTGCGGATCGTGCCGCGTTCGGTGACAACCGCGCTCAGGCGACCGCCTTCGGTCTCGATTCCGCGCGCCGCGCAGTTCTGGATGACGGTGCCGCCGAGCTTCATGATCGCACGCGCGACGGCCGGAGCTGCCTTGGACGGATCGGCAATTCCGTCGGTCGGCGAAAAGACACCACCTCTCCAGGCGCGGCCCGTTGCCTGGCCCTTTTCGGCAGCTTCGGAGGCTGACAACATATGCGTTGTTACCCCGGCTGTCTTTGCAAAGTCGCGCCAGCGCGCCCAGCCGGCAATTTCGGCCTCGTTGTTGCTGAGATAGAGGAGGCCGCAGCGGCGGAAGCCGATATCCTCGCCGGTTTCGGCCACGAAGCGCTCCCAGAGGTCTAGGCTCTTGGTCGCGATGGGAAGTTCGCGCGCATCGCGGTTCTGCTGGCGGCACCAGCCCCAGTTCCTGCTCGACTGCTCAGCCCCGATACGGCCTTTCTCGAGCAGAACGGTCTTCAGACCGCGTTGTGTCAGGAAATAGGCCGTGAAAACACCGACAATGCCGCCGCCTATCACGACGACGTCGGCCTCGTGTGGCGGGTTCGAAGGGGTCTCGATGAGGGTCAACGGCGCGGGCATCGGAATCTCCATGTATTAAGCAGACACTAGGCGCTTGCTACACGCATGCGGAACCGCAGTTCCGGACTTGGCGGCAGAAAATTCTGGTATCCCGTCCCGCATCGAAATCTTCTGCGCCATTTCGGTTTTCACGGCTTGATGGACAAAAGACCAGGCTATGCTAACGTTGTTTGAGACAAACGGCAGAATTTTATGCTGCAAGAGAATGGGAAGGCGAAGGCCGATGATGAAACTCGACCGGACGGACATCAAGATTCTCTACGAGCTGCAGAAGAACGGCCGCATCACCAACGTGGAATTGGCCGATCTCGTGCACCTGTCTCCGAGCCCCTGCCTGATGCGCGTCAAGCGATTGCAGGCGGAAGGCTATATCGAGGGCTACTCCGCTCAGATCAATCTCGCCAAGCTCGGACAGACGCTGACTGTCTTCACCGAAATCACGCTGAAGAACCACCGCCAAGTCGATTTCGCCCGCTTCCTTGCCGTCGTCGAGAAAATCGACCAGGTGATCGAGTGCCATCTCGTCTCGGGCGGCTATGATTATCTCGTGAAATTCGTGACCGCCGGAATCGGCGAATATCAGACGATCATGGAACGGCTGACCGACATGGATATCGGCATCGACAAATATTTCAGCTTCGTGGTGCTCAAATCACCCATCGTGAAATCGCACCTGCCGCTGACGAGCCTGTTTACGGTATGAGACGCGACGCTTTCTTCGAGGGCATTTCCGCACGCGAGACCGGCTTCCACTTTCGCGGGAAGTGCCTCACGCCCCGCCGTATTGCCGCACCAGCTCCGGCTCCAGCACGAGATTGTCGAGCCAGCTCGGGTCGAGCTTGGGCACGGACGAGAAGAGGAGCTTCGAATAAGGATGCGTCGGCGTCTTCACGTCTTCCCGTGTCAGGTGCTCGACCTTTTCGCCGCGATACATGACCGCGATCTCGTCACAGATCGCTTCGACCACCGACAGGTCGTGGCTGATGAAGATGTAGGAGAGATCGAGTTCGCGCTGCAATTCCTTCAGCAGTTCGATGATCGCGGCGGCGACCACGGTATCCAGCGCGGATGTGATCTCGTCGCAGATGATCAGCTTCGGATTGGCGGCCAGAGCGCGCGCGAAGTTGATGCGCTGTTTCTGCCCGCCGGAAAGTTCGGACGGGTGGCGATAGCGCAGCGCCTTCGGCAGATGCACCATGTCGAGGAGTTCTTCCACGCGCGCCGAGCGGGCTTTTCCCGTCAGGCCGTGATAGAAGCTCAAGGGCCGGCTGAGTATGTCGTCGATGGGCTTGGCCGGGTTCAGCGCCGTGTCGGCGTACTGGAAAACGATCTGCATTTCGCGCAACTGATCGCGTGAACGTCGGCGCGCTGCGTGGTTGAGTTCCTTGCCGTCGAAAATGATCTTGCCGGCATTGGCGGGCAGGATGCCGGCTATGCACCGGGCAAGCGTCGATTTTCCGCAGCCGGATTCGCCGATGACGCCGAGGTTGCGGCCCTTCTCCACCGTCAGGCTGACCAAGCGCACGGCCTGAATGAAAGGCAGGCCGTCAGACTGGATTGGTCCATAGCCGGCGATGACATTCTCGATCTCGAGAAGCGGGCGCGGTGTCTCGACCGGCTTGTCGGCAAATTGTGTTTCCTTCGGCTCGAACGCGGCCAGCAGCTCCTGCGTGTAGGCATGCTTGGGCGTCGATAGAATGTCTGGCGTCGTGCCTTCTTCCTGCAGCTCGCCGTCCCTGAGCACGACGATTCGGTCGGCGATCTGCGCTACGACTGCGAGATCGTGCGAAACATAGACGCCGGAAATGCCGCCGGCCTTCATCACCGACTTGAAGGCTTTCAGGACGTCGATCTGCGTCGTTACGTCCAGCGCCGTGGTCGGTTCGTCGAATATGACGAGCTTGGGATCGCCGATCAGCGCCATCGCGGCGGCCAGCCGTTGCAGCTGGCCGCCCGAAACCTGATGCGGATAGCGCCCACCAATCGTTTCCGGCGAGGGAAGCGACAAGGCCCTGAAGAGTTCGATCGCCCGCTCGCGCGCCTTTTCCGGCGTCATCAGGCCGTGGATTCGGGCCACTTCGATAACCTGATCCATGATCGTCTGCGCCGGGTTGAAGGCGGCCGCAGCGCTTTGCGGCACATAGGCCACTTCCGTGCCGCGCACGGCGGAGCGCTCGCGTTCGGAGAGCCTGGCCATGTCCTTGCCGTCGAACATGATCGCGCCTGCGGAGATCTGGCAGCCCGGCCGGGTATGCCCCATCAGCGTCAGCGCAATGGTGGTCTTCCCCGAGCCGCTTTCCCCGATCAGCGCCACGATCTCGCCGTTCGCGATCTCTATATCGACGCCCTTGATGATTTCGATGCGCCGGCCTGAGTCGGTGGTCGCCTCGACATGCAGGTTTCGGATTTCGACAAGCTTGCTCATATCAGGCGCTCCGGTCGCGGATCTTGCGGGGCAGGTTGTCGATCAGCAGGTTGACGCTGATCGTCAGGCTGGCAATCGCGATCGACGGTGCGATGACAGCAGCCGAGCCGAAGGGCAGGCCCTGAATGTTCTCGTGCACCAGCGCACCCCAGTCGGCGAGTGGTGGCTGTACGCCAAGGCCGAGGAAGGAGAGGCCGGAGAGAAGCAGGACGATGAAGACGAAGCGCAGCCCGAAATCGGCGAGCACGGGCCGGATGATATTGGGCAATATCTCCGACACGGCCAGATACAGGGTATTTTCGCCGCGAATCCGGGCAACCGTGATGAAATCCATCGTGTTGACATTCACCGCCAGCGCACGGGCGAAGCGATAGGAGCCCGGAATGTAGATGACGGCGAGCGTCATGATGAGAGCGGGCAGCGACGAGCCGACTGCGGCCACGACGACCAGACCGAAAAGCTTGCTGGGGATGGAGATCATCGCATCCATGAAACGGCTGAGCAAAGTATCGAACCAGCCGCCGATGACCGCTGCCGCCATGCCGAGGATGACGCCGCTACTGGAGGCGATGAGCACACCGGCAAGCGCGATGCCCAGCGTGTAGCGCGCGCCGAGAATGATGCGCGAGAGCATGTCGCGTCCGAGATAATCCGAACCGAGCCAGAACTTAGAACTGATCGGGCCGAAATAGTCCGTGTCGACGATCTTGCCGATCGGGTAGGGCGCGATATGCGGCCCGAGGATCGCGACGACGGCCCAGAACAGGATCACCAGAAAGGCGACCATGCCGACCGGACTGAATGTGTAGCCGAAATAGCCGAGGCGGGAGGGCGACAGGGCGCTTTGTGTCATCACCGGAGCCTCGGATTGGAGACGATTGCAACGATGTCGGCAATGGTGATCAGGATCAGGTAGCCGAGACAGAAGATCAGAGCGCAGGTCTGGATCAGCGGCAGGTCGCGCGTGGCCACGGCATCGACCATGAGCTTGGCGATCCCGGGATAGTTGAAGATCGTCTCGATGATGATGACCCCGCCGATCAGATAGGAGAGCGAGAGCGCCAGCGCGTTGACAATGGGGCCAAGCGAATTGGGCAGGGCGTGTTTCAGCACGATCCGGCTGCGCGACGCGCCCTTCAGCAGTGCCATCTCCACATAGGGCGTCGAGAGTGTCTCGATCACTGCGGCACGGGTCATGCGGATGATCTGCGCGGAGACCACAAAGGTCAGCGTCACCACCGGCATGGCATACATGCGCAGCAGGTCGGACAGCGAATGCACCTCGTTGACGAAGGAGATGGCCGGCAGCCATTTCAGATAGACGGCGAAGATCAGCACGGCAGTCGAGGCGACCACAAATTCGGGAACCGAGATCACGCCGATGGTGAGCACCGTGACGATACGGTCATAGATCGAGCCGCGCATGACTGCTGCGGTAATGCCGAGCGTCAGAGCGAGCGGCACGGCGACGAGTGCAGTGATGCCGGCAAGCTCCATCGTATTGACGAAACGGCTGCCGATCAGCGTCGCGATGGGCATGTTGTTGGCGTATGACGTGCCGAGATCACCTGTCAGGACCCCAGCGATCCAGCGCAGAAAGCGCAGCACGGCCGGCTGGTCGAGATGCATGGCATGGCGAAGTCCCTCCACCGCCTCCGGCGTTGCGGCCTGACCGAGCAGGATGGTTGCGGTGTCGCCTGGCAGCATGTTGGTGGCGAAGAAGACCGCGAAGGAAACGATGAGCAGCGTGATCACGCTGAGGATCAGCCGCTTTCCGATCATGGTCGGGATTTCAGCATTCATAAGAGATCTCCAGCCGCATATGATGGACGACAGTCGCTTCGCTTTGCCGATTAAAGCACGCCGTGCAGACATAAGCTGCGGACTTTTTGTCTGACATCATTGATGCGCGCTCCGGCAAGGGAGGCATAAGCTGCAAGTGGCAGATGCAAGGCGAGATCTCCCGCCTTGCATCTGCGACGAACGGCCGTGGCATCCGGGAGAGCATTGGCCTCCCGGACACGGTCGGCTCGGTCAGGCTTCCAGCCAGACATATTCGGCCATGGCGTAGCCCATCATGCCACCGAGCGGGTTGGGCAGAAGGCCCTTGACCTTGCTGGAAATGCCGTCGGCATTCATCGTGGTGGCCGGGATGATGGTGCCGGCTTCTTCCGAGATCATGGACTGCATCTCGTTGTAGATCTCGTGGCGCTTGGCATCGTCGAGCAATCCGCGCGCTTCCAGCATCATGGAGTCGAATTTCGGCGACTTGTACTGGCTTTCGTTCCACGGCGCATCGGACGAGTAAAGCAGCGAGAAATAGATGTCCGGCGTCGGCCGCGGATTGATGTTGCCGAAGTGGATCGGCGCCTTGAGCCAATACTTGTCCCAATAGCCGTCCGAGGGCACGCGCTGGATATCGAGCTTCAGGCCGATATCGGCACCGGCGGCCTGAATGATCATCGCCATGTCGACAGAGGAGTCCGCTGCCGGGGAAGCAACGACCGGGATCGACTGGCCGAGAACCCCTGCCTTCTGGAAATAGTGCTTGGCCTTGTCGGGATCGAATGCCTTTGGCTTCAGGTTCGGATTGTGGAAGGCATTGACCGCCGAAATCGGCTGGTCGTTGCTGACTTCGCCGAAGCCACGAAGCGCCGCGTTCACGATCTGCTCGCGATCGACAAGATACTTCATACCCGTCACGAAATCGGGCTTGTTCATGTCGAGGCGAATGTTCAGGTTCGTATAGGTGCCGGTGTTCGTCCGCGAAAGCGCAAAGCCTTTTTGTCCGTCGAGGAGCTTGGCGGAACGCGGATCGACGGCGGAGCAGAACTGGACATCGCCGGCCAGCAGTGCATTGACGCGGGCGCTGGGATCGCTGATGGCGAAGTACTCGAAAGAATCGAGATGCGGCAGGTTCGGCTTCCAGTAGTTCGTGTTCTTCTTCACGATGGAGCGGACGCCCGGCTCGAACGTTTCCAGGACGAAGGGGCCAGTGCCGATGCCCTTGGAAAAATCGGTCGTGCCGTCCTGCACGATCATGAAGTGATGCAGCGCCAGAATGTAGGGAAGGTCGGCATTGGGTGCCTTCAGCACGATTTCGACCGTGGTCGGGTCGATCGCCTTGACCTCGGTGATCTGGGCGGCAATCTTGGCAACCTTCGAGCCGACGGCCGGATCAAGGTGACGCTTGAGCGCGAACACGACGTCGGCGGAGGTCAGGGTCTTGCCGTTGTGGTATGTGACGCCCTTGCGCAGCGTGACAGTCCAGGTCTTGGCATCCTTGGTCTCGAGCTTTTCAGCAAGTTCCATTTGCGGGATGCCGGTCACGTCGATGAAGGTCAGGCGGTTGTAGACCATGCAACAGCGCGCGTAGTCGGTGCCGAGAGAAGCCTTCGCCGGATCGAGCGTGTCAGCGTTCGAAGACGAAATGCCGGCCGCTTTCATGTGGCCGCCGGAAACCGGCGTCGCGGCAAGTGCGCGTTCGGCGCGGCCGAAGACGGCGCCGCCGGCAGAAAGCGCTACACCGCTCGCCAGCATCATCTTCAGAAGATCGCGACGGGAGGCGCCGCGACGGATGGCGTCTTCGACGCGGGCGTCGTCTGACTTTGTCCAGTTGGTAATGTTGTCGGTCATGTCATTCCCCTTCTTTGCTTCGATTGGGTGACGTCCGTCTTGTGCGGACTTTTCGGCCCCGGTGAATATTGCTCGCGGCGTCCCTGGTTTTGCGCCTTCTCCCTTTGATGCGCCGGGTGACCGGCGTGGGCGCTGGGCTCTGTCTGCGTATTCCGTATGCCGGAGGCCGGTTTGGTCTCGGGCTTGGTGTTTATGAGTCTGTCATGTCCACCGGGGCGTATCGTTCGATTTGGCCTTGGGCGGCAGCATAAAATTGCGAACTTGCTTCCTGCGGCGATATATCGGCGAAATACCGCCGCAGGCGGTTTCAGCGGTTCAGGCCAGCGCCGACCGAATATCCGGGTCTTCCAGCGTCTGATCGAGCGTCTGGCGTGTGCGCTCGATGATGGCGTCGATATCGGCGTCCGTGCAGCAGAGCGGCGGGGCATAGCCCAGCACGCCCTGCGGGAAGGCGCGGATGACGAGACCGTTGTCCCACGCGCGGTCGAAAATGCGGCGGGCAGGTTGGGATGCTGCCGGAAGCGGCATCTTCTTCGTCTTGTCGGTCACAAGCTCGACGCCATAGAGCATACCGCGGCCTCTGATATCACCGACCAGCGGATGATCGCGAAGGCTATTCAGACCGTCCAGCAGCCGCTTGCCGGCCTTGAGGCCGTTTTCGAGCAGTCCGCCTTCATAGAGTTTCAGCACTTCGAGCGCTACCGCGGCGCTCACCGGGTGGGCGGAATAGGTAAAACCGTGGCCGACCGCCGTTTCGCCGGCACCGTCTGCAATCACATCATAGACATGATCGGCCATCAAGACGGCACCCATCGGCACATAGCCGGAGGTCAGCCCCTTGGCGACCGTCATCATGTCCGGCACGATGCCTTCATCCGTGCAGGCAAAGAGCGGGCCGGTGCGGCCGAAGCCGGTGATGACCTCGTCGGCGATGAAGAGAATGCCGTAGCTCTTGCAGAGCTCGCGCATCGCCTTGATCCAGCCGTTCGGCGGAACGATCACGCCGCCGGAGCCCTGGATCGGTTCGGCATAAAATGCTGCCACGCGATCCGCGCCCATTTCTTCGATCTTGGCCTTCAGGCTGGCAAGCGAAGCGGCAATGATCGCCGCATCGTCGTCGCCGGCCGGGTTGCGGTAGGGATAGGGCGAGGGGATCTTGTGCTGCCAGTCAAACGGCACGCCGAAGCCGGTATGGAAGGCCGGAAGCGCCGTCAGCCCAGCGCCGACCGTGGTCGAACCATGATAGCCCTGCTGGATCGAGATGAACTGGTCGCGCTGCGGCTGGCCCTTGGCGTTCCAGTAATAGCGCACGAAGCGGATGGTGGAATCTACCGCATCCGAGCCGCCGAGCGTAAAATAGACGCGGTTCAGATCGCCCGGCGCGCGTTCGGCCAGTTCTGCGGCGAGCCGGATAGCCGGTTCCGAGCCAAGATCGAAATAGCCGGTCGCATAGGGCAGTTCGCGCAACTGCTTCGTGGCCGCCTCGATGATGCTTTCATGGCCATAGCCGGCATTGACGCACCAGAGGCCGGCAAAACCATCGACCAGTTGATGGCCATTGGCCTCGGTCACGGTGGCTCCCGATGCGGATTTCAGTACCCGCACGCCCTGCCGCTCGTGACCGCGATAGGAGGCGACGGGGTGGATGAGGTGGGCGCGATCGAGTTCGATCAGCGAATTGGCGAGCATTTTCAATCTCCTGTATGTTCAGCCGAGTGCCTGGCTGGCAAGTGCGTAGGCCTTATGCCGGAGCTGTCCCCCGTCTTCCGTCAGCGGGCGCCGCATTGTCACGCCGCCACCGACATGGGTAAGGCCGATCTCCGAAAGCCAGGGCGCAAGGCCCGTTTCGCTGCCCGTGTCGACACGGAGGAAGGCGCCCTCGCGGGAGGACGCGAAATAGGCGATCAGGACGCGGGCCGTCTCAACATCCGGTGCAATGATCGGGCCGATGACCTCGCCGCGTCCGAAGGGACGGATGACTGCCCAGGCATCGATCGTATCGCCCTTGCGCACGACGGCGAACCGCCCGTGTTCGAGCAGAGCGTCGATCAGCGCCGAACGGTCGGCTGCATAGGCCTGCCGGTCGAGCGCCTTCACGGCCTCGACATCACCGGCCTGCATGTCTTCGACGCCCTCGGGTCGACCAACCGCCTGCACATGGCCCTGATGCTGCCGGATCGTGCCTGTGGCGACGAAGCCGAGCTGTTCGTAGAGCGGCAAGCCTTCCTTGGTGGCAATGAGGCGCAGCGGCCGCTGGCCGGCGAGTTCGAAGGCGCGCTCCATGAGCTTGCGGCCCATGCCGAGACCGCGCATCGACTTGTCGACGATTACCATGTTGATCGTTGCGTAATCATCGCCGAATGGGGTCATGAATGTCGTGCCGGTAACCCGGCCTTGGTCGTCCACCACGGCAACGCCGGCACTGAGCTGCTGCACCATGGCCCAGTCCTCGGGACGATGCGGCCAGCTTTCGGCGCGCGACAGGGCAACGGCACCATCAAGATGCTCAGGCCCGAAGGTGACGAGATCGATTTGCTTCTGCATGGGCATGTCCTTTCGTGAGCCAAAGTCTCGGACAGGACGCGGAAGCTATTCCTCTGAATGGTTGCGTTCGCGCACCATCTTCCGCCGAAGCCTGGGGCCGATGCCGCATCTTATGCTGCGGCCCATTCGGGCGAGCCTCCGGCAGGTCGCCAAGATCTCGAAAATTCAGGCCCTTCCAAACAATTGTGTGCCAAACGGGATGGCGGATTAAAAACTTTGTGCTTCCGGACGGGTGAATTCGCGCAATCGAGGCGGGATAAGACCGCTTATGATCAGGGCAACGAAACATGAAAGCCAGAGGAAGAACGTCATGGCCCCCTTTCGCCCGAAATACATCTCCTTCGACTGCTACGGCACGCTGATCAATTTCGACATGGCAGGTGCGGCCCGTGATCTTTACGGCGATCGGCTCGACGAGCAGGTCATGCAGAAGTTCATCAAGAATTTCTCCGCTTACCGTCTGGATGAGGTCATGGGCGCCTGGAAGCCTTACGCGGAGGTCGTGCATAATTCGCTGTCGCGCACCTGCAAGGCCAACGGCTTGTCCTTCAAGGACGAAGACGCGCAGATCGTTTATGAGCGCGTCCCGACCTGGGGTCCGCATGCCGACGTGCCTGCGGGTCTCGCGAAAGTGGCTAAGGAAATTCCGCTGGTCATCCTCTCCAACGCCATGAATTCGCAGATCATGTCGAATGTCGAAAAGCTCGGCGCACCCTTCCACAAGGTCTACACCGCCGAACAGGCACAGGCCTACAAGCCGCGCTTCCAGGCGTTTGAATACATGTTCGACATGCTCGGCTGCGGCCCGGAAGACATGCTGCATATCTCCTCTTCATTCCGCTACGACCTGATGTCGGCCCATGATCTCGGCATCAAGAACAAGGTCTGGGTCAATCGCGGTCACGAGCCCGCCAACCCGTATTACGGCTATACCGAGATCGCCGACATTTCCGGCCTGCCGGGTGTTGTGGGTCTCTGACCAGAAGGCGGAAGCGATGAAATTCGTCTCCTATTGGCATGACACCGCGCCGGCCTTTGCCGGGGCTGCCCAAGGTCCGGTCAGCGGGCACTATGATGTTGCGGTGATCGGCGCGGGTTTTACAGGGCTTGCGGCCGCGCGGCAGTTGGCAAGAGCGGGGGCGAAGGTCGTCGTGCTGGAGGCGGAGCGCGTCGGCTTTGGCGCCTCCGGCCGCAATGGCGGTCATCTGAACAACGGGCTCGCGCATAGCTATCTCGGCGCGAAAGCCGAGCTTGGCAAGGAGCGCGCCATCGCGCTCTATCATGCGCTGGACGATTCCATCGACACCATTGAGGCGCTGATTGCCGAAGAGGGTATCGACTGCAACTTCCGCCGTGCGGGCAAACTGAAGCTCGCCTCCAAGCCCAAACATTTCGAGGCGATTGCCCGCAATTTCGAGGCGCTGAACAAGGAATGCGATCCCGACACAGCGCTCTTGTCGCCGGAGCAGCTCAAGGGCGAAATCGGCTCGCCCTTCCATGGCGCGATGCTGTCGAAGAAGAGCGCCATGATGCATATGGGCCGCTATGTCGTAGGGCTGGGGCAGGCCGCTGTCCGCCATGGCGCCACGATCTTAGAAGGAACGACGGTGACCGGGCATCGCGAGGTCAACGGGACGCATACGTTGCAAACCTCCCGCGGGAGCGTCACCGCCGCCAATGTCATTATCGCGACGGGCGCCTACACGACGAAGAACTTCGGCTGGTTCCGCCGGCGCATCATTGCGGTCGGCAGCTTCCTGATTGCCACGCGCCCGCTGACGGACAGCGAAGCTCAGGCCGTGATGCCGGGTAACCGTACCTGCGTCAACACGATGAATATCGGCAATTACTGGCGTCTTTCGCCCGACAATCGACTGATCTTCGGTGGGCGCGCCCGGTTCTCGGCGACGTCCGATCAGCGCTCGGATGAGAAGAGCGGCGCGATCCTGCGCGAGAGTATGGAACTCATCTTCCCGCAATTGAAGGGCATCGATATCGACTATTGCTGGGGCGGCCTCGTCGACATGACGGCCGACCGTTACCCGCGCGCCGGCTTCCACGACGGTCTCTGGTACGCGATGGGCTATTCCGGCCACGGCGCACAGCTCTCCACCCATCTGGGCATGATGGTCGCCGACGCCATCGTCGGCAAGGTCGATCGCAACCCGATGCAAAACTACCCCTGGCCCGCCGTTCCCGGCCATTTCGGCAAGCCCTGGTTCCTGCCGCTGGTGGGGCAATATTACAAGATGCTCGACAGGTTTCAGTGATAGTCCTCCCGAGTCAAACTTGAGGCGCGGATTAGAAACAATCCGCGCCTTCTTTTTTGCCCGCCCGAACGAAAAGGGGCGGTCTAGCTAGCGACCGCCCCTCGCATATCCTCAAGCCAACCCGCCCATATGGAAACTCTTCGTTTCCAGGTATTCCTCGATGCCCATTTGCGCGCCCTCGCGGCCAAGGCCGGATTGCTTGACGCCGCCGAAGGGGGCGACTTCCATGGAGATGAGGCCGGTGTTGAGGGCGACCATGCCGAATTCCAGCGATTCGCCGACGCGCCAGGCGCGTTTCATGCTCTCTGTGTAGAAATAGGAGGCGAGACCGAAGGGCGTGCCGTTGGCGATGGCGATGGCCTCTTTTTCCGTCTCAAAGCGGAATAGGGGCGCGACGGGGCCGAAGGTTTCTTCCGTCGCGAGCAGCATTTCGGTCGTCGCACCGGTGAGGACGAGCGGGGCCGTGTACTGCTTGCCGTTCGGCATCGCGGGTGTTTCGGTGATGATCTTGGCGCCCTTGGAAAGAGCGTCCGCAACGTGGCGCTCGATCTTGTCGATGGCGGCGGCGTTGATCATCGGGCCGATGGAGACACCGGCTTCCGTGCCCGGACCGACCTTCATCGCGTCGACGCGGGCCTTCAGCTTGGCGGCAAAGGCATCGTAGACGCCCGACTGCACGAGAATGCGGTTGGCGCAGACGCAGGTCTGGCCGCCATTGCGGAATTTCGAAGCAAGCGCGCCTTCAATGGCCAGATCGAGATCGGCATCGTCGAAGACAATGAACGGCGCGTTGCCGCCAAGCTCGAGGCTTAGCCGCTTGACGCTGTCGGCGGCCCCGCGCATCAGCAGCGAGCCGACGCGGGTCGAGCCGGTGAAGGAAATCTTGCGCACGGTCTCGTTGGCCATTAGCTCGTTGCCGATCTCGGATGGCATGCCGGTGACGATGTTGATGACGCCCGCCGGTATGCCGGCGCGTTCGGCAAGAACCCCGAGTGCCAGCGCCGAATAGGGGGTGAACTCGGACGGTTTGATAACGACCGTGCAGCCGGCGGCGAGCGCCGGCGCCACCTTGCGGGTGATCATCGCATTGGGGAAATTCCACGGCGTGATGATGCCGCAGACGCCGACCGGCTCCTTCAGCACGAGAATGCGGCGGTCGCGGGCCGGCGACGGGATCGTGTGGCCATTGATGCGGCGGGCTTCCTCGGCAAACCATTTGACGAAGGAAGCGCCGTAGCGGATTTCGCCGCGCGCCTCGTCCAGGGGCTTTCCCTGTTCGGCGGTCAGGATCAGCGCCAGATCCTCGACGTTTTCGATCATCAGATCGAACCACGTTTCGAGGAGAGCCCCGCGTTCGGCATTGGTCTTCTTCTTCCACGTCCCGAAGGCAGCCTCCGCCGCGACGATGGCCGCACGGGTTTCCTCGCCGCCCATGTCGGGAACGGTGCCAATGGCGTCTTGCGTTGCCGGGTCAATGACATCGACGGTCTTGCCCGAGCGGGTGGCGATCCATTCGCCATTGATGAGACCGGCCTGGCGGAGAAGGCTTTGGTCCTTGAGGTTCAGCATGACTTTCTCCTTATTCAGCGGTGAGGGCAGCGATCACAGCCCTCGTGATCGTGTCAGTCGAGTCCTTGCCGGGAACCGTGCCGATGCCCTTCGCGGTGACGGCGGAAAGGGCGGTCATCACGCGGGCGGCGGGGTCCTTTTCACCCAGGTGATCGAGCATCATCGCGCCGGACCAGATGGTCGCCATGGGGTTTGCAATCCCCTTGCCGGCAATGTCCGGGGCGGATCCGTGGACAGGCTCGAACATGGAGGGCGCAGAGCGATGCGGGTTGATATTGGCAGACGCCGCAAAGCCGAGGCCGCCCTGAATGGCCGCGCCTATATCTGTCAGGATATCGCCGAAGAGATTGGAGGCGACGACGACGTCGAGGCTTTCCGGTTCCATGATCATGCGGGCGGAGATGGCATCGACATGATAGCTTGTCACCGCGACATCCGTATATTCGGCCGCAAGTTTCCGGGTGATCTCATCCCAGAAAACCATGGAATGTTTCTGCGCATTCGACTTGGTGACGGAGGCGAGTTTGCCGCGGCGCGTGCGGGCCTGCTCGAAGCCGAAGCGTAGGATGCGTTCGACAGCGGTGCGGGTGAAGATCGCCGTTTCCACCGCCACTTCATCTTCCGTACCCTGATGAACACGTCCGCCGGCTCCTGAATATTCGCCCTCGGTATTCTCGCGAATGCAGAGAATGTCGAAAGCTTCCGCCTTAAGCGGACCTTGCACCCCCGGCAGGAGCCGGTGCGGGCGGATATTGGCATATTGCACGAAGGCCTTGCGGATCGGCAGAAGCAGCCCGTGCAGCGAGATCGAATCCGGCACCTCCGCCGGCCAGCCGACCGCGCCGAGAAGAATGGCATCGAAGGCGCGCAGGGTCTCGATCCCGTCTTCCGGCATCATCCGGCCGGTTTCCTTGTAGAAGGCGCAGGACCACGGGAATTCCGTGCCGGAAAGGGCGAAGCCGGAATGCTCGGCAACGGTTTGCAGCACGCGCCAGGCGGCATCGGTGACATCGCGGCCGATGCCGTCGCCAGGGATCAATGCGATCCTGTGGGTCTTCATGGCTGATACTTTCTCGATAACTGAAGAGAACGCTGCTCTTCTTTTGATTGGCTAGGACGGTCGCGCCCATGGGGCGCCATTGTCAGTTGACGACGACGTAGATCTTGCGAACGGTCTCGATCGTCTTCCAGACGCCGACAAAGCCAGGCTTCATGACAAAGCTGTCGCCGGCCTTGTAGATGACGGGTTCACCGCCGGCGGGGGTGATTTCGACGACGCCGGAGAGGATGTGGCAGAATTCGAAAACCCCGCCCTTGATCGACTTCGTCTCGCCCGGCGTTGCTTCCCAGACGCCGGACAGCACAAGGCCGTCCTTGGCCTCATCCATGGCCCAGGTCTTGAAGGTGGGGGAGCCGGCAATCAGGCGCTCAGGCAGCGGCGTGGATTCGCGCGGGGCGAAAGTCGGGTTCGGGTCGAGGGTCTTCAGAAGAGACATGCGGGTTCCTTTCAGGAGAGGGTTCTTGTGTTCAGTAACCGCGCGCCCGATCGACAAGGCCGATCGGATCGCGGCCGGCCAGATGAAGCCGGATGTTTTCGATGACCGCACGCGCCGCACTGGCGGGCTGCGTGACGCTTGCGACATGCGGGGTGAGGATGATCTTCGGATGCATCCAGAAAGGGTGATCTTCCGGCAGCGGTTCGGGATCGGTGACGTCGATCATCGCGCCGCTCAGATGGTCGCGGTCGAGCGCTGCGAGCAGGGCCGCGTGATCGAGCTGGGGGCCGCGCCCGACATGGATCAGCCGCGCGCCCTTCGGCAGACTGGCAAAGAGGCCGGCATTCAGGAAGCCACGGGTTTCTGCGGTCAGTGGGAGAAGGCAGGCGAGAATATCGGTTTCGGCCAACATGGCGCATAGTCCGCTTGCCCCGTGGTGGCAGGTCACGCCGTCGAGGTCACGCGGACTGCGGCTCCAGGCTGCAAGCGGGAAACCGAGAGGCTTGAGGCGTTCGAGAACAGCCTGTGCCAGCACGCCCAGGCCGAGAATGCCGATCCGTCGGTCCGCTGCCTGGCTCTGGGGCAGGGGCGCCCAGCGTCTGTTGCGCTGGTGGTCGAGATAGGCGGGAAGGTTGCGATGGAGCGCGAGCGTCGCCAGGAGAACATATTCCTGCATCATCCGGACGATCCCGTCCTCGACCATGCGCACGATCTTCACATGTTCGGGAATGCCGGCAAGATCGAGCTGATCGACGCCCGCCCCGATCGAGAAGATGATCTCGAGATTGCGATAGCGGGTCAGGTCTTTCGGCGCGGTCCAGGTGATCAGGTAGCGGACCTCATCCGGATCGGCGCCTTTGGCGTCCATGCTGAAAGGAATGCCGGGCAATTCCCGAGCAAAAGCGTCCGCGAAGATCGCGCCGCGCACGCCATCGGAGTTGAAGAGAAAGGTCATGGGGCCTTCTCCGTCACGCGGCACAGCGCGCGCCAAGCGCTTCGAGGAAGCGCTGGCAGGCGGCAAGTTCGCTGTCGAGGATGAATTCATCCGGCTTGTGCGCCCGGCCGATATCGCCGGGCCCGCAGATCACTGAATCGACGCCGGCGGCCTGATAGAGCCCGGCTTCGGTGCCATAGCTGACCGCTCCTAGCGGGGGCTCGCCGGTCAGGTCCGACACAAGGTGAGCGAGCGCGCTTTCCGGTGAGAGTGCCAGTGCGGGATAGGCGCTCAACTCCTCCCACGCGACCGTGAACCCGTTTGCGCGGAGCGCTTCGGCACTTGCGCGGATCGGCGCGAGCAGCTCGCGCGGGGAAACTCCCGCAATCGCGCGGGCCTCAAGCTCGAGGCTGCACAGGTCCGGGATGATGTTGATTGCCTTGCCGCCGATAATCACGCCGGCCTGCAGCGTGGAATAGGCGGGCTCGAAGGCGGCATCAAGGGCCCCCTCAGTGAGGCGCGCGGCTTCCTCGACCACGACATGGAGGACTTTTGCGATGGCATGAATGGCGTTCAGCCCCAGATCGGGCCGCGAGGAATGGCCGGCACGACCGCGGACGGTGATCCGCGCCGCGGACTTCCCCTTATGGGCGAGCACGGGACGCATATTGCTCGGCTCGCCAATGATGGCCCCGAGCGGGGGGCAGCAGAGTTCCGGCAACCGGGCGATGAGATGCTGCACGCCCCGGCAGCCCGCTTCCTCATCATAGGAAAAGGCGAGATGGATCGGACGCTTCAAACCCGCCTTCACCAGTTGCGGCACGGCGGCAAGCGCTGCGGCGAGATAGCCCTTCATGTCGGTCGTCCCGCGTCCGAAAAGCTTGTCACCATCGCGGCGAAGGGTGAAGGGCGAGGAGGTCCATTCGCCGGCATCGGCCGGGACGACGTCCATGTGTCCGGAGACGATATAGCCCGGCACATCCACCGGCCCGATCGTCGCGAGAAGATTGCTGCGGTCGCCCTCGGGGCCGGCCAGAACCTTTGCGTTCACGCCGTGTCCGTCGAGATAGGCAACGATCCACGCGACGATCGCGGCGTTCGGCGTGCCCACGACGCTATCAAAGGAGACCAGCTTTTCCAGAATGTTAGTCGCGTTCATCACTTCCCCGATGCGGCCGCCAGCCGTATTTGGCATGGTTCAACGGCTATCAAGCATGGCCCGTTTCTGCGGGATGGGATGCCGAACGCACGGCCGTTTCGGTGAAAAGTTGCGCAGCGCCGCAGATTTCGAGCAAGATCTGCGGAACGGTCGGCTTATGATAAAGGAACTGTCCGCACCCACGGGTGCAGGATGTTCAGAAATTGATCGAGGACATGCGTGTGGGTGAGATGCTGAAGCCGGGCGAAAGAAACCAGATTGACGCCTTCGCGATGCAGATCGGCGATGTGGCGGCGGCAGACCTTAAGCAGCTTCATGCGCTGTCGATTTCGGTCGGCTGGCCGCACCGCGCCGAGGACTGGCAGTTCCTGCGTGAGGTCGGCAAGGGCGTCGTTGCGACCGACGACATCGGCCGCATCATGAGTTCCGCCATGTGGTTTCGCCAGTCGCCCGCGCTTGCGACAATCGGCATGGTCATCACCTCGCCGCGCCTGCAGACGCAGGGCACCGGCCTCTGGCTGATGGAATCTGCGCTTCAGGATCTTGAGGGCGTCGACCTGCGCCTCAATGCGACTCGGGCTGCTCAGAGGCTTTACCTGTCCCTCGACTTCATGCCGGAAAAGAAGGTCTATCAGTGCCA
The DNA here is from genome assembly GCF_018987265.1 of Rhizobium sp. WYJ-E13. Lineage (NCBI taxonomy): Bacteria > Pseudomonadati > Pseudomonadota > Alphaproteobacteria > Hyphomicrobiales > Rhizobiaceae > Rhizobium > Rhizobium sp. WYJ-E13. The sequence goes on along the minus strand of NZ_CP076854.1, from coordinate 1,948,772 downwards.
GGGCATCGTCACCGATGCGCCCAGCGAGCAGGATTTCTCCGGCGACTTGCGGGTCCTGGGCCCTGATGATCTCGCCGCGGTGACGGCGCTGGATGCTGCGGCCTTCGGCGTCGTGCGCGCAGGGGTCATCGAAAAGCTCATGGCCCATTCGCGAGGCTACGGACTTTTCCGCGATGACGTGCTGAAGGCCTTCGCACTCTGTCGCCGTTTCGGACGTGGCCATGTCGTCGGCCCGATCGTGGCCTCGGACGACGAGGAGGCCATCGCTGTCCTCTCGCCGCATATCCGCGATCATGAGGGCCGGTTCCTGCGTCTCGATACGCATTTCGAAACCGGTGATTTTGCGCTCCTCGTGGTGCGCAGCGGCCTCGCCGTTTACGATACCGTGCTGACCATGTCGCGCGGCAAGCGGCTTGCGGATTTTACCACGGTAGGGGCGAGTGCGCCGATGACCTACTCACTGGCTAGTCAGACACTCGGCTGATCATGCCGAGGCGACCGGCGGACCCTCAGATTCGGGCTGCCATTGTTAATCCCAGCCTTAACCGGGCATTCAGGCGAGATCGGTTGTCGATCTCTTACCCTTTCAGTCACCCTGCTCGAAACGCACGGAATGCGGCGTGCAGGACCAAGAGAAGGCGCAGCGATGAAACGAGAGAACCAGTTTTACATCAACGGCGAATGGCAGGTCTTTGCCGATGTGAACGTGCTGCCGGTCGTCGATCCCGCGTCTGAACAGGTCACCGGCCACGTCCCTGCCGGTAGCGCCCGTCACGTCGATCTTGCCGTGGCCGCCGCGCGCAAGGCCTTCGCGGCCTTTGCGCAATCGCCGGTTCCGGAGCGGCTCGCGCTCCTGAAAAGAATGCATTCGCTCGTCATGGAGCGCGCCGAGCTGTTCGCCCAGGCCATGGTAAGCGAAATGGGAACGCCGATCAGCTTTGCGCGGTCGTCGCAGGTGTTCTTTGCCGCCGAACACATTCGCGTCCAGATCGAGACGCTCGAGACATATCCGTTCCTGTCGATGAAGGAAGGCCTGGCGACGGCGAAAGAGGCCATCGGCGTCTGTGCCCTTATCACCCCTTGGAACTGGCCTCTCTACCAGATCACCGCCAAGGTGGCGCCGGCAATTGCCGCCGGCTGCACGATCGTCCTGAAACCCAGCGAGCTGTCGCCCTACAGCGCATTGCTGTTTGCCGAGCTGATGCATGATGCCGGCACGCCGCCCGGCGTGTTCAATCTGGTCAGCGGGACGGGCGAAGCGGTTGGCGCGGCCCTGTCCAGCCATCCGGAGGTGGACATGATCTCCATTACCGGCTCGACGCGCGCAGGCGTGTTGGTCGCCCAGGCGGCCGCGCCCACCATCAAGCGCGTGGTGCAGGAACTTGGCGGCAAGTCGCCGAACATCCTGCTGGACGATGCCGATTTCGAAGTCGCGGTCCCGAAAGGCCTGCAGGCGGGCATGCGCAATGCCGGCCAGTCCTGCAGCGCGCCCACACGGATGCTGGTTCCCGCACATCGGCTTGCCGAGGTGGAGGAACTGGCGCGCAACACCGTCCATGCCATGGTGGTCGGCAATCCGCGCGACGCCGCGACCACGATGGGGCCAATCGCCAACCGCGCCCAGTTCGATCGCGTCCAGACCATGATCCGGGCGGGCATCGACGGTGGAGCGAAGCTCGTGGCCGGCGGGCTCGGCCGGCCGGGCGGGATCGAGGCCGGCCTCTTCGCCCAGCCGACAGTCTTTTCCGACGTCACCACCGACATGCAGATCGCGCGCGAGGAAATCTTCGGCCCCGTCCTGGCGATCATGCCCTACAAGGACGAGGAAGAGGCTGTCGCCATCGCCAACGACACGGTCTACGGTCTCGGTGCGCATGTACAGTCGGGCGATATCGACCGGGCGCGACGCGTGGCTGGCCGCATCCGCGCCGGGCAGGTTCATATCAATTATCCGGCCTGGAACGGCGCCGCGGCATTCGGCGGCTACAAGCAGTCGGGCAACGGCCGCGAATACGGCGTCCACGGGCTTGAGGAATATCTGGAGACGAAGTCGATCCTCGGCTATTGACGGTCGGAGGCGATGCCGCCGCTTCGCCATGGCGGCGGCTTGAGCGCGTGACGCAGGAGCTTCAGGAAAGCGGTGGACCGGGCGCTCCGCCCGTGCCTCGATCCCAGCATGGCGACGATGTCGGCCGTGGGAAGCTGCCAGTCGGGCAGCACCTCTTGCAATCGGTCGGCGGCGAGGTCTTCCGCCACGCTCCATTCCGAGCGCATCATCACGCCCTGGCCCGCCAGCGCCCAGTCCCGGATGACCGACCCATCATTGCTCGACATGACCGGATTGATGCGCACCGTTGCAGTCTCCTGCCGCGGCCCGGTGAACCGCCACAACGTCACGTCCTCGTCGTTCTCGCGGACGGCAAGGCAGCGATGTCTGACGAGATCTGCCGGCTCGGAAATGGGCGGCGCGGATGCGAGATAGTGCGGACTGGCGCAAAGAATGCGCCGGTTCTGCGCCAGTGTCGTGACCACCTGGTCAAGGTGTCCCCGCGCCCCGATGTGAATGATCACCTCGAAGCTCTCCATGAGCAGCGCTGACGGGTGATCTGACAGTTCCAGCGTGGCGAGCGCGCTCTGATGCTCGCGTGCAAACGCCTCCACGACGGGGGCGACATATTGCCTGCCGAACCCATGGGGGGCTGCGATCCTCAAATGTCCCCGCACGACACCCCTGCGGTCGGCCAGGGATTCCGCCAGCTGGTCGATGATGTTGCTGACCAGAACGCTGTGCGACGCGACGAGCGAACCCTCTTCGGTCAGGAGCAGGCTTCTACCCGTTCGGTCGATCAGCCTGACACCCACTTTCTCTTCGAGCGCACGCAGTCGCTGCGTGACGGCCGGCGGCGTCACGTTGAGCTTGCGCGCACTTTCCGCCAGGGACCGAGATCCGGCAAGGACCGAGAAAAAGGCGAGATCATCGGATGTCAGCATTAAGGCTACCCTGAATTCAATATTCCACCGGCATTAACGTTCATCTTCAGTGTCCGGAAGCAAGACTGCCGAACCGGAAATTGTGGCAATGGCTCCCCTTCAGCAGCGCCTGGTCGAGGGCATCGAGCACAAAGCCCGCATGAGCGGTCCGGCTTGCCCGCCAACCGACAATGCGGCGTGCAAAGGCATCGATGACGAAGGCCACGTAGACGAAGCCCTGCCAGGTCGCCACATAGGTGAAATCGGAAAGCCACAGCATGTTCGGCGCGGGAGCAAAGAACTGCCGGTTCACGCGGTCGAGCGGGCATGGAGCGGCCTTGTCGCTGATCGTCGTGCGGATCGGCTTGCCCCGAATGATGCCCTGAAGACCCATTGCCCTCATAAGCCGAGCGACGGTGCAGCGGGCGATATCGAAGCCCTCTCGCTGCAACTGCCGCCAGACCTTGCGCACGCCATAGACCTGGAAGTTCTCATTGAACACCCGACGTATCTCGATCTTCATGGCGATGTCACGACGGGCGCGGGCCGACAGTCGACCCACGGCCGTGCGCTTGGCAACGACCTCGTAGTAGGTGGATAGGGCAATCGGAGCAGCCTGCAGATCGGCTCGACCCCGAACACGCCTCTGGATAAAGACGCCGATTCAATACGTTACGCGTTCTTCACGGGGGACTCTTTGATCGAGCAAAGAAGGAGGAAGGGCATCCGCATCATGAGACATGATATCCATCGCGCCCCTGCCGAAGCGGTGGCTTGGGAAGACGGCAAACTCAGGCGGCTCGCTCGTGTCGATATGCGGTGCGATCTGTTGGAGGCATCCTCGATAAAGCTATCGAGGAAGGATATCGTGGTAATAGAGTTGAACATACGATCGACGCGGGTGTGCTGGCCCAGCTTTAGCCAGCGGCTTTCTACGTTGAGATGTGGATTCCGTATCAGCGGCGAGAGCTAGCTCTTTGGCAAAATACCCAAACTCACACGAACAAAACCCTATTTGCCCGGCAACATCGTCTCAAGGACGCCGTCGCGACGTACCAGCCCGTGGAAAAGTGCTGCAGCGAGATGCATCAGCACGAGCGCGAAGAACGCAAAGGCCAGATAATAATGCGCGCTCCAAAGGAGTGCGTGCAGGGTATCGCTCTGCGGCAGTATCGGCGGGAGATTTACTCCCCCAAACAGCACGATCGGATATGCGGCGGCAGACAGCATCGCCCATCCGATTAACGGCATCCCGATCATCAGCGCGTACAAGCCGATGTGGGACAGATGCGCGGCAAGCTTCATCGGCTCAGGCAGATCTGCCGGCAAGGGAGGAGCGCCGGATAAGATGCGGACTACCAGGCGAACCAACGCAAGGACGAGGATGACGGTCCCGAGCGTCTTATGCGTCACCAGGAGAGGCACATACTCCCGTCCAATGGTGGAAACCATTCCGACGCCGATGAAGAGCATCGCGAGGATGCCGATCGCCATCAGCCAGTGCAGCACGCGCTGGACGGTCGTGAAACGGGTCTTGATGCTAGCGTTCATCATGGCTTCGCGCTCGCTCCAGTTCGGGGATAGTTGACGGCTTCCGACGTTCGCAGATCATAGGATCTGGCGTAGGCCGCCGAACGGGCTGCTGGGAACGGGTCGTCGGAAACCTTGATGCCATTGGGTAGGATGGTCGGGTCAAAGTTAATATCGCGGCATGGGCCGTCCGACTCGCGCTCGATTTTCTGCACGATCAAAGTTCCAGCCTCGATGGTAGGTCGGCTAGGTGGCCAGGCCTTGGTGGGATCCGACGTCGGATCGGAGGGATCGGCCACGGTCAACACGAGCGTCCAACGCTGAGGCGAACGCGCAACCCGTTCGGTGATGTCTTCTTCGAGGTGATTTGCGCCGAGCTTGGCGAACTCCTCGGCCGAAATAGGCGCGGCCTGCGCCTCCGGTCGCCATGACCAGCGCACGGCGTGCTCGGCGCCCGAAGCATTCGTGAAGATGAAAGCATTGAGGCTGTTGAACGTTACCTCCGCATAGCTGGCCATCCAGGGGGCCTTTGTAGCCCACTCGCCGAACGAGGCGAATTCTGGATGGGCGCCAACGAAGTCTTTCATCGCGTCCGGCTCCTTGCTCGCGGACGCCTTGAGCAGGTCGTAGAAGCCTTGCGGGGTGGAAACCGCAAACACGGGAGGATCGATCATGGCCATTCGCCAGACGTCGCCGTCGGGCGCCGAGATCTGTACGCCGATGCCGCGAACCCGAACCGTCGCATCGGCGGCGTTTGGGTCGGGTGTCGCAAGATTTAAGCGGCCGAGTACAGGGTATTGACCAGAGACGAAGATGGACGCCTTCGAAATCGCGCTGCCGTTTCCGTTCGCTTCGAACGTGCCGGTAAAGCAGACGCCCTTGGCGTGGTTTCGCCGATGCCCGAGAGCGGCTCCGCCAGGAGGCGCCAAGGCGCTGACAATTTTCGTCGGCGTCAGGCGATTAGGCGAGAGCCACCCCGCGGTGTAGGCGAACGCTCCAACGCTGAAGCCCACGACTGTCGCTATCAACACGAGAGATCCTAGAGTGGAACGCTGCGGGGTTGGCATTCAACAGTCTCCGTCGTGGCGTTAGGCGTTATTGCGACCGTGGAGATGGCACACAGGGAGGATGCCATCGCCGATCTGAGAGGTCAAATGCTCGTGTGAGACTTTCGGAGACTTCTTCCGGCGCACAATTGCAATCACATCAGGACCGCGCCGCATCCTCGGCAAACTATTCAGATTTCCGCGTCGGACTGGCGTCCAAAAATGCCTTACCGTTCAGATTCGCCGCAACACCCAGGCAGCCAAGCGATTGCTGGTCCGTTTGCTGAAGAAACAGGGCTTGGCGCCCTGGCGCATCATCACCGACAAGCTGCGATCCTATGGCGCCGCCCGGCCTCAGGTCATGCCCACCGTAGAGCATCGGTCTCATAAAGGCCTGAACAACAGGGCCGAGAATTCGCATCTGCCATTTCGGAAGCGTGAACGAACCCGGCAAGGATTTCGGTCGATCGGGTCGCTTCAGCAATTTGTCTCGATCTTCTCAGCCGTTTGAAACCATTTCGTTCCCGCCAAATCAAATCGCCCGGCTACCCAATCCGATCCTCCGCCAAGCCGCCACTACCCAATGGAGGATGGCCGCGCTGCAACTCGCCTGAAATCCAACTTGCGGCTTCCATGCGCCCGCACGTAAAACAATGTGACAGTACCGGAAAAGTGGATTGCAGGCGTCCAGGCCGGGATCGAGGCTGACAGAGGCGAATTCGCAACCGACGAGGAAATCGCCGCCGTTTTGAATAAATACAGTCAGGCGTAACGTGCGCATCATCTGGACGAGACGCTATCTACGGGAATTGGAGAACGCAATCCGCGCGCGGCTACCCGAGTGGTGAATGACATTCACACAAAAACCGGCAAACTCCTCTCAGCGAATCCCTTCATTGGCCGCCAAGGTGAGATCAAAGGCACTGGCGAGCTGGGTTATTCCGCGGAAGATACGCCCGTGATCTCGGGAACGAAGGAAAACACCTTTTGAATGGAGGGGCGGCCGGCGCTCACTGCCTCGCGTGCTAGTTTTCCGGCGATCTCGCCGATGATGCGGCGGGGTGATTTCGAGGTCGCGATTCTTGCCGGCAAGGCATAGGCGAGCTCCAATCCATTGAACCCGGCGATCAGAACGTCCTCAGGACTTGCAATGCCGAGTTCCATGCATGCAAACAGCCCGCCGGTCGCCATGTCGTCGTTGGAATAATAGATGCAGTCGATTTGCGGTCTATCCGCCAGCATTGAGGCCGTGAGCCGCTTTCCGAGCGCGACCGAGGAGAAGGCTTCGTCCAGGCGGTGCTCGACGAAACCGAGACCGCCGCACTCGCGCAGAGCTTTTTCGAAACCGGCCTTCCGCTTGGCCGCACGCAAGTCGCGCGAAAGCGCGCTTCCCACATAGCCGAAACGCAGGCGGCCCGCCGCGAGCAGCGCTCTTGCCATATCCTCTCCTGCACGCTTGTGCGAAAGTCCGACGTTGAAATCGACCGGCGTGCCGTCGAGGTCCATGATCTGGATGACAGGAATGGTTGCGTTCTGCAGCATCCGGACCGTCTCTTTCGGTTGGTCGAGACCGGTGACGATAATGGCGCTCGGCTGCCAGGAGAGCATGTCGCGGATGATCGCGCGCTCCTTGTCCGTATCATAATCCGATATGCCAAAGACCGCCTGCATGCCCGACTCTTCCAGCGCCGCCGAAATGCCGGCCAGAACTTCGGGAAACACGATATTGGACATGCTGGGTACGACCACCGCGAGCAGATTGGTATTCTGTGAGGATAGGGAAAGCGCAAGCCGGTTGCCCACATAGCTCAGGCGTTCGGCCACATCGAGAACCCTTTCGCGGGTTTCCTTTGAGACATCACCGGCGCCACGAAGCGCGCGCGAAGCTGTCATCTTGCTGACGCCGGCTGCAATGGCAACTTCTTCCAAAGTAGGTTTACGCATTCCGAAAGGATCCTCGATGACCGCGAGCGCTTAACGCTTCGCAAGCCCGTCATACGGCTTTTGTGGGCGAGGGGGAACAGGTGCAATATTGACAATCATCTTTACACGGGCTTTGGTATCGATACCGGTATCGGTAACGGTCTGTGTGGACGACACTATGGAAGCTATTCGAGATACACGGCGCGCCGCGGTCGTAGGGCTGGGTTCGATGGGTTGGGGGGCGGCGATCTCGCTTCTCAGGGCAGGCTTTGAAGTGAGCGGATGCGACCTGCGGGCCGATGTTCTCGAGCGCTTTCGTGACGCGGGAGGGCATTCGTGCAGCACGCCGGCGATCGCAGTCGAGGCGGCCGATGTAGTCTTTGTCTATGTCGTCAATAACCAGCAGGTCGAGGAGGTGCTTTTCGGGTCGGGGGGCGCCCTTGAAACCGCGCAGCCCTCGACCGTTTTCCTTCTATGCACGACCATGGCGCCGACCGCCTGCGCTGCGATCGCCGCGAGACTGGACGCGGCTGGCATGCTGGTCGTCGATGCGCCGGTCTCCGGCGGGCATCTTCGGGCGCTGTCGGGAGAAATCACCGTCATGGCATCGGGTTCGAACGAGGCATTCGCACGAGCTTCTGCCGCGCTTGAAGTCGTTTCGTCCAAGGTCTTTCGCCTCGGTGAGCGACCGGGCGCGGGCTCGCAGGTCAAGATGATAAATCAACTTCTGGCCGGCGTACATATCGCCGCCACTGCCGAAGCCATGACGCTTGCGGCAAAGAACGGTATCGACCTGAAAACCCTCTATGAGGTCCTGCGCGTTTCCGCCGGCTCCTCCTGGATGTTCGAAAACCGCGGCGAACATATCGTCAAGGGTGACTACACCCCCCGCTCGGCGATCAACATCTTCGTCAAGGATCTGGGGATCGTCACGTCGGAAGCGCGGAAGACCGGGGCGGTCACACCGCTTGCCGCAGCTGCAATGCAGCTTTTCCTCGAGGCTGCCGAAGACGGGCTCGGGCTGGAAGACGACGCGGCTGTGGCGAAGTTCCTGGCGCGCAAGAGCGGTGTCGTTCTGCCAGGCATGGAGGGGTGAGCGCTTATGGGAACCATACTTGGCTGCATTGCGGATGATTTTACGGGTGCGACGGATCTCGCTGCCCTTCTCGCGCGCAGCGGGCTGCCCGTAACGCTGCGCATTGGCGTGCCGGCCACAGATCAGGATCAAACGGAGGCCGCAACCTTCGAGGTCATAGCCCTGAAAACCCGCACGTCGCCTGTCGCAGACGCGGTCGGACAGGCCCGGCAGGCCTTGGCTTGGCTGCGCCATGCCGGTGCAGCCCGCTTCTTCTGGAAATATTGCTCCACTTTCGACAGCACGGCTGAGGGCAATATCGGACCGGTCGCAGAAATGCTGATGTCGGAGCTCTGCGTCGCGCAGACCATCTATTGTCCGGCCTTCCCGGAAAACGGCCGCAGCATCTTCATGGGCCATGTCCTTGTGGGCCAGGAGCTCCTCTCGGAAAGCCCGATGAAGGATCACCCGCTCACGCCGATGCGCGATTCAAGCCTGATCCGGCTTTTGGCGCCCCAGGTCAAAGGCAAGGTCGGCCTTGCCAATCGCCACACCGTCTTACAAGGCCCGGAAGCGCTGAAGGAAAGATTACGGAGCCTTGCCGAAGAAGCCGTGCGCCACGTTGTCGTCGATGCCGTTTGCGACGAGGATCTGCGCACGATTGCAGCCGCCACGGCCGACATGTCGCTTGTGACGGGCGGCAGCGCGGTGGCGGGTCAGCTTCCCCGCTACTATGTCGAACAGGGGCTTGTAGCGGCCCCCGCCGCGCGGCGCGCTAGCACCAAGGTGAACGGGGGGCAGGTCGTGCTGTCGGGAAGTTGTTCGGCAATGACCCGAAGTCAGGTCGCTTACTACCTGGGGCAATGCGCCAGTCTCCGCCTCGATCTCGTGGCGCTCGCCGAAAGGGGAGTAGGGCCGGCACGGGAATGGTTGCAGCGGCAGCCTTCCGATGTCCCGAAGCTCATCTACGCCACGGCAGAGCCGCAGGATGTACGCCAGGCACAAGAAAGGCTCGGTTTGGAAAAGGCAAGCACAGTCGTCGAGACTGCTCTCGCCAACCTCGCCCGTGAAGCGTTTGGGCTCGGCATCCGCCGGTTTGTCGCCGCTGGCGGCGAGACGTCCGGTGCGATTACCCAAGCTCTGGGTGTCACCCGTCTGGAAATCGGCCCGGAAATTGCTGCCGGTGTTCCCTGGATCTTCGCGAAGGTGAAGGGTGAGCGGGTCGCGCTTGCGCTGAAATCCGGCAATTTCGGCGGCGAGACGTTCTTCGAGGATGCCTTCAAACTGCTGGAGGCCGCATGAGCGAAGAAGCGCGGCTGAGGGACGAAATCTGCTTCATGGCCAAGTCGCTCTTTGACAGGGGCCTGACGGCCGGTTCATCGGGTAATATCTCTGCGCGGCTTTCCGACGGCCGGCTTCTGGTGACGCCGACTGGCAGTTCCTTTGGGCGGCTCGACCCAGCAAAGCTATCCTGCCTTGAGGTGGATGGGCGGCAAGTCGGCGGCGACAAGCCGACCAAGGAAATGCCGTTGCATTCCGCCTTCTACGAAACCCGATCGGGTAAAACCGGCGCCGTGGTGCATCTGCATTGCAGCCATTGCGTGGCGCTGTCACTTCTGCCGGACGTCGATCCGGAGAATTTGTTGCCGCCGCTCACCGCATATTCCGTCATGAAGCTCGGAAAGGTGACGTTGCTACCTTACTTCATGCCGGGCGACCCGGGAATGGGCGATGCGATCCGTGGGCTTGCCGGCAGGCGCAGTGCGGTAATGCTCGCCGCCCACGGCCCGGTCGTGGCCGGCAAAGATCTCGAGGCGGCGGTCTATGCGATCGAGGAGCTGGAGGAGACGGCAAAACTCGCCCTGCTGACACGTAGCGCCAATCCCTCGCTCCTGAGCGCAGTCCAGATTGGCCAAATTCTCCACACCTATGATGTGGAGTGGGACTGAAATGACAATGTTTTCCGCCAATCTTGGCTTTCTCTGGCAGGAACTGCAGCTTCCCGACGCCATCCGCGCCGCCAAAGCCGCAGGTTTTGACGCGGTCGAATGCCACTATCCCTATGACGTTCCGGTCGAGAGGGTACAAGCGGCGCTGGCGGAGACCGGGCTCACCATGCTTGGTCTCAACACCATTCGAGGCAATGTGGCGGCCGGAGACAACGGGCTTGCCGCCATTCCCGGGCGCGAGGAGGAAGCGCGACACGCGATCGAACAGGCAATCGATTATGCCGACGCTACGGGGACGCTCACCGTGCATGTCATGGCCGGCAAAGCCTCCGGCGAGGCGGCACGGGCAACGTTCATTGCCAACCTCAAACATGCTTGTGAACGCGCCGCTGAGACTGGGGTCAATATCCTGATCGAACCGCTGAACCATCACGACGCGCCAGGCTATTTTTTGCAAACATCCGAACAAGCGTTGGAAATCATCGCCGCAGTCGGGGCGACGAATATCAAACTGATGTTCGATTGCTACCATCTACAGATCATGCAAGGCGACTTGACCCGCAGGTTGCAATGGTCTCTGAATTCCATCGGCCATATACAGATCGCTTCGGTTCCAGACCGGCGGGAACCGGATCATGGGGAGATCGATTACAGGTACATCCTCCGTCTCTTGGAAGAGCTGGGCTATGACCGCCCCATAGGGGCCGAGTATCGGCCGGCCACTTCTACGGACGCGGGCCTGCGATGGTTGAAGGACTATCGGTAAGGCGACGACGACATGCTCTGCATGACGATCGCTCGGAATCGAAATGAGGAGGCTGGACGGATTTCGGGGCGGCACGGAAGCTTTCTCGACCAAAGTGAAGACTGACGGCGATGGAGGAGCAGCCGACATGCATGTGATGATTTTGGGTGCGGCAGGCATGATCGGCCGCAAGCTGGTCGAAAGAATTGTCCGCGAGCCGCTGGTTTTCGGCAGGCCCGTCGCCCGTCTGACACTGGTGGACGCCGTTCCGCCGCCGGTGCCGGAAACGCTCCGGCCAATTCCCACGGCGATGACGGTCGACCTTGCCGCTGCCCATACGGCCGATAGGCTGATCGAAAGCCGGCCGGACCTGATCTTCCATCTTGCCGCCATCGTTTCCGGTGAGGCGGAGGCGGATTTCGACAAGGGTTACGCCGTCAATCTCGACGGCACGCGCGCGCTGTTCGATGCGATCCGCCAGGCCGGCCTCACTAGCGCCTATGTTCCGCGCCTCGTCTTCGCCTCCTCGATCGCCGTCTTCGGCATACCGTTCCCGGAGGTCATTCCCGACGAGTTCTTGTCCACGCCGCTGACAAGTTATGGCACGCAGAAGGCCATTGCCGAGCTGCTGCTTGCCGATTATTCCCGCCGTGGCATTTTCGACGGCATCGGCATTCGCTTGCCGACGATCTGCGTACGGCCGGGTGCACCGAACAAGGCGGCCTCGGGTTTCTTTTCCAATATTCTGCGCGAGCCGCTGGTCGGCAAGGAAGCCATACTGCCGGTCAACGACAGCGTGCGGCATTGGTTTGCAAGCCCGCGCGCGGCCGTCGGCTTCTTCGTCCATGCAGCGACGATCGACACAGCAAGGATCGGCTCGCGGCGCAACCTCACCATGCCGGGTCTCTCGGCGCTGGTATCTGAGGAGATCGAAGCGTTGCGCCGGGTGGCCGGCGACAAGGCAGTCGCCCTCATCAAGCGCGTGCCCGATCCCATCATCGAACGCATCGTCGCCGGCTGGCCGACCCGGTTCGATGCGCAGAGAGCCTCCTCGCTCGGCTTCAAGGCGGAGACGAGCTTCGACGAGATTCTGAAAGTCCATATCGAGGATGAACTCGACGGGAGGATCGCATGAGCATATCGGCCAGCGGAAAGACAAGGATTGCGCTTGTCACCGGCGGTGGCACCGGCGTCGGGCGTGCCATATCGCGAGGACTCGGCGCCGCCGGCTACACGGTCGTCATTTCTGGACGGCGGACTGACGTGCTTGAAAAGGCAGCGAGCGAGCTTGGCGGCGAAACCGGCGCGCAGTTCCTCGCGGTCTCCGCCGATGTCGGCAATCCCGACTCGGTCCGCGCGCTCTTCGATGTGATCGCGGAAAAATACGGGCGGCTCGATCTCCTGGTCAACAATGCCGGCGTCACCGTGCCGGGCGTGGCGCTGGAGGAGGTTTCGTTCGAGCAGTGGAACGCCATCGTCGCGGCCAATCTCACTGGCGCTTTTCTCTGCACTCAGCAGGCTTTCCGGCTGATGAAGAGCCAGAGCCCACGCGGCGGTCGCATCATCAACAACGGCTCCGTCTCGGCCACCACGCCCCGTCCGAATTCCGCTCCTTACACGGCGACGAAGCACGCCATCACGGGGCTGACCAAATCCACCGCTCTCGACGGGCGCGACTTCGATATCGCCTGCGGCCAGATCGATATCGGTAATGCCGCAAGCGACATGACGACGAGGATTGCGGCCGGCGCGCTGCAGGCGAACGGCAGCATCGCTGCCGAGGCGACGATCGATCCGGCCCATATTGCCGATGCAGTCGTCTACATGACGGGCCTGCCGCTCAGCGCCAACGTGCTGACCATGACGGTCATGGCGACGACGATGCCTTTTGTCGGGCGGGGGTGAGAAGGCGGGCTGCCGCCGGTCGAAAACGACATAGATACAGTGCTTGCGCAAAGCTCATGATCTGGGAGGAGGAGTATGGCAAACGTTCAATTCGCGGATGTGCGGAAATCATTCGGCGCGCACCCCGTCATCAAAGGCGTGGACATCGATATTGCCGATGGGGAATTCGTCATCCTCGTCGGTCCCTCGGGCTGCGGCAAATCCACGCTTCTGCGGATGCTGGCCGGGCTCGAGAATATTTCCGGCGGCGAGATCAAGATCGGCGGGCGCGTCGTCAACACGCTGCCGCCGAAGGACCGCGACATTGCCATGGTCTTCCAGAACTATGCGCTCTATCCACATATGACCGTAGAGCAGAACATGGGCTTTTCGCTCATGCTCAACAAGGCGCCGAAGGCAGAAGCCGAAAAGCGGGTGAAATATGCCGCCGGCATCCTCGGCCTCGACAAGCTGCTCGACCGCTATCCGCGCCAGCTGTCCGGCGGCCAGCGCCAGCGCGTCGCCATGGGCCGCGCCATCGTGCGCGATCCTGAAGTCTTCCTGTTCGACGAGCCGCTCTCCAACCTCGATGCGAAGCTGCGCGTCGCCATGCGCGCCGAGATCAAGGAATTGCATCAGCGCCTGCAGACGACGACCGTCTACGTCACCCATGACCAGATCGAGGCGATGACGATGGCTGACAAGATCGTCGTCATGCATGACGGCATCGTCGAGCAGATCGGTTCGCCGCTTGAGCTTTACGACCGTCCCGCCAATCTCTTCGTCGGCGGCTTCATCGGTTCGCCGGCGATGAACATGATCCATGGCCGGCTCGATCCCGAAAATGTCACGCAGTTCGTCGCGGCGAACGGCACCCGGCTGCCGGTCGCCAATCCGCCGGCAAGTGCGGTGGGCCGCGAGCTCGTGTACGGGCTGCGTCCCGAATATATCTCGCTCGACCCCAACGGCCTGCCGGCCGAAATCGTGGTGATCGAGCCGACGGGCTACGAGACGCATCTGACCGTCCGTCTCGGCGGCAGCGAGGTCAGTTGCGTCTTCCGCGAGCGTATCGATGCCCGCCCGGGCGAAGCGATCCGTGTAACGATCGACGCCAAGCATGTTCATCTCTTCGACGCCGAAGGCGGCATGAGATTGACCGACTGACGCCATCCGGCGGCGCAGGGAGAGGAGGAGTCTTCACGACCGCCGGAGCGCAAGCATAGCCGGAGCTCGCGCTCCCGGAAGTGCCAGGCCGTCGTTCACCAAGCGGGAGGTGAATGCCGGAGAATTACTCCCGCTGTTTCAATGAGGAGGAATCTCATGACGATCAAGAGACGTGAATTTCTTGCTGCATCGGCAGCCGTTGCCGGTGTCGCCGGCCTCGGCATCAAGCCATCCTTTGCGCAGGCCGAACCGATCTACACGCCGGAAAGCGGCGCCAGCCTGCGCCTGCTGCGCTGGACGCCTTTCGTGAAGGGCGATGAGGATGCCTGGATCGCCAATACCAAGAAGTTCACCGAAGCCACAGGCGTGGAAGTGCGCATCGACAAGGAGAGCTGGGAAGATATCCGCCCGAAGGCGGCCGTTGCCGCCAATGTCGGCTCCGGCCCCGACCTCATCATGTGCTGGTTCGACGACGCGCACCAATATCCGGACAAGCTGGTCGATCTTACCGAACTCGGCAACTATCTCGGCAACAAGTACGAGGGTTGGTACGACGGCGTGAAAGGCTACGCCACACGCGATGACAAGTTCATCGCCATGCCGCTGACGGCGATCGGCAATGCCGTCGTCTATCGCGACAGCCATGTGAAGGCCGCCGGTTTCAACGAATTCCCGAACGATACCGCAGGGTTCCTCGAGCTTTGCAAGGCGATGAAGGCAAAGGGCACGCCCGCCGGCTTCCCGCATGGCAAGGCCGTCGGCGACGGCAACAACTACGCCCATTGGCTGCTCTGGAGCCATGGCGGCAAGATGGTCGACGAAGGCGGGACGGTGACGATCAACAGCCCCGAGACGCTGGCTTCGATCAACTATGCCAAGGAGCTCTACGCGACCTTCATTCCGGGCACGGAAAGCTGGCAGGACGTCAACAACAACCGCGCCTTCCTGGCCGGCCAGGTATCGCTGATCGCCAACGGCGTCTCAGTCTATTACACGGCCAAGAACGATCCTAAGCTCGCCGAGATCGCCAAGGACATACGCACGACGAACTTCCCGATCGGGCCGGTCGGCAAGAGCGTCGAGCTTTGCCAGACGAGCTCGCTGCTGCTCTTCAAGCACAGCAAATATCCGGAAGCCGCCAAGGCCTACATCAAGTTCATGATGGAAGCTGACCAGATGAATGCCTGGATCCAGGGCTCCAGCGCCTATTGCTGCCAGCCCCTCAAGGCCTTCGCCAAGAACCCGATCTGGACTGCCGATCCGGTCCACGCACCCTATGCGCGCGCCTCGGAAAAGCTTCGCCCGAATGGTTATGCCGGCCCGCTCGGCTACGCCTCGGCCGCGACCATGGCCGATTACGTGCTGGTCGATATGTACGCCGCCGCCGTCACCGGCCAGAAGTCGCCGGAAGATGCGATGAAGGAAGCCGAACGCCGGGCGAACCGCTACTACCGCGTCTGATCCAGAGCCGGAAATGCGGCATGCCCGATATCCGGCATGCCGCATGTCATCAAGGACTGAATGCAATCTGGAGACAAGCAATGTCGACCTTGAAATCCGGGGATACGCGCGGCCCCTCGCTCCTGCAGAATAACAATGTGCTCGGCTTCCTCTTCATGCTGCCGGCCGCGGTATTTCTCGTCTGCTTCCTCACCTATCCCCTGGGACTCGGCGTCTGGCTTGGCTTCACCGATACGCGGATCGGCCGGGACGGCATCTTCATCGGCCTGGAGAACTATCAGTTCCTGGCAGACGACGCGGTCTTCTGGCTGTCGGTCTTCAACACCATTCTCTACACCGTCATCGCCTCGGCTCTGAAATTCGCGCTCGGCCTCTGGCTGGCGCTGCTGCTGAACCAGCACCTTCCGTTCAAATCCTTCTTCCGGGCGATCGTGCTCTTGCCCTGGGTGGTGCCGACAGTGCTTTCGGCGCTGGCCTTCTGGTGGATCTACGATTCCCAGTTCTCGATCGTCTCCTGGTCGCTGATGAAGCTCGGGCTGATCAGCGCGCCGATCAACTTCCTCGGCGATCCCACGAATGCCCGCATTTCGGTCATCGTCGCCAATGTCTGGCGCGGCATTCCCTTCGTCGCGATCTCGCTGCTTGCCGGCCTGCAGACCATTCCGGCCTCGCTGCAGGAGGCAGCCTCGCTCGACGGCGCGACGAGCTGGCAGCGCTTCCGCTATGTGACGCTACCGATGCTGACGCCGATCATCGCCGTCGTCATGACCTTCTCGGTGCTCTTCACCTTCACGGATTTCCAGCTGATCTACGTGCTGACCAAGGGCGGGCCTGTCAACGCCACGCATCTGATGGCGACCCTCTCCTTCCAGCGCGGCATTCCGGGCGGGCAGCTCGGCGAGGGGGCGGCCATCGCCGTCGCGATGATACCCTTCCTGCTCGGCGCCATCATGTTCAGTTTCTTCGGTCTGCAACGCCGCAAATGGCAGCAGGGCGGACAGGATTAAGGAGCAAAACCCATGTCGACCAATCTCAAAACAGCCGATGAGGTCCTGACTGACAATGCCGAGGGCATGAGCTATCTCAACCGCCTGCCGCGGCGCGTTGTGATGCTCTACCTGCCGATGGCGGTCTTCGTCTTCGTGCTGCTCTTTCCCTTCTACTGGATGGCGATCACCGCCGTGAAGCCGAACGAGCAGCTGACGGACTACAACAATTACAGCCCCTTCTGGGTGGTCGGGCCGACGCTCGACCACATCAAATACCTGTTCCTGGAGACGTCCTATCCCGGCTGGCTGTGGAACACGATGCTGGTGGCCGTGGGGTCGACGGCGCTGTCGCTGGTGGCGTCGGTGTTCGGCGCCTATGCGATCGAGCGCGTGCGCTTCACCGGCTCGCGGCAGATCGGCCTCGTCATCTTCCTCGCCTATCTCATTCCGCCGTCGATCCTGTTCATCCCGCTCGCCTTCATCGTCTTCAAGCTCGGCATCTACGACTCGCGCCTGGCGCTGATCTTCACCTATCCGACCTTCCTCATTCCCTTCTGCACCTGGCTGCTGATGGGCTATTTCCGCTCGATCCCGTTCGAGCTGGAGGAGAGCGCGCTGGTCGACGGCGCCAACCGCTGGCAGATCCTCGTCAAGATCATCCTGCCGCTCGCCGTCCCCGGCCTGATCTCGGCCGGCATCTTCGCCTTCACGCTATCATGGAACGAATTCATCTATGCACTGACATTCATCCAGTCCTCGGAGAACAAGACCATTCCGGTTGGCGTGCTGACCGAACTGGTGCGAGGCGATGTGTTCGAATGGGGATCGCTGATGGCGGGTGCGCTGTTCGGCTCGCTGCCGGTGGTCATTCTCTATTCCTTCTTCGTCGACTACTACGTGTCGTCGATGACGGGCGCTGTGAAGGAGTAAGGACGACGCTTTATCCAACGATCGCCGTGAAAAAGTGCGGAATTAGGTAGCAAATGCCACAAGGTTGGTGATGACGAATAATTCACAACCAATGATATTGAATTAACCATATCCGTTCACCTCGATCGGCTCCACCGCTCCCCCTTATATGACGGCCGCATGGTTGCGAGAGCGACACGAATAGGCTGACGACTTCACCCCGCCACTCGAGACGTTCGCTGAACGCGCCAAGCGGCACTGCAAGGGTCTGTTCGTTTCGAACGCTCGCGCGGCAACTCCTCTATGTGAGGATGGCTGCTTCAAGCAGCCTCCACCCAGTCGCCCGGAGTGTCAGTTGAGAATATCGCATCGAGGTTGAGGAAGCAGATCATTTCTTTATCTCTGGCAAAGATACCCTCGGCATAACTTCCGGACGTGATGCCGGCCGCAACCGGGACCGGTTGCAGCTCACCCGTCGCCACTGTCAAGATATCCGACACCCGATCCACCATAAGACCGATCGTCTTACCGCCTACATTCGTGACGACAATCGCACTTCGCTCGCTTGTCGCTGTTGGTGGCATGCCGAGCTTTACGGATAGGTCGACAATTGGAATGACGGTGCCGCGCAGGTTCATGACGCCCAGGACGTCGGTCGGCGCATGGGGGGGGTGACAGGGGCCCATCCGCGAATCTCGCGGATGGAGGTGGTCCGGACACAGAACTGCTGATTGTGGAGCATGAACGCTATGATCTCGAGCCCACTGTCGCTGGTCTTGAAAGAAGCGTCCATCAGAAATCCTCCCATCCTGCCGTGTTGGAACCGGCAGCCGCACTGCCACCTGCGATGGCCGATGCTATCTTCCGGCCAAGGGTGCGCACAGGAGACGTGGTGGGCTTGTCGTTAATCGCGGCGAGGCGTGGTGCTGCCTGTCGTTGGCCCACATCACCAAGCTTGAACTGTGCCAGCAAGTCGTTGAGCGACGTGACTTCCTTAGCGAGACTGTGGCTCGCGGCTGTCGTCTCCTCAACCATCGCCGCGTTTTTCTGGGTATCCTGGTCCATCTGGTTGACGGCCGTGTTGATTTGCTGCAGTCCGGAAGACTGTTCCTGCGCTGCATCAACGATCGCCGAGACATGGCGGTTGATTTCTTGAACTTCCGCGACGATCGTCTGTAACGCCTTGCCCGTGTCGCCGACGAGCTGCACGCCTTCTTCCACCTGCTCGTTAGATGTGTTGATCAGTGCCTTGATCTCTTTGGCGGCGCTTGCAGACCGCTGAGCAAGCTCTCTCACCTCCTGAGCGACCACCGCAAATCCCTTGCCAGCTTCGCCTGCACGCGCGGCTTCGACACCCGCATTAAGCGCAAGCAGGTTGGTCTGGAAGGCGATTTCGTCGATAACGCCGATGATGTTGGAGATTTCCGCGGACGACTTCTCGATACGCTCCATGGCAATCACGGCCTTGCGCACGACCTCTCCGGAATGCTCGGCGCCGGTCTTGGTGCGCGCGACAAGAGCTCCGGCTTCCTGAGCTCGCTTGGTGGAGTCTACGACCGTCGTGGTGATTTGCTCGAGTGCGGCTGCCGTTTCTTCGAGTGCTGCAGCCTGCTGTTCCGTTCGCTTTGCAAGGTCGTCGGCCGCGGATTTAATCTCATTTGCACCGGCGCCAATCCCTTGTGCATTCTGTGAGACCCGGCTTAGCGCCGACTGCAGCTTTTCGGCCGACCCGTTGAAATCGTTGCGCACGCCATCAAGTGCAGCGGTAAAGGGCTGGCTGATGCGGTGGGAGACATCTCCGTTCGAGAGTGCTGACAGACCGCTCGCCAGGCTGTCGACAGCATGTTGAACATCGGCCGCCTCCGTTGCCTTTTGCTTCTCGCGTTCAATGCGTTCTTTCTCAGAGAAGCTCCGGTTTGCTTCCGTTTCCTGCTCAAGGCGGACCCGTTCGATGGCGCCCTGACGGAAGATTTCGACCGCCCCAGCCATCTCGCCGATTTCGTCGCGGCGACCAGCGTGCGGAATAGTGCTCTCGCGGTCGCCGTCGGCAAGCTTCATCATCGACATATTGATATTGCGGATCGGCTTGATCACAGAAACGAAGATGCCCCAAAGAGCGAACAGCGACAGCGCAACCGTCAGACCGCTGGTGACATAATTGCTGATTTCCGTGGCCGCCGCGGCAGCTTTGGCTTCATCATTGCGCTTCTCCAACAGGCCGCGCTCTTCGCCGGCCATTTCAGCGATCTTGCCGCGGATGGCATCCATGGATGCCTTGCCAGCCCCTGATGCCTCCATTGTCCGGGCTTGCTCTCGCGTTGCCGGATTCTGCATCAGATCCTTTTCTTTTTGAAGCACACCATTCCAGGTCGATGCGTAACCGTCGAGCTCATCAAGCCTCTTTTGCTGAGCTGCGTTGTCCGATGTCAGGGATCTCACACTGGCAAGCGACTTCCGGTAGGTTTCCAGGCCGGCCTTTTGCGGTGCGAGGAAGGCCTCGTCCCCCGAAATGAGATAACCGCGCAGGCCGGTTTCTTGGTCGACCATTGAGGCCATGATTATGTCGAGTGTCGAGAAAACCTGATAGGTGTGTTCGGAGATAGCAACTGCTCTGTTCTGATTGTTAAGGCCCGATATGTTGATCGCGCAGGCTGCGATACTGAGGACGATAAGTAATCCGAACGCCAACGCGATTTTCGTCAGTATCTTTAGGTTGTTGAATGCGGACAAGGAAGGCTCCATGGGACAGGCTCTCTGAGGCGCGAGCGTCAGTTGAGCGTCAAAACAGTTGGGAATGGGCAGCCGCCATCTTCCAGAAACCTGGACGGTGTATTGAAACGGAGACTGGACACGGAATTTCTAGAGAGAGATCACAACTGACAGCGCGCGAATCAAATGGGCGCAAAAAAATCGTAACGATGTCGGGGAGATTTCAACTCCAGAGAAGGTTGCGCCATCATGGCGTCCTGGCGGGGTTCTCTGCTATTGCGAATATTCGGATAAAATAGTTTACAACATGCTAAGATATTAGTGCCGTTATAGTATAAATCCTCTCTCCAAAATAAAATGCAACTATATAGTGTTCATATGCGCAAGCAATCCCGCAACCTGATTGATCTCCAACATTAACTCGGTGTTGCTGCGAGCCCGAAGTTCGCTGCGAAAGCGCGAAGCATTACGGGCTCGCCATGCGCCAATGAAGCATTCCCCGGAGGCGTCGTTCTTGAAGACCGGCGCACCTCCGAATGATGACGACAGGCCGCCCTCGCCAACTACGCCGCCAGTGCAATAAACTGCGACGACGGTGTCCAGAGGTGCGACACTAGAGCAGATCCTGCGATCGATGAATCGATTGTGAGGTGACGCGGCGCAGCGAAGCTGATTCAACATCCACAACGAAGAGGTGGATGATGGCACGAGCACTGAGCGACGATCTTCGATTACGCGTATTGAAAGCGTCTGCGGCTGGCATGTCAGCGCGGCAGGCGGCTGTCCGGTTCGGGGTTGGGATTTCGACGGCAATCCGGTGGATCGCGAGAGCGAAAGACGGCGAGCCGACCCCCCGGCCGCAAGGTTGGAGACGACCGTCGGCTCTCGACGCACACGCGGCTTTCGTTGTCGAGATGATCGACGATCGCAAGGACGTGACGCTGGATGAAATGGTCGAGCGTCTGTGCGTTGAGCGGCAGGTCGGCATCAGCCGGAGTGCGCTCGGTGCTTGGCTGCGAAGCCGCGGGTGGACGTTTAAAAAAAGTCCGCACATGCATTGGAGCAGGATCGACCAGATGTCTTGAAGCGGCGGCGAGCCTGGTTTGATGGCCAGCTCGATCTCGATCCAGAAAAGCTGATCTTTATAGACGAGACCGGTCTGTCGACCAAAATGGCGCGCCTGCGCGGACGCGCAATGCGAGGCGAGCGTTGTCGAGCAGGTGTGCCGCATGGCCATTGGAAGACTACGACTTTCACTGGAGCGTTGCGCCTCAGCGGAATGACCGCCCCCTTCGTCTACGATGGCGCGATGAACGGCAACGTCTTCCTTGCTTATGTCGAACAGGTGCTGCTGCCCACCCTGAAAATCGGCGACGTGGTTATTATGGATAACCTGCCTGCGCACAAAACAGCCGGCGTCCGCGATGCCATCGAGCGCGCCGGCGCCAAACTCATGTTCCTGCCGCCCTACAGTCCTGACTTCAATCCCATTGAGAACGCATTCTCCAAATTGAAAGCCATGTTGCGGGCTCGGGCGGAGCGAAAGATCGACGCTTTGTGGGATGCGGTGGGCGCCTTGATGCCTCGCTTCACGACGGCAGAATGCGCCAACTACTTCAAGGCCGCGGGATATGACCCAGATTAAACAGGATCTGCTCTAGTACTACAGTTGCGGTTTACCGGAAGTCATGATTCACTTCCCGCATTTGGCGGGAGGGAAGTTCAATGTCGGTTGCGGGTTGGTCCGGGTCGGTTCTGGCGTGGCATCGTGAGCTCGATGCCTTGAAGGTGCGGTTGGGCTCGGTCTTTGGTCGCCGAGAATTGCGCGCATCGTGCGGTGCCTTTCTGGATGGGTTGTTGTCGGGAGTAGAGCGCAAGACTGGCTGGCTGATGGCGGAACAGGCAGGACTGGAGCGCCCTTATCGGATGCAATCGCTGCTGGGGCGCAGCCATTGGGATGCTGACGCATTGCGCGATACGGTTCGCGCTTATGCAATAGAGTCTCTCGGTGACGCGGACGGCGTTCTTGTGGTCGATGAGACCGGCTTCCTGAAGAAAGGCGCCCATTCAGTCGGTGTCGCACGACAATATTCCGGCACGGCCGGCCGGATCGAGAACTGTCAGATCGGTGTTTTCCTTGCCTATGCAAGCCGCTACGGTCAGACCCTGATCGATCGGCAACTTTATCTACCGAAGGAGTGGGCCGAGGATGAAGCCCGCCGTGCTTCGGCTCACGTCCCCCAGTCCCAAGCCTTCGCGACCAAACCGGCCATTGCAGCCAAGCTCATTGCCGATGCGCTGGATGCCGGCGTGCCTTGTGCCTGGGTATTGGCGGATGCGCTTTATGGTTCGGATTCCAAGCTGCGCCGGATGCTGGAAAGCCGTGGCCAGCCTTATGTTCTGGCAGTGCGCTCCAATCAATGCCTGCGCTTTGTGCGTGAGCAAGGGATCGAGCAGACCGATCCCGAAACGATGGCTGATGAGTTGAAACCGGAGGTTTGGCAGAGCCATGCAGCAGGCGAAGGTGCCAAGGGTCTTCGGCTTTATGATTGGGCCCGTATTCCTCTCAGCTCTCGCCCGGATCCACAATGGGAGCGCTGGCTTCTGATCCGGCGCAGCCGACGCGAACCCGATGCGCGCGCCTATTACTTTGTCTTTGCGCCCGCCGGTACCGAATTGAGCGAATTGGCGGGCGCTGCCGGGCTGCGTTGGACCGTGGAAGAATGCTTCCAGCGTGCGAAGGACGATCTCGGCCTGGATCATTGCGAAGCGCGATCCTGGCATGCTTGGAAGCGGCACATGACGCTCGTCATGGCAGCCGCTGCATTCCTCGCCAAACTCGGCGCCGATCTACGCCGCACCGCTGCTGGCAAACCGAACGAAACGAGTCCAAACCCGCCAATCGCCGCCTGACCAACACCATGGCCTTCGTGCCCAGCGTCGCAGAGATCCGCTATCTGATCAAACGCCTCCTGCTACAGCCCCCGATTAGAGTTCGCCTCATCTTGGCATGGTCACTCTGGCGACGCAGGCATCAAGCATCCGCAATGCTTTCTCACTACAAAGCAAGGCATCAAACGCAACTGTAGTACTAACCACGATGTCTCCGGACGGGGCGAAAACCTGTGCTTCTAAAAAGGTAAACCGGGCACCGTGCGGTTGTCATTCGCTGAACATCCGGATCACGAATACCCGCAAGCGCCCCATCACACTTTGTCAACAGGACCCAGATGCACGACTTTGGCAGATTATTTCTCGGTAAACGATGATGGGCCATCTTTGGCATTCCAACAGGGGTGCGAAGGATGGCAGAGCAGGATGTTGCACTGACGGAATGGTTGAAGCCGTTGAAGCGGCGACAGATGTACCCGGTGTATATTTCGGGCCTGTCGGGTCAGCGGTTCGATTCCGTTCAACTGCTAAAAGTCGGAAGTCGAATTACTGGGTCGCAGGTTCTGTTCCCTTCAAGAGCGGAATGTTCTATTGGTATGGTCGGATATTAACTCAGCTTCCAAACAAGCGCTCTACCGAACCCTTCAATTCCAGAAGGGCCTGAACGACCGCGTCTTTCTGCTCTTCGAAGCGTGAGGTCGGGACAGGGACCGAAATGGCGTGAAGCGCGCCCTTCCAGTCGCTGAAGGCTATGCCTGCTGCAGATATCCCGACCGTGTGTGCGTCGAGATCGTAGGCGATACCGCTTTGACGAACGCTTTCAAGGATCGGTGAAAAGTTCTTCCAGGATCCATCAAGGCCGCGCTTGCGGAATTCCTCAAGCACCAGACGCTCGGCCGTTTCTTCCGGCATTTGCGAGAGCACGGCGCGACCGTTGGCCGTGTCCGTCAGGGGGAAAACATCGCCCACAGCCGAGACGGCACGCAGCCGGTGCGTTCCGGGCACCTGGTCCAGATTTCGGGTTGTCTCTCCTGGGGCAACTAACGACTAAGATTGCATCCAATTTCTTAGAAGCACGTTAACGCCTTACGGTTTTGACCCCCCGGCGGGCTCGGTGACGGAAATCAACTTCCTAATAAGCTTGATCGTCGGTAATCGCCATCGCCTAAGGGCGAAAGGTGCGGAGATCGCGGTCGTGCTACGCTCTTGCAGTGAGGTCGACTGTTCGAGTCCCTTTCAACTGCAGAAAGAAATACACTCGGATGTACGCAGCACTCAAGGACAGAAACGATGACATTGGTTGACGGAAATATTGCGCCAACGGGAAATGGCGCAAGAAACTGTATGCAAGAACCGGACTTCAGATCGTTGAAAAATGTGATCGGAAATCCTCTTTACGCCGCAAGTCCTTTTGCGTAATTTGCTATCGCTGGCTGTACATC
This sequence comes from Rhizobium sp. WYJ-E13, assembly GCF_018987265.1. Classification (NCBI taxonomy): domain Bacteria; kingdom Pseudomonadati; phylum Pseudomonadota; class Alphaproteobacteria; order Hyphomicrobiales; family Rhizobiaceae; genus Rhizobium; species Rhizobium sp. WYJ-E13. Next base: position 1,924,084 of record NZ_CP076854.1, on the reverse strand, counting down.
ACCGGCAGGCACTATCCCAAGTTCCATATTTGGTATCAACGGAGGTAGAAATGCAGTCCCAACGCGTATCCCCTTCTGAACTCAAATCAAAATTGATGCAGTATCACAAGGCGAAATCTGTCCCGATGACCGAGGACGAATTGTCTTCAGAGATCGATAAGAGCGCGATCGCTCGTTACCAAGTCGGCGATCAACTCTTGTCGGAGGTGCAAGATACCTTGCGCAAGATCGCCAACGAACTCCCGGAAGGCCCCGCTCGCAACGAGGCCGCCTTCGCGATTTCCAAGATTGATCAAGCGGCGCAGGAAATCGTCTATTGCGCTCTTAGCCTGAACAAGAGCATGCCGTTTGTGAAGCCGGCGCTTCACGTCCATTCTGTCAACGAGCAATAATCAAGCCTTTATCGTCACCGCAACAAGACGGTTCAGCGGTTAGAGATTAGCCGTTGGACCGCCGTGAAATAGCGTGTGTTTGGAGATTGCTTCATGGAGACCTCTTCCGGAAAAAACGACCGGTCGTTTCGCTATCGAAGGGCGCGAGCTCTTTCCTACTTTGTGAAAAATGGCGAGGTGGTCATCTTTAATTTCCTTACGAATCGATCCTTCACCTGCAATTTGCGCTGCCTCGACGTTCTCCTTCAGTCCGAAGAATGGAGGCCGCTTGATGAGGTCTTTTCCGTTACGCGAGCCTATCACACGTCATCTCTGGTCGAAGAAATTGTCCAATTATTTGAGCTCACTGCGTTGGTCGTTGAAGGGGATATCATTTCCGACAAGGACACCGAGTACGACGAAACATGGGAGTGGGGATCGGTTACGGCTCAGCTTCACTTTTCGTCACAAGACAACCTGACCGTCAACGATCAGATGGCAGCTGAAATCCAGATTTTCCGATCGAAATCGCAGCCTTCACCGCCTCTAATGACCCTAAAGTCTCCGGATGACAGCATCCCGTTACCCCGCTTTCAGATCGACAGCGAACTCAAAGCAGTTATGCGCACCAGGCGTTCGATAAGAGCGTTCCTCGACAAACCTTTAGAATTACCGTTGGTCGCCGATGCCTTATACGCTGGGTTGGGGATCACCGATATCGTGTCTACTGAGGTGGGCGATCATCCACTTCGTATGACGCCTTCACCGGGTGCGCGCAACGCTTACGAGGGTTACATTTTCGTACGCAGGGTCTCGGGCCTCTTGGAAGAGCGCTTTTATCATTACAATGCCTTGCACCACACATTAGAGGTGATTGCGCCCCGTAACGCCATGCCGACTATGGATGAAATGTTCGCCGAAAATCAGCCATGGGTTGCAAACGCGAGCGTCATCATTTTCCTTGTCGCGCATTTCGAACGGGTGATGTGGAAGTACATAAATGGTAGCGCATATGGGCACGCATTCGTGGAGGCGGGACATATCGCTCAAAACATGATGCTTATCCTCAGCAAGCAGGGTGTCGTCGCAAATCCGGCCGGAGCGATCGGTCATTCGTTGATAGAGCGGGCTATCGGCGAGACGGAATTAACCCACAGCGTAGTTTACGCTCTCGCCGCTGGCTATCCGGACACGTCCAACGATTACGTCGCCTGGCTTGCGCCCGAATTTGCAATTCGTGACGAACTCTTGTCGAAAATTCGGGCTCAAAATTTTCACAGGTGAATTCGATGGAAGATATCGAACTTCGTTTGGACGGCAGTCTCTCGGTGCCCCCCAATTTAATCTCAAGCAAAGCTATAATCTACCTTCGGTACCAACAGGAAATCGAAGGGACACTGCCGGTCGCCGATGATGGGATCGTCATCCAGGCTTTACGTCAACTCGAGAACAACGCCGCCCATATCGCCGATGTGGTTACAGAGACGGCTGAAGGCCGGAAAATACCAAATGCATGGGGTGCCGATTTTATTGCTGGACCACTCGGGTCGCCGCTGGCGCACGCCATTTCGACACGGCCGGAAACCGTAGGGCTTGGCGAAGATGTAAACGGCCAACTCCTCGTCGCGGCGTCGATGTCAGGCGTCATCGGTTTCTATGCGCCTCGAATTGGGGAGTCTATGGCACGGGGGCGACTTTCATTCCTCGGCCATGATGTCCACGACGTTCGACACGCCTGGATAAAAAGTCTTTCGGCGGATGACGAAAGCTTACGGTTGTATGACGCTGACGATGGATTTGATCGGCAATCTTCTATCGCAATGATTGTGCCGCGCGTTCATCTGGCCAAAGGGAGGTTTTGGGATACGGTTCATTTCGATGCGCGTACCAACTATGCGTTGGCGATCCGAGAGTTTGAAAAGGCAGGGATCGAAGTCATTCCGACCGAAAACCTGATCACCGAAGAATGCCGGATTGCGGCGGCCCTGGTTTCAGAAAACCCACTCAATGCGGAAGGGCAACAAAAGCTTCAGGATCTGCGCAGCTCGTATCAGTTGCCTGTCACGGACGACATATTTCTATTGCCTACAAGTGGACTAGCTGCCCCCCTAATGGCCGAATGGCCGCTCACCCCTGGTCGATATGATCCAGACCCGTTTGAAACTGTTATGCCGGTGTTTCTCAGCGATCGAGCCGCGATAACCGTTCCAAATGGATTTTCGGTGGAGGGTTTGCCAATGGGGCTGACGCTGGCAGGTCCGGTAACCATGCTCGCCCGTCTCCTCATGCTCGCTCAATGGTTTTGCAAAGCGACGAACTGGCCGACGATTCCTGAACGTCCGAGTAGGTATGAGTAAATTGCATTTGCGCAAGAGCACGCTTGTCCCGCGACTGCCGGCTCAGCTTTGGCTGCTTGCAGTCGCGGCCTTTGTCAACTTCCTGGGCTTCATGGTCACGCCGTTCCTGGTATTGTACCTAACCCAGGTGACTGCGTTTTCGGTCGAGATCGCAGGCGTCCTGCTGACATGTTTTGGCATCGGCGGGATCCTTGGAGCGTGGAGCGGCGGAAGGTTGAGTGACCGAATCGGGTCGCGAAATGTTTTGTTTCTCAGCTTTCTGGTGAGCGCAGTTGCCATGTTCATCATTCCGCTAATTTCGAACGTCCTGCTTATCGGCGCGATGTTGATCATTTTGGCATTCGCGAATGGTGCGTTTCGTCCGGCCTATGATGCCTGTGTGGTCCGTTTATGCCCCGAGAGCGAACGGTCGCACGCCTATGCGGTCTACGTCGTCGCCATCAATGTCGGAGCAGGAATTGCGGCAGGACTTGGGGGAAAACTCTATGCGATTGAACCGCATCTAATCTTCTATGCCGATGGTCTGACTTCGATAGTGGCCGCCGGCCTTGTATTCGTCTTCCTGGACCAACGTGCCAATCATTCCCAGCCGGCGGCAAAAAAGCAAGTCGCGCAGAATGGCCAAGCATCGGCACCCTATACGAGCGTCACATTCCTGATCGTCTGCTTAGCTTCCTGCGTCCTTGACGTTGTCTCAAAGCAAACATCTGTAACACTACCGATCTATGTCAGTTCGGTTTACGGGATGGATGCTGCAGCTTTCGGAAGTCTCTTGACCATTGGGTACATCACCTTTGCAGCTGCGGTCTTGCCTGTAACCGCCTGGGTTAAAACGCAAAATCAATTGCGAACCGCCGTTGTCGGAATGGGTATCGTTTCCTCAGCGTTCTTTCTTATCTCTGTTGCCTCTAGCATGGGAGCGCTCGTCGCGCTCTATTTGCTGATCACGATTGGGCAATTGCTATTCTATCCCGCTATCATGGCTGTCGCCATGGGGGAGGCCGCCAAAGACGCTCAACGGAGCGGCGAATACATGGGTTTCTATCGGACAGTGCAATCAGCGGCAGGTATCGCGGCCCCATCGATCGGAACGTTCATTTACACGCAGGTGTCACCAGCGGCGCTGTGGTTCTTTTGTGCGATACTGGTTGTTGGCTCCGCAACTGCTCTGTGGGGCCAAAATAGACGAGGACAGGCGTGAAATCACCCGTTACATGCGGGCTTTAAGCAACCAGCGTCAGGTCTTTTTTAAAGCAGTGGGTAGACACGATGAATTTCTTACCAACGCCCTGTGGCGTCCAAAGAGCATCGTCGAAGGAATGAGATAGGACCCAGCCCTCCCGCTTATAGAATCGTTCAGCTCGGATGTTGCCTGCCGTACAGAGCAGCACCGCTTTTGTTATGCCTATATCACGCAGTAGATTTTCAGCGAATGAGAGCAAGGCGTGGGCTACACCGGTTCCGCGAGCGCGGTTGCTGACATAAAGCTTGACGATCTCAGCCTCTTTTACGGAGATAAACCCAAGTATACCAGTTTCATCAATCGCGACATAGGATGCGTCTTGTGCCTCCTTCAGCCACAGAGTGAAGTGGTCTTTCGTCCGAAAAGCCAGCACCTCAGACGGCACAAGGTGAGCATGAGCCTCGTGCCATCCTTGATGCCAGAGCAGAACAATCCTCTCATCATCGGCGGTTGCTGCGGGGCGAACTTTGAGCATACGTTCTCTCTCGGATTTTGTTGCAGAATTCGTCGCGCAACTTCGACTTTTGCCAGCGAGTCGCGGGCGTTGATTTTATCGCAAAACTTAGAAAAATTGCGAAGGCGGCTGATGCCAGTCCGCCGATTAGAGAAGGGCGGAAACCGTGGGCGACTGCCCCGGCAAGCGACTCCTTTTCCGAAAGACAGATTGGAGTTATCAGCACCGGCGAAACCGTTTCGTAACAGTCTTCACGCGGCCGACGGCGTCAGGCTATAAGTTCAAATCGTGCCCCCGCAGCCAACCTACTCGTAGTCTGGTGGGAACAGGCCGATAGTTCGAATCCCTCAATTGCAAGATCGTGTAATGCGGGGTCGCCGGTTCTTATCCCTTCGAGGCGACCAGATGGTCCTTACTTGGCAAAGTGCACTTCGCAGGCTTCCTCGACCAAAGCACGCGGGCAAATTCACGTCGCTTGTTGGCTGGCAGATGATCAAGGGTGTCGGTCAGGGTCGAAGCTACATCAAAGCCCTCGGTGGAATCGTTTCCATCGTAACGGCTCACCCGATGTTTCGCATCTAAACCTTTTACGAGAAGGGAATCATAAAAGCAATCAAAGAATGTGTGTCGCCTGGCAACGGCACAGATGCTGATGCCCACCGGTCCGCGCGATGCGCCCAAAAGCCCTAAACGGCGAGTCTGATCGAGGCCGTACCAAAAGGCGCAAGTGCCATGCTTTTGCCTGAGGTCGACCCAAAGGCACTGATATCGATGTTTTGCTCTTCGGCCGTCAGATTAAGGATATACACAGTCGAGCCTGATTGGAAAGCCAATACCTCCGATGGATGCGAAGACCTGCAGCCATTCCAGGCTGATCCGGCAAGGCGGGACAGCAGCTTCACGGTGTTGAAAAGCGGGCGATTGGCGCCTTCTTCCGCTGGCTCTTCCTTACCGGCAACAAGGCCGGAGGGGCCGGTGAGCGCTGAAAGCGTCAGGCATTCGATGTTGGCATCGAGCACACGGATGGCGTAACCGAGCGCGAATGCCTCCGCAAAGCGGCCATTGTGGCGTGGATCGCGGTTTGCCATGGGAATGCGGGAGCCGGTGGGATTGTCCATCGTGCGGCTGCCATAGGGGTTCTGCCGCATAGGAATGGTCGAAGGGCCGATCCGGTAGGGCTTGTCGCCGTAGATGGCGCGCACCGAGCGCGTGATGAAGGGCAGCGCTTCCAGGGTCTGCATGACGCTCAGATCATCGGCGGCATGGACGATTGGATTGGTGCAATGGCTGATGAAGCCGAGGCGATCGGCCGGTACGCGCTTGCGATTGAGTTCGGTGAAATAGCTGAGCATGCCACCGCCGATGCGAATGCCGGCAAAGGCCTCGTGTGCTGCGGCATAGACCTCCTCCAGCGGCGGGCATTTCGGCCATTTGCTGCCGGGTGGTGTCGATTGCCGGTCAACGGAGGGTGAGATCAGGATTGCGTCCGGGTGGAAGCCCGCAGACTGCATCTGCCTCGCAATCTCGGCGGTTTCGGCGGCCGGTGTTTGCTTGCAGGGAAGGGCGATCTCCAGCGTCGATCGTCCGCAGTGAAGCGCGGCAACCGCAGCAAAATCCTTCAAGGCCTCAGTGCCGTGCCCGGCATTGGGGTCGAAATGGAAAAGCAGTTCCTGCGGCGCGATGTCGGACAGGAGGTCACGGGCAGCAAGTACCGCTTTGGCTTCGTCAGGCGTAACGATAACGCCTATGTCAGGCATGGTGCCACTGCGATCGCCCGGCTCGAGCTTGATGGTGCGCTCAGCGCTGCCGGCTTCCGTCGTCTCTCCGCTTCTCGTATCGCGGATGGCAAGGACGATCCTTTGGCGCACTGGTTCGTTTGCGGCGATCTGGTAGGGCCAGGGCAGGGCCAGTGGCCGCACATATGTCTTGTAGGACGCGTCCGACCAGTTGCGCTGGTCTTCCATCTCGAACGTATCGCCTTCCATGCGGCATTCGGCTGAAACGTCCGGCAGCACCTGATGGGTGATCGCCCGCATATCCTTGAAGGGCTGCCAGGGATCGATCTGGTCGGGGAAGCGCGTCTCGTTCACGCTGCCATCGACATGCTCGACCTTGGCAGGGCTTCCGGCAATGCCGACGATCGGATGCAGGATGCAGAAACCGCAGCGATTGGTTTCGAAACCGGTCGGCGAGAGCGCTCCGGCTTCGAAGATCAGTTCATGCTCCGTTGCCGCAATATGCACCGAAATGCCAAGCCTGCTGTCTTCGGGTCCCCGGCAATGCGCGACATAACGAACGGAAAAGGCATCGTTGCCCTGCTCGATCCAGAGGTTCTCGATATCAGGACTGTAGGTGCCCCAGTCGCGGTCACGCACAAGATAGGAAACGGCACGCAGCACCTCGACGCCGTCATAGCGGATCGTCCGCAGATTGCCCTTTGCCAGATCGGCTGAGAGGCGTCCGGCAGTTAGGCGGACCGGATGCTCATCGGCCTCATGCGTGCCATAGAGAGCGAAGGCGTCCGTCGTCATTTCAGCATCGCCTCCACGTCGATTGTCTTGCCTGATGCCGCACTGTCATAGGCCGCTTCAACGAGGGCGAAGGTCTTGAGGTTGTCGGCGCCTGAGGTTGCCGGCTCACCGCCGTTCTTCAGCCGGTCGACCCAGTGCTTCTGGATTGCATAGACGCTTTCCTGAATATTGTGCCAGGGACGCGCTGCCCAGGAGAGTAGCTGCGGCGAGGTATCGGATACGACCGTGCCGGCCGCGTTGGTGACCTCGAGCCGGTAGCCGACAGAAAGACGGATCGTTCCGTCGGTGCCGTCGAGCTCGATCAGCGTTTCCGGGAAAGGCTCCGTGCCAAGCCTGGTCGCGTAGCTGACGTCGACGACCGACGTCGCGCCGCTTTCATGGTCGAGCAGGATCGTCGCGACATCCTCGCCCTTGATCTTTGGATTGACGCGTTTGGCGCGGGCCGTCAGCGTCTTGACGTCGCCGAGGATGAAGCGGGCGATATCGAGCGTATGGATACCGAGGTCTTCGATGATGAAGCGTTCGCCTTCGGCAAGATAGGGCTGGCCCGAAAAGACGTCATACCCGGACCGAAACGAGAAGCGGCCCCAGAAGGGCGTGCCGATCGCCTTGTTGTCGAGAAGCCGGCGGACAGCCTGGATTGGCGTCTGCCAGCGGAAATTCTCATGCACCATCAGTGGAATGCCTGCCTTCCGGCAGGCTTCGACCATCGCCTTGGCATCGGTAAGCGTCTTGGCGAAGGGTTTCTGGCAGATGGCGGGGATCTTATGGCTCGCCGCCATCTCCACCAGCGCCCGGTGGCTGTGTACCGTGGTGGCGATATCAACGAAATCGAAGCCGCCATCGGCAAACATGGCTGCGGCATCCGTATAGCGCCTATTGATGCCGAACTGCTCGCCGACGATCTTCAGCCGCTCCGGGTCACGGTCGCAGATCGCCACGACCGCGGCACCATCGACATCCTTCCACGCGTGCATCTGGTTGATCGCAAAGAAGCCGCAACCGATCAAAGCACCTTTCACGTCAGCCATTTCAACCTGCCTTTGCCATCTGCATGAGGGTCACGCGCTGCTGCAGCCGACGCTGCGCCTGATCGACGACGACGGCGATGATGATGACCAACCCCTTGATGACCATCTGCCAGAAGGAAGAAACCCCCATCATGACCAGACCGTCGGAAAGAATGCCGATCACGAAGGCGCCGATGATCGTGCCGCCGATCGTGCCGCGCCCGCCTGACATCGAAGTTCCGCCGAGCACAGCTGCAGCGATCGCATTGAGCTCGAAGCTTTCGCCCGTTGCCGGATGCGCGGCCATCAGCTCCGAGGAGATGACGATGCCGACGATCGCCGCGCACAGGCCGGAGAACATGTAGACGAAGATCTTGACCAGATCCACGCGGATGCCCGACATGCGCGCGGCCCGCTCATTGCCGCCGACGGCAAAGATATGGCGGCCGATCGGTGTCGAGCGCGCCACATAGGCAGCAACGAGCGCGAGGAAAATCAGGATCCAGATCGACACCGGCAGGCCAAGAATGCGACCGGCGCCGAAGAAATCGAAGCCCGTCGTGGCATATTCCGGCCGGCCGACGAGGTTGGGGAAGGTCTGGCCGTCGGAGGAAAGCAGCGCCAGGCCGCGGGCGACATAGAGCGTGCCGAGGGTCGCGATGAAAGGCGCAACGTTGAGCTTGGTGATCAGTAGCCCATTGATCAGGCCGATGATGAGGCCGATCGAAAGTGTGATCAACACGATCTCCACGAGATTGAAATAGACAGTATAGCCGATCGGCAGTTCGACGCCATAAAGGATCAGGCCACCGGCAACCATGCCGCAGAGGCCGACGATCGAGCCGACCGAGAGGTCGATGCCGCCGGTGATGATGACGAAGGTCATGCCCATCGCCAGGAAGGCGTTCAGCGCCACATGTTTCGACATCAGGATCATGTTCGCCGTCGAGGTGAAGTTCGGCGCGAAGATCGAGAAGAAGATGATGACGGCAAAGAGCGCGATGAAGGTTCGAAGCTTCATCAGCGTCAGGAGGAAGGAGCCGTTCGCGCTCTTCGGCGCGGAGGTGGATGCAGTAGCCGCCGTCATGACGCGAGTTTCCCTTGATGTTCGTGCCCCTTTGCCGAGGCAGCGATAATGGCATCTTCCGTCGCGTCGTCACGGTTGAAGACAGCGATGAGATGGCCGTTGCTGAGCACCGCGATACGGTCGGAAAGCGCCATGACCTCTTCGAGGTCGGAGGTTGAAAACAGGATGGCGAGACCATCGGCGGCAAGCCGGCGCATGGTACGGAACACGTCCGCCTTGGCGCCGACATCGATGCCGCGACTTGGCTCGTCCATCAAAAGAACCTTCGGATTGGTCATCAGCGCCTTACCGATGACTACTTTCTGCTGGTTGCCGCCGGACATCGACGTTACCTCGAAGTCCGGGTTAGGCGCCTTGATGGCAAGATCGCGGATCGCCTCAACAATGGCGTTCTTCTCTGCCTTGGCACTGATGTGGAAGAGGCGGGTGAAGCGGGCGAGGCTTGCAAGCGTCAGGTTGGATGCGATGGAGAGCACCTGCACCAGCCCCTCGCGCTGCCGGTCCTCGGGAATGAGCGCGAGACCCCGGCGAATGCGCCGCGTCGTATCGCGGGCGCGCACTTCCTCGCCGTCGATGAAGATCTTGCCGGTCGAGTGCGCATGACGGCCGATGACGCATTCGAAGAATTCGCTGCGTCCGGCGCCCATCAGCCCGTAAATGCCGAGGATCTCGCCCGCCTTGACCGATAGTGAGATATTGTCGACCGCAAGCCCGCCGGTTGGGCGCGGCAGGCTGATATTTTCGGTGCGGAACATTTCCTTGCCGACCGTATGGTTCACCGATTTGGCGAAATCCTTGGCATCCGAGCCGATCATCGAGCGCACGATCCAGCGCGTATCGATATCCTTGACCATTGCCTGGCCGGTGATCTGCCCGTCGCGCAGCACTGTGATGAAGTCGCCGATCCGCATCAGCTCTTCGAGGCGGTGCGAAATATAGACGATGGCCACGCCCTGCGCCTTCAGCTCGCCGATCACCTTGAAGAGGATCTCGACCTCAGCCGCAGACAGTGCCGATGTCGGCTCGTCCATGATCAGGATGCGGGCATTCAGCGACATTGCCTTGGCGATCTCGACGAGCTGCTGCTGGCCGATCGGCAGGTCCTCGACCATCGTCTCGGCATCGATGCCGGCATCAAGTCGCTCAAGGAATTCGTTGGCTTTGCGGACCTGTTCCTTATGGTCGATGCCGATGATGCCGCGGGTCAGTTCGCGCGTCGCGAAGATGTTTTCGGCGACCGACATGTTGGCGAAAAGGTTGAGCTCCTGGAAGATCATGCCGATGCCGTGCGCCTGCGCATCGGCGGGGCTCGTGAAGGAGACGGTCTCGTCCTCCAGGATGATGCTCCCGAGCGTCGGCCGCTCGACGCCGGCGATGATCTTCATCAGCGTCGATTTGCCGGCACCGTTCTCGCCGACGAGCACGTTGACGGCGCCGCGTCGCAGCTCGAGATTGGCGTGCTTGACGGCGACGATGCCGGAATAGACCTTCGACACGTCGTCGAGGCGCAGGATGATATCGTCCTTCGGGGCCTCGGTGATGGTCATGGTGCCACCATCAGCGCCGAAGGAGTGACGAGAGGAACGTCGCTGCCCGACGGCAGCGGGAAGGCGCCGGTCACAGTGACCGTCTTGCCGACCAGCCCATCACGCGGGATTGCCGACAGGAAAGCGCTGTTGGCCTTCTCATTGAAGGACTTGCCGAACTGCGCCCATTCGATCTGGTTCTTGAACTCGTTGAAATTGACGAAATCCAAGGTATCGCGCAACGCCGTGCCTCGGAGTGCCGGGCCGATCTGCACTTTTGCGTCAGCTTTGCCGTCGCCATCGGCATCGACATCGAGCGTTGCCGCACGCGACGCCGTATCGGCCGCGACGACCTTGCCCGTGAATTTCACCGCATAGGTCCAGGGCGAACTCGCCTGCTTGTGCGGGTTGCCGTATTTCTCGCCGGCCTGGTCAGGGTTCGAAGCGACAAGCGCTGCAACGTCCTTTAACTCGCCGGCACGCTTTTCATAGTAGGGAACGACCTGCGGCTGCCACATTGCCTCAACCTTGGCATTCGGATCGAAAGCGTTCTTTGCCGCCGCTGCGGCTTTTTCTTCCGCAGTCGGTGTCTTGATGATCTTGCATCCGGGCAAAGCCGCCGCCACGAGAGCGGCGATCAGGGCGCCCCTGATCCTCAACATGCGATAAACCTCGAAATCAATGGAAACAGGCTGCAGGGAGCGCAGTGTCCCGCGCTCCCTGCAGCGGTCGGTCCGCCTTACTTTGCCAGAGCAAAAGTCTCGAGCTTGCCCGCGTTGTCGGCATTGATGAGAACGCAGTCCATGAGCTGCTTTTCTTCCTTTGGTGCCGTCTTGTTCTTGATGTAGGCGTCGGCTTGCTCGACCGCCATCTGGGCCTGCGCATAGGCCGGCTGCAGCACGGTGGCCTTGATACCGCCCGATTTGATGGAGTCGCGCACGTCGTTGGAGCCGTCGAAGCCGACGACGATCACGTCCTTGCGGCCAGCAGCCTGAAGAGCAGCGATCGCGCCCATGGCCATCGTGTCGTTGCCGGAGATCACGCCCTTGATGTCGGGATTGGCCTGCAGGATAGTTTCCATCTTGGCGTAGGCTTCCGTCTGACTCCAGTTGGCCGACTGCTTGGCAACGGACTTCAGGTCCGGATAGTCGTCGATGACGTCATGATAGCCCTGCGAACGGATGCCGGCATTGGTGTCCGACTCCTTGCCGACGAGCTCGACATAATTGCCCTTCTCGCCCATGAGCTTGACGAATTCCTGCGCGCCGAGCTGGGCGCCCTGATAGTTGTTGGAAACGATCTGGGCGACGGCAACGCCGGTCGCATTGATTTCGCGGTCGATAAGGAAGGAGGGGATGCCGGCATCCTTGGCCTTTTTGACGGCGGCAACCGAAGCATCGGCGCCGGCATTGTCGAGGATGATCGCCTTGGCGCCGCGGCCGATGGCGGTATCGATCATTTCCGACTGCTTGTTGGCATCGTCGTCATGGGTCATGACGAGCGCCTCATAGCCGAGTTCCTTGGCCTTGGCTTCGGCGCCGACAGCTTCCGCCTTGAAGAACGGGTTGTCGTGAGCCGGCGTGATGATGGCGATCAGGTCGGCCGAAAAGGCCGGCATGGCCACGCCAAATGAAAGCGCACCGGCAAAGGCAGCCAGGGTCAGTCTACGTGTAAGTTTCATGGTTTCTCCTCCCAGGTTTGACGCATGGCCGAACCAATCCCGGTTCGGTTGAAATCCATGCGAAAAAAGAAAACCGGTCCGTCAAAGTCCCCCCGCGGGCCGGCAGAGCAGCAAGGCGCGCCTTGCCGCTGATATGTCAGGTGATGCGCCGGATGCTGTCGGCGATCTCCTGAGGTTCGAAGACCTTCTTCCAATCGTCGCGCATGAGGGCTGGAATGCCGAACTCGATCGCCTTGTTGCAGGCATCCGAGAAAACGCCGTCGACTTCCTTGAAGATCACGGCGCCGAGTACGTTCATGTGGCCGAGCAGGAAGTCGCGGGCGGCTTCCGCCGGGACGCCGCGGGCGATGCATTCGTCCATGGCCTGGCGCATGACGACGAGCAGCGAGGCGCAGACGGTTTCCGAAAGGCCGGGCTCCAGCATCGCCATCTGCTCGACGGTGACGCGATGCGAACGCATGACCGGCGCCCAGATCACCTTGGCGATTTCCTCACCCAGGCTATAGGCACTTTCCGGACCCTGCATCAGGGCCGAGACGATATGCTGCTTGGCAAACAGGCCGCCGAAATGGTCCTTCTTCGCCTGCATCTCCGTTTCGTCGTTGAAGATCGGCGGATGGCAGGGATGGGTGACGAAATAGGTGAGGTCGGCACGATCAGGCAGGTGGCCTGCAAAGGGCGCGGCGGCGTCGAGAGCCACGACCATGGTGCCCGGCTTCAGCTTGTTGACGATGCCAACGGCAACCTTGCCGATCGCGGTATCCGGCACGGCCAGGATCACGACGTCTGCACCGTCGAGCGCGGCATCGGCCGGGGTGCAATCGATGCCGAGATCGTTCTTCAGGCGCGCCTTGCCGGCATCGCTGACTTCGACATGGCGAACGTCAAAACGGGAACCTTTGAGATTCTTGGCCAGCCGGTATCCCATTTTTCCGCCGGCGCCAAAGAGGGCAATCGCTGTCATGTTTCCTCACCTTTGTATGCGGGATTCGTATTGTAACTGGTATGATGAGTCAATCACTATGTCATCATAGATGTGTGTAGCGCTCAGAAAACCGACGGTCTCGCAAGCGTCTTGTTCATCTTGACGCGGTTGACCATCCAACAGGTCATCAGGCCTTCCTTCCATCACGGATCTGCGCGAAATAGCCGTCTGCACCGACCTGCCCGCCCTTCAGCGCGATCTGCAGCCCATCTGTCGGCGCGTAACCGCCATGGGCGGTGCAGAGCGGCGAGCCGGGGGTCTGCGGCAACGGCAGCAGGGTCGTCAGCGCATCGACGCGCAATTCTTTCAGCGCGTGGCTCGACGTATCTCCACCGGCGATGACCGCACGCGAAAGCCCCTCCATTTCGACAAGGCGGCGCAGGATGGTGCCAAGCGCCCAGCCCAGCCGGTGACGAGCGCCGGGCAGCTGATCGATATCGGCGCCACGGTCGGCCGAAGGGCCAAGCGCGGTGTGCAGGATGACGCTGCGGCCTGTCTTCAGAGCGACGAGCCCGGCGGCAACCGCTGCATCCAGTGCGGCCTCCCCATTCGTGCCGACGAGCGCCAGCGGATCGAGCGGGATATCTTCGAAGCCATCGGCGATGGCTGTGCGGATCTGCCGCTCGGTCGTTGGCGACACGCTGCCTGAGACTGCGGCAAGCCGGTCGACCCTGCCCGGAGACTGGAACTCGATGCTGGGACCAATCAGCCCCTGTTCGCGCCAGGCATTGATGAGTGCGTATTCGACACCGGAGGAACCGGCGACGAAGCTGCCTTTTGCGGCCGTGATCCGCTTGAGTTGTCGGCCGGCGGCCGCCTGGCTCTCGGCGGAATCGACATCGAGAAGCAGGATGCCGGATAGATCGGCAATCAGCTGGTCGATCCCCGCATCGGCATCGGGCGAAGAAAGCAGCACCAGGTCGGCCAATGAGACGGGAAGATCGGTCTGCTTGCCGAGATGAAGCGCAAGGTCCGCCTCATGCATGGGGGTGACCGGGTGGCGGCTCATGACGGGGTGCCGGTCGATGCGGAAGATACGTCCCTGGTAGGCGGCAAAGAGATTGCCGAAGGCTGTGTATCGCTTCAGTTGTGGCGCTCCGACGATGACGGGCACGAGCTTCTGTTCGAACGTCGCGCTGCCGATCTCGATTGCCTTGCCGATATTGCCGACCTCGGGGGCTGAATCGAAGGTCGAGCAGACCTTGTAGTGGCAGATGCCGGCCTTGAGCGCCTTCAGCCATTCAAGCGCTGGGCCAAGATGCTCCTGCATCCAGGCAGGGGTCTCGCTGCGGCTCGTTCCGGCAATACCGATGGCCCGGCAATTCTGGAAGCGGTCGAGCAGCGGCTGATCGGGAATGCCGAGGAAGAGCACGGTCGGAATACCGTTGCTAGCAAGCGCCTCCATCACATCGGCGGAGCCGGTGAAGTCGTCGCCGTAGTAACTGACGAGCAGGTCGCGCATCGTCATGCAGCCTTTCCATCGCTGAACTTGGCGATCGATGCCGCAAGTTCCGGATGATCTTTGGCATAGTCGTCGAGCGGAATGTCGGCGACCGCTGCCTGCCAGGCCTGCTGCACGGCGCGCACGCCGGCTGCAGGTCCCTGCGGATGGCTGACGATGCCGCCGCCGCAAAGATAGAGAAGATCGGTCGTGCGGCCGGTGCGCTGATAGGTTTCCGGCGCCTGGCCGCCCCACTGGCCGGAACCGGCAACCGGCAACGGGCAGTCGGAGGGGGCAAAGAGCGGCGTGCTGACCGCCTTGAACGAGGCGACGAAACTCTCGTCCGGCTCCCAATATTTCACGCGGATGCCGTTGATCTGAAACTGGTCGACGCCGAGCAGCCGCCAGAACTGCTGATAGACCTTGAAATCGAGGCCAATGCCGGGATGGCGTGTCAGCACGTCCCAGCCGTTGCGATGCGCATGCAACACGAGGCCCGAGCGCCTGCGCAGGAAACTCATGCCGCCGAAACCGACCGAATTGATGTTGACGACGGCGCAGTTGCCGCCCGCTTCCAGCACGAGATCGTGGTTGCGCATCATCTCGTCGGGATCGGCATGCGAGATGCCGAAGGCATACATCACCTTCTTGCCGGTCTTCTGCTCGTGATCGAGAATGCGGGGCATGATCGCCGCCACACGCTCCTTCAGCGGCGAATAGGCGGGGCTCATCAGTTTCTCGTCGTCCTTGATGAAGTCGACGCCGGATGCGATCAGTTCGCCGACGAGCTCGGCAGTTTCATGCGGCCGCAGGCCAAGCGCCGGCTTGACGATCGTGCCGATGATCGGCCGGCCTTCAACGCCGGTCAGGCGTCGGCTGCCGGGAAGGCCGAACTGCGGGCCGGGATGGGCATCCCTGAAAGCCTCGGGGAGCTTCATGTCGATGACGCGCAGGCCCGTTATGCCCTTGATGGAAAAGGTTCCGCCGATCGCGATCGTCATCAGCGCCGAAAGATCCGTGCCGATCGCATCGAGGGGGAAGGCGATATCGACATCGGCACGCTGCAGCCGTGCGCCCTCGGGCGCTTCCGGCCAGGAGGGATGGCGCCTATCTTCCAGCGGCCGGATGGCGAGTACCCGCGCGGCAACCCGCGACTTCAATTCCTCCGTCTCGCCCGGAACCGGAACGAAGGTGCCGGTCGATTGATCGGAAGCGATCTTGTTCGCCATCGCTTCGACGCTGCCAGGCGTCTCGATGCGGTAGGTGAGCGTTATCATCATGAAAATTGCCGGTTGCTCCTCTCGCCACGTCAAGAAGCCATGGCGTCAACTTGTAATCTGGTATAATGAGTATTCCATTTTCTGCAATGGAAATTTTCAACAGGTGTGAATTTCGCGTGGCGCGCTTTGTCGTCGGTCGGTGGAAATGTTAAGGGAGGGAAGATTTGAGCCAGCGAGACGCCATGACCTCAGCCATCGAACCTATTGTCCGTCGAAAACTGTCTGACGAGGTTTTTGACCGGCTGGAACGGCTGATTACGTCAGGAGAGTTGCAACCGGGCGACGAGATGCCCTCCGAGCGCGTCCTGATGGAACGCTTCGGCGTCGGTCGTCCGGCGATCCGCGAGGCGATGCAATCTCTCGCCAACAAGGGCCTCGTCAGCATCTCGCACGGCGAGCGCGCGAAGGTCCTGAAGCTGACCGCCCAGTCGATCTTCCGGCAGGTCGATTTGACGGCGAAGATCATGCTGTCGCAATCGGCCGATTCGCTGGAGCACCTGAAAAGCGCCCGTATCTTCTTCGAGCGCGGCATGGCGCGTGAAGCGGCGCAACGCGCCAAACCGGCTGATGTCGAGGCGCTTCGCGAAATCATCGACCATCAGCGCGCATCCCTCGGCCATGCCGAAGAATTCATTTCCGCCGACATGCGGTTCCACACCCGCATCGCCCAGATTTCCGGCAACCCGATCTATGTGGCCGTCAGCGAAGCCATGCTGGCATGGCTGAAGGAATATCATACGGAAATGCTGATCTGGACCGGCAAGGAAAAATATACGCTCGCCGAACATGAAGAGATCCTGGAGCGGCTTGCCGCCAATGATGCCGATGGCGCGGAGGCCGCAGTGCTCAAACATCTGGAGCGCTCGCGTTCGCTTTATATGAAGTAGGCAGCCGCTTGCGGCGAACGGCGCGGCAAGGCCTTTCGCACGCAACAGAATGTCAGTGGTGACAGCAGTCCTGAGCCGCCTCAGCTGCCGGCGGAGCGTAAGTGGCAAATTCCTGCTCGAGAGCCTTGATGACGCCGGTGCGCCAGCCATCGGCAATGCGTTCGGAATAGGGATCGGGGAAGATATCCTCTTCGCCTCTTTCGAAGCCGTCGAATATTCCTGCCGCCACCAGGCCGGGTGGCGACTTCGGCACCTCGAAGCCGCGCGTCATATCGGTATCAACGGGTCCGGTGAAACAGCTGTGTACCGCGACACCGCGCGCTGACAGGAGCGCCCGGAAGGCCTGCATCAGGTTATGTGCCGCCGCCTTCGAGACCGAATAGGCCGGTGTGGAAGCGACCGGCACCAGCGCCGACAGGGAGAGGTTGTTGATGATGGCGCCCTTCGATCGCATCAGTGCCGGGACAAAGGCCTGGGTCACCCTTAGCGGCCCGAAGAAATTGACCGCCAGATGGCAATTGATGATGTCTTTATCGGTGAGATCGTCGGGCATGAAGATGCCGGCATTGTTGATGAGGATATCGAGGTCTTCGACAGTGGCAGCCGCCTTCAGGACATCCCACTCGTCGGTAATATCGAGTTTGACGAAGGTGACGCGCTCATCCTCATGGCGCTGCTCGCTGCGCGACCCTGCATAGACGCGCTTTGCACCACGACGTAGCGCTTCGTCCATGAGAGCCCGGCCGATGCCGCGATTGGCGCCTGATATCAGGACCGTTTTGTTTCCGATGTTCAAGACATGCTCCTATGACTGACCTTGCCATCAGGAGGGGTTCCCTGATGATCGGCGAGGAGCGTAAGCCCGGGCGGCCGATATGCAGGAGTAACAAGGTTGGCGGGATTTCTGGGGCATCTGCCCTCTCGCGACCCTGCCTTGCCGGGATTTCCACCGTCGGGGCGGATCGCCGAACTGCCGCGCAACCGACAGTCCCGCCGGCGACACGAGGGCAAACCCGATCATCTGATCAGTTTTCGATCTGCTGCTCCGAGACGACGCTGACGACGACTTCGTCGTTTCCGTTCGGATAGAGAGGCAGGTCGAGCGTGATCGCTTGCCTGCGCTCGGAAGACGACGCCTCGAAGAATTTCCTGATGCGCCCCTGACCATTCTTCGCGCCTGATGCCTTGGCGCGTGTCTCATCGACGAGGCGACGCTCAAAGGCCGCGGCATCGATTTCCGCGAAGGCCATGGTGCAGCTTTCCACCCTGCTCTCGCCCACAGACGCCCGCGCGACGACGAGGGCTTCAAATGAGCCATCTCCTTCCGCGGTCAGATTCCAGCCTTCCAGCGCGACCGGATTTTCCACCGGCGTGAGGCTGGTCATCATATCCGTTGCAAGAGCCGGCCAGTTCCGGTCCTTCGCAGCGGCGACGGTGCGCTGGAAATCCGGCCCCCGCCCGAGGCAGCGTTCGCCGAATTGACCAAACGGATCCGGCTGGTCGGCCGCCGCAGCGCCCGCAAGGCCGGCGAGAAGGATCGCCATCGAGAGGCAGTCTCTGATCCTGCGCTTGCTTGCCATATGTCAGCCTCAATGCGTCCCCGGATGTTTCATGCCGGCACCATCCACCTTACCATTACAATGAAAAGGGAGAAATCATGGCTGCAGCGCCCAGAGCTTGCCGTGGGTTCATGTCGACCGCGGCGAGAAGGTCCGATCGCCGCATTCACTATCCAGGGCCTTGCCCCTGGCAAAAATCGTCAACGCGCAATATTCATGCCCGGAGAGCATTACCATGAAAAAACTCATTTCGATCGCTGTCAGTGTCCTGCTTGTCGGCGCGCCCGCTTTTGCCCAGTCGAACGTGACCGCCACGCATACGAACCGCCCCATCGAGCCCCATCGCGCCTATATCGGCGAGGAACTTCCCGACAGAAAAATTGATCTTTCCAACAGCGTCACTAGGTTCAAGCGGAGGTAAAGAGAGGAGGAATGGATATGACAATGACTTCAGACGATGTCATCGCCATCCTTGGACCTGTTGATAATACACTTGTGGCCGACGTCATTGCGACCGGTGCAACGCAGGCCGAGCTTGCAGAGGCATTTGCGTGGGTCAATAATGACGAGGCCTTGATGGGTGAGGGGCGACGCCTGGCGACCGGCAGGGTTGCTGCGCTCATTGAGCTGCTCACTTCGGATGAAGAGGAGCCGCAATAGGAATGTTAGATATGCCGTCCCCTTCTGCCTCGCTGTTGCTGACAGACAGGGGCGCGGTCTCAGCGCAATAGCCGAGTTTTAGCCGACATCTCCGCGCGCGACCTGTGCCCGCAAGGCGGCATTCTCTGCTTCCAGCTCCGTCAGGCGCTGACGAAGCGGTTCTACGGCGACGGCAATTTCCGCCTCGGTATAGCGCGGCGTGATATGCTGCGGGCAATTCCAGTCGAAGGCTTCGAGGCGCAGGCGGAAGAGACGTTCCGGCTTTGCGCGATAGGAAGGCGAAACAAGCAGCTCGGCGAGCGCCGGATCGGCATCAAGCCCCAGCTTTTCGGCATGGGCATAGATCTTCAGCCGTGCGCGGCGAGGATAATCCATCAGGAACAGGCACACCTTATCATTGGCGGCGAGATTACCGGTGCTGATGTACTGGCGATTGCCGCGATAGTCCGCAAAGGCAAGTGTGCGATCGTCGAGTACCTTCAGGAAACCCTGCGGACCGCCCCGGTGCTGCACATAGGGCCAGTGGGTTTCGGAAACGGTGGCCATGTAGAAGCTGTCGCGGGAAGCAATGAAGGCGCGCTCGTTTTCGCTGAAGCGGTCGAAGCTGCGGTCGGTCGGCAGGTTCGTCCAGAAGTCCTGGACACCCATTTCCGCCTGCGCGGCACGCACGCTCGGGGTCGAGGCTATGTCGAGAAATCCATAGGACATGATCCATCTCCTCAAAGGGTTGGGAGGGGCGGAGCGCCAGCCCCGCTCCTCGTCTGTCAGGCCGCATTGACAGCGGAGACTGCCGGGAAGTCGATATCTGTCTTGGCGACTTCGTTCAGATAGTTGGTGAAAGTGTTTTCGGCGACCAGAGCGACGATTTCGACGATCTGCGCATCCGAAAAGCCTGCAGCGCGCACGGCAGCGATATCGGCGTCGGCGACATGTCCGCGTGCCTCGGCGATCTTTGCCGCAAAGCCGACGGCGGCATTCGCCTTGACATCGGCTGATGCGCCCTTGCGGTTGAGGGCAATTTCTTCCGGGCTGATCTTTGCCAGGTTTAGGCCGAGATAGGTATGGGCGGACAGGCAATAGCCGCAGCCGTTCACCTCTGCGACGGCAAGCGCGATCCGCTCACGCGTCTTGAGATCGAGCGCTTTAGAAAGCCCACCCTGAAGACCGGTGAATGCCGCCAGGGCCGCCGGGCTGTTGGCGATCAGACGAAACAGGTTCGGGACGAAGCCGAGCGCCTTCTGGATGCCATCCAGCGTCGCCTTGGCTGCTTCCGGCACATCGTCACGGGCGGGGATGGAAATACGGGACATGGAAATCTCCTTTGGGACAGCCGAGCTGTGATTGGCTTGGCGAACTCAATGTGTCGATTTCCAATCGGAAAGAGAATATGCTCTGCATGAAAGTGATTTTACCAAAAATTGGAAGAATAAATGGATCGGTTCGAAGCCATGTCGATGCTGCTGGAGGTGGTGGATAAGGGAAACCTGTCTGCGGCCGGCCGGTCGCTGAAAATTCCCCTGCCGACGCTGAGCCGCAGGATCACCGAACTGGAAACGCTGCTGGGAACGAAGCTGTTGACCCGCACCACCCGGAAGATTGCCCTGACCGATGCGGGCGCCACCTATATCGAGGCGGCAAGGCGCATCCTCGAGCAAGTGGAAGAGGCCGAGCGTCAGGCATCGGGCGAATTCGCAATGCCAAAGGGCGAACTGGTGATCACTGCGCCAGTGCAGTTCGGCCGTTTTCATGTGCTGCCTGTCGTGACCGACTTCCTGGAAGCCTTTCCGGCTATCAACGTGCGGCTGATGCTGACGGACAGGAATATCGATCTCGTCGGAGAACATGTCGATATGGCCGTGCGAATCGGCAATCTGCCCGACAGCGCCATGGTCGCAACCCGCATCGGCTCGGTGCGCAGGGTCGTCTGCGGCAGTCCGGCCCTCTTTGCCGGCCGCGGGGTGCCGAAGGAGCCGGCCGATCTCCTGGGCCTGCCCTGCATCAACGTCGAGGTCCTGACGCCCACGGCCGGCTGGCGGTTCCAGAAGCCAGGAGCTGCAAAGGCCATAGAGGTGCTGATTAGCCCGCGGCTTTCAGTCACCACCACCGAGGCGGCCGCCGAGGCCGCCATCCGCGGCGCTGGCGTCACCAGGCTGCTGTATTACCAGGTCGCAGGAGCGGTCGCGGCCGGCGCGCTCAAACTTGTGCTTGAGGACTTCGAACCGAAGCCCGCTCCCATCCACCTGGTCCATCTCGCCCGCGGCCAGATGCCGCTCAAGATGCGCCGCTTTCTGGATTTTGCCGCACCCCGGCTACGGGTGAGCGTCGCTGCCCTGTAATCTTCTTCCCTGCACGAAGAACCCGCTGTACGCCCACCGTGAGGCGGCGGGCATACCGAAAGCATGTCAAGAAGGTTTCGCCGGCAAGAGAGTTTCGGTAAAGGACCGTCGCTAATCGGATACGACGCCGGGTTTGGGTGGCATTGCCGATTCTGCAATCAATGGAAGAATTTTCGAAAAGTATGGGATCATGCTCCATGGGGAGCGCTACGGCAGTTTTGCGGTTCATAGGCAGAACGTGTAGCAAGACTGGCTCTCTGTGCGTCTGGTGCGTTCTGTTGACCCGCGCGTACCAGCAATCAGTTTACGGGCCACACGTACAACAGCATCGGCACGCTCGCGATAATGATCAGAAACGACAGCGGAAGGCCGAGGCGCGGGTAGTCGGAGAATTTATATCCTCCCGGACCGAAGACTAGTGTGTTGCATTGGTGGCCGACCGGGGTCAGGAAATCGCAGCCGGCACCGATCGCCACCGCCATCAGGAAGGCCTCCGGCCGGAAGCCGAGATCGGTGGCAAAACCGACGGCGATCGGCCCCATAACAAGCACGGTGGCGGCATTGTTGAGAAAGGGCGTTACGGCCATCGCTGCGACAAGAATCAAGCCGAGCGCGCCCCAGGCCGGCACGCCCTTGGCGATGTCGCCAAGCCCATGGGCGATGAGATCGCTGCCGCCTGAAGTGCGCAGCGTATCGGAGACGGGGATCAAGGCTGCAAGCATGATGAGGATCGGGCCGTCGACCGACTTGTAGATATCGGCAAGCGGGATCGCCCGGAAGACGACCATGCCAAGCGCCGCCGCAAAGAAGGCGACAGGCACCGGCACAACGCCGACCGCCGTCGTCGCCATGGCAAGCGCCAGGATGATCAGCGGAATGAAAGCCCGCCGGCGCGTGCCGAGCAATATTTCGCGCTGGGCAAGTGGCAAAAGGGTAAGATCCTGCATGACGACTGGCAGGTTCTCACGGCTTCCCTGCAGCACGAGCACGTCGCCGGCTGCAAGTGTCAGATTGGCAAGGCGCTCCTTCAGCCGTTGGCCATGCCGGCTGATGGCCAGCAGATTGACGCCGCGCGTATAGGCGAGCGCAAGTTGCTTGACGGAACGGCCCCTCAGGGGCGATTCTTGACCGATCACCACCTCGATCGAGACGACCTCCGCCTTCATCTGCCCACTTTCCCTGATTGGCTTGCCGGCGAGCTGCAGCTTTCCGGCTGACACGATGCGGTCGAGCGCGGCCGGCGGGCCTTCCAGCAGCACGATATCGTTTTCCCGGAGTGTGAGATCAGGGAAGGGGGACATGCGCGTCGCGCCGCGCAGGACGGCAGTGGCAATTGCCTCGCCGTCGCCAGGTTTGACAAGAACGCTGATCGGCTTTTCCAAGACAGCCGATTCAGCCGTAACCAGCGCTTCCGAGGTATAGTTCTTGATGTCGACCGCTTCCTCGATCGAGCTGCCCTGTTTCGTACGACTTGGCACCAGCCAGTGAAAGAAGATAACAAAGGTGATGCCGACGATCGTCAGGACACTGCCGACCGGCGTGAAATCGAACATAGTGAAGGAACTGCCCGTCATCTCCGCCATCAGCCGCGAGACGACGATATTCGGCGACGTACCGATCTGCGTCATCAGGCCGCCAAGCAAGGCTGCGAATGACATGGGCATCAGATATTTGGACGGTGAGACGCCAGACCTCCGGGCAAACTGAAAGGCGACCGGCATCATGATCGCCAGCGCGCCGATATTCTTGATGAACGCGGAAAGCAATGCCACGGCGATCATCAGCAGGGCAATCTGGCTGTGCAGCGTATTGAGGTTCGGAAAGAATCGCTTGATCGCCATGTCGACGACGCCTGAACGTGCAACCCCGGCTGAGACGATCAACGCGCTGCCGACGATAATGACGATATCATCGGAGAAACCGGAAAATGCCTTGTCCGGAGGGACGATTCCGACCGCGACGGAGAGAACAAGCGCGCAACACGCGACGACGTCATATCTGAACCGATCCCAGATAAAGACCCCCATCATCATGGCGATGACGGAGAATGCGAGGATCTGCTGCGTTGACATCCGGCTCCATGGGTGTGCGAATTATCGATGGACTCGAAATGAGACAGGCGAGGATGCACGGAAAACGTCTTCCGGGACTGATGAGTTCCGCGGGCTTGCCGCTAAATCGGAACCGGTGATCCGCGATACAGGATAGGTGCGCGGCGGTTCATCGCTCCTGCCTCAATCGAGGTGAAACACCTCCGGCATCGTCGCCCACCACTCGCCTTCCTTGCGGGTCGCGAGCGGCCTCTGGCAGGGCATGCAGGCGGCCCACCATGCCTTGTTTGCCGGATCGGCGGCCATCTTGGCCATATCGGCCGTGAAATCGTCGCCGACATATTCCCAGTAGCCGAAGAGCAGGTTTTCCGGCTCCTTCAGGAAGATCGAATAGTTGGTGATGTTGCAGGCGGAGATCAGTGCCAGGATCTCCGGCCAGACAGCCGCATGCAGCGCCTTGTATTCCGCGACCTTGTCCGGCTCCAGGCCGATCACCATGCCCATGCGCTGCATGTTCTACCGCCCTTGCGTGATTGCCGTCGTGAACTCGGCGATGCTGCGGGCCTTCACGGCCTCCCAGTCCCATTCGATGCCGATGCCGGGTTGGGAAGGAGCGATGGCGTGGCCGTTCCGGATCTCCATGCCCTTGGTCGTCAGGTCGTCGAGCTGCGGGATATATTCGACATATTTGCCGTTCTGAATGGCGCAGACGAGGCTGACATGCAGCTCCATCAGGAAATGCGGGCAGACCGGAATGTCGAAGGCTTCGGCCGCATGCGCGACCTTGAGCCAGGGCGTAATGCCGCCGATGCGGGCAACGTCGACCTGGACGATCGAGCAGGCGCCCTTCTGCATATATTCGCGGAAATGCCGGATCGAATAAAGGGATTCACCGACGGCGATCGGCGTCGAGGTTGAGCGGGAAAGCCGGATATGCCCGTCGAGATCGTCGGCCGGCAGCGGTTCCTCGATCCAGGCGAGGTCGAGCTCCTCCAGCCGTGCGGCCCGGCGGATGGCCTCATCGACGGTAAAGCCCTGATTGCAGTCGGTCATGATCTCGAAACCGTCACCGAGTGCTGCGCGCATGGCAGACAGCCGGTCATAGTCCTCGGCGCCATGTGGCCTGCCGATCTTCACCTTCGAGCCGGAAAAGCCCTTGGCCTTGGCCTGCAGGGCGTCTTCGACGAGCGCTTGCTTCTCGATATGCAGCCAACCGCCTTCGGTCGTATAGAGCGGGCAGCTGTCCTTGGCGCCGCCTGCGAGTTTCCACAGCGGCAGCTTCTGCTTTTTGGCTCTCAGATCCCACAGCGCGGTATCGACGGCGGCGAGCGCCAGCGCCGTGATCGCCCCGATCGTCGTGGCGTGGGTGGCAAATTCCAGTTTGTGCCAGATCGCCTCGATGCAATCGGCATCCTCGCCGATCAGCAGCGGGACCAGATGGTCCGACAGAAGCCGCATGACGGAGGAGCCGCCGGTGCCGATCGTATAGGAATAGCCGGTGCCGGAAGCACCGTCGGAATCGGTGATGGTGACGATTGGCGTTTCCTGGCTGACGAAGCTCTGGATCGCATCGGTGCGCTTCACCTTCGGCGGCAGGTCCACCATGCGCAGTTCGATCTTTTCAATGCGGGCCATGCTTCCTCCTAGCTTGCCGTGCGGGTCTGGCCGGGTTCGGCCGCGTGGATCGCCGACATGATGGCGCGGCTTGCCGTCTCATATTTGCGGTCGTTCTGATGCTCGTGGACGATCCTGAAATCGTGCATGACGAGGATGCGGTCGGCGAGCGCCGCCATTTCCGGCATGTCGCTCGAGATCAGCAGGATCGCCATGCCCTTGTCGGCAAGCCCGTTGATCAACTCGTGAATATAGGCCTTGGCCTTTATGTCGATGCCGACGGTCGGCTCGTCGATGAAAAGGATGTCGACATCGGCTGCCAGCCACTTGGCGAGCGAAACCTTCTGCTGGTTGCCGCCCGAAAGATTGCCGACAAGCTGCTCCAGGCTGGGTGTGCGGATTTCCAGTTGCCGTGCAAGCGGGGCGGCGGTCTTGCGCTCCTGGCCAGCGCCGATCAGGCCGAGGGTGGATGCGATCCTGTCCCAGACCGTCATGGCGATGTTGGAGCGGATAGGATGGGCGAGGATGACGCCCTCATGTTTCCGGTCCTCGCTGACATAGCCCATGCGGAAGCGCTTGATCGCCTCTTCGACCGAATGGATGCGCACGGGCTCGCCGTCGATCTCAATCGTGCCGGACGTTACCTTGTCCTTACCGATGATGGCGCGGATCAGTTCGGTCCGTCCGGCGCCGACAAGCCCGTAGAGCCCGAGGATTTCGCCACGGTGCAGCGAGAAGGAAATATCGCTGTGGCCGGCAGCGGTGGCAACGTCGCGAAGCTCAAGCTTGGGCATGCCTTCGCGTGATTTGCCTGCGCGGGCGATCACCGGCCGTTCGGCGCGGCCGATCATCGCCTCGATCAGCGTCTGCCTTGTCATGCCGGCCATCGGCGCGCCGCGTAGTGTCGCTTCCCCGTCGCGCAGAACCGTGACGCGGTCGCAAAGGCTCAAGACCTCTTCGAGTTTGTGGCTGACGAAGAGGATTGCCGTTCCCTGATCGCGCAGCTGGCGCACGAGGCGGAAGAGGATTTCGGTTTCGGCGTCGGTGATCGATGCGGTCGGCTCATCGAGCAGCAGCACCTTCGCCTTGTGGCTGAGAGCCTTGGCGATCTCCACCATCTGCATCTGCGCGACGCTAAGACGCCGGACCTCGGTTGCCGGATCGATATCGAGGCCGACCTTGCGCAGATGTTCGCGCGCCTCGTCGTTGGCGCGGCGGAAATCGACGAGGCCGTTTCGAACTGGCAGGCCCTCCAGAAGGATGTTTTCGGCAACCGAGAAGCGTGGAATGAGGTTGCGCTCCTGATGCACGGCAGAAATGCCAAGCTTGATCGCATCGCGCGGCGAGGCAAGCGACAGCGGCGCATCGTCCAGCGTCATGGTCCCGCTGTCGGGCCGGTGAACGCCGGTGATGACCTTGATCAGCGTCGATTTGCCGGCGCCGTTTTCGCCCATCAGCGCGTGGATCTCGCCGCCTTTGAGCGCCAGCGAGGCGTTGTTGAGCGCCCTGACGCCGGGGAAGGACTTGCCGATCTTGTCGAGAACGAGCGCCATCTCAATCCTCCCCGACCCGGATTGCGCGATAGCGGTTGATCCAGACGGCGGCAAGGATCAGCGCGCCGAGCAGGAAGGTGACCCAATAGGGATCGACTGCCAGCAGTACCATGGCGTTCTGGATCAGCCCGACCAAGAGCACGGCGATGAAAGTGCCGAGAATGGATATGGAGCCGCCGGCGAGACTCGCACCGCCGATGATCGGAGCCGCAAAGGAAATGACCACCCAATCCGCGCCGATCGTCGGCTGCGCCGAACCGAGTTGGGCGACCGCGAGCACGCCGGCAGTCGCGGCAAGCAGGCCTGACAGGACATGCGCCATGATGGTGGCACAGGCAACGGAGATGCCGGAGAGTTCCGCTGCATGGCTGTTGCCGCCGACCGCCAGCATATAGCGGCCCTCGACCGTGCGCGCAAAGAAGATCACGAGCAGCACGGTGACCAGCAGCGGCACGATGAGCAGCATCGGGAAAGGCCCGAACCGCCCATTGCCGAAAGCGACGAAGGCCGGTGAGAGATTGTAGAAGGGAATGGCCTTGGTGATGCCGAGATTGATGCCGGCAAAGGCCGAGCCGGTCGCGAGCGTCACGATGAAACCGTTGATGCCGGTGCGCACCGTCAGCCAGCCATTGACGAAACCGGCAAAGCCGCCGAACGCGATGCCAATGATGATGGCGACGAACGCCGGCAAGCCCCAGACATCCATCAGACCGCCGGTGACGACAGCGACGAGCCCGCCGAGCGCTCCGACCGAAAGGTTCATCTGTCCGACGCCGAGCATCACCATCTGGCTGAAGGCGACGAGCAGCGACACGCAGATGCTGCGCAGCATCACGAACCAGTTGAATTCCGTCATGAAGGCGGGAGAGGCGAGGCTGAGCGCGATGCCGCCGGCGACTACGCCGACAAGGATGC
Organism: Rhizobium sp. WYJ-E13; assembly: GCF_018987265.1. NCBI lineage: Bacteria > Pseudomonadati > Pseudomonadota > Alphaproteobacteria > Hyphomicrobiales > Rhizobiaceae > Rhizobium > Rhizobium sp. WYJ-E13. Next base: position 1,896,543 of record NZ_CP076854.1, on the reverse strand, counting down.
CGGACCACTGCGTCCGTGCGGCCAGGGAAATGAGCGTCTTCATGCGCGCCTCGTCTGTTCGCTGATGGCGAGCGTCGTCCGGTAGCGCTCGAAGAGGATCGCCGAGAGCAGGAAGATGCCGAGGAAGAGCTGCAGCCAGAAATTCCCGACCTGCAGCACGAGCAAGCCGCTGCGGATGGTTGCGACCAGCAGCGCGCCGAGGATTGTGCCGATGACGGAGACCATGCCGCCGGCCAGCGCCGTGCCGCCGATGACGGGCGCGAGGAAGGAGGGAAGCAGCCAGTCGTCGCCGGCAACCGCGGGCATGGCCGCCGAAAGCCGCGATGTCAGCATCAAGGCGGCAGCGCCAGCGAGCACACCCGAGAGCACATGAACGAAAATGGTGATCCGCCCGACCGGGATGCCCGACATTTCCGCCGTGCGCGCATTGGCGCCGACGGCCAGAACCTGCCGGCCGAGCACCGTATGCTTGAACAGGATGTAGAGCGTTGCGCCGATCACGAAGGCGACGATTGCCAGCGATGGTATCGGGCCGATGCCGCTGCGGCCGAAGGCGCCGAATGTTGCCGGCAATCCGTTCAGTGGCACGCCCTTGGTGAAGATGAGCATACCGCCGGAAAACAGGCTGGCGCTCGCAAGTGTGACGATGAAGCTGTTGACCCCGGTTTTGACGATGGCCAGCCCGTTGAGTGCGCCGAGGAAGCCGCCGAAGGCAAGGGTCAGGAGGATCGCAACCGGAATGGGAAGGCCGGCCAGCTGCATCAGATAGCCGGCGGCCATCACGCAGCAAACGCCGATGGCACCGACCGAGAGGTTCATGCCGCCGGTCGCCAGCACCACCATCTGCGCAAAGCCGACCACGACATCGATCGCGACCGAGCGCCCCATGGAATTCAGGTTGAAGCGGGACAGGAAGCCCGGCGCAAGACTGCTGAAGACGGCCCACAGGATCAGAAGAATGATCAGAATACCAAGCTGCGCCGGTCCTCTGGTCAAAAGTCCCAGCAGGCTGCGTCTGCCTGCATCGGGGACGGGACTATCATTGTCGATGGGTGCCATGCGCTGGGATGACCGGTATCGTTAAACGGAAGTGGGCAATGTCGATAATCTGGCGCGAGGCCTGTTCGGCCCCGCGCCATTCTCCTCACTTGCAGGAGAGATAGGTGTCCTTGAAGCTCGCCTGCAGCTTCTTCGTCAGCGCCTTCAGGTCGTCCTTATAGCCATCGACGTTCTTGGCCGAGATCAGCAACGTACCGGAATCGACGAAATGCGCAGTCTGCGGCGTCGCGATCCACGGGGCATCGGCCTTCACGCTGCAGCCTTCCGCCATCTGGTCCAGCACATAGGCGCCGATATAGGCCTGGCCATAGGGGTTCTGCGCCATCGTGCCGGCGACGAAACCGTCACGAATGCCGTCGAGGATGATCTTGTCGTCATCGATGCCGACGAGCTTGATCTTCTTGTCACCGAGGTTCTTGAGTGCCGTTGCGGCAACCACCGAGGAAATGTATCCGGTGGCAATCATCCCGTTGATCTTGTCCTTCTGCGCTGCGAGCAGCGCGTTGATCTTCTGGTCGCCCTGTTCCTGGCTATCGGTATCGCCGACCGTCTGCAGCAGCGTGACGGCGCCGTTCGTTTCGCCGACGGCCTTTTCGACCGCTTTGACGCGCAGCGTCGTGTTCGGATCGACGAGCAGGCCGGCCAGATGAACGATCGTGCCCTTGCCGCCCATGGCCTCGATCAGCGCCTTGGTGCCGAGATAGGCCGATTGGGAGACGTCTGTCGCCAGGCAAAGCCCGACATCGGTCGGATCCTGCGCGCAGCCGCCGAGCGCGACGGATGGAATGCTGTTGCTCTTCATTTCCGAGACCGTGGCATTGATGCCGACCGCGTCGCCCGGAAAGACGCCGAAGCCGTTGGTGCCCTGTGCCGCGAGGCTTTCCAGAAGCTCGGTCTGCGCCTCAAGCTTCCATTCGCTCGGCACTTTATAGTCGACGGCGGCGATGCCGAAATCCTTCGCGGCATCAGCTGCAGCCTGTTCCCAGGGCGCGAAATAGGGATGTGGACCACCCGGAACCAGGGCGATCTTGTTATCCGAGGCGAAGGCGCCCAGCGGCGCGAGCGCCACAGAGCATGCAAGGCCTGCAGCAATGAAACTGCGAATTGTCATGACATCCTCCCGTTTGGGCAAGCCAGTCCTCTTCCAGCATTGCCATACTCAATCGCTAACACGATCGAATATCGCATGCAATATTCAATAATTGACTTTTTTGTCATCTTCCTGTTCCATCTCGGCAGGCAATCGGCGGGAGGAGTTGATGAAGCCGCAAGAAAACCAGGCCCCGGTCGATCGATCGAGGCTGTTGCAGGAATATCGAACCCTGCTGGAGGAGATCGACGCATTGGGCGGGCCGGCTCTGGAAACGCTTTCGCCCCAGGAAGCGCGTGCCGATTCCGAGGTTCGGCTAGCCCTTCTTTGGGGGGCAAAGGACGAGGTTGCGGATATCGAGAATCTCGAAATCCCAAACGGTGAAATGAAGCTGAAGGCAAGGCTCTATCGCAGGGCCGACGCCAGGCGAACCATCCTCTTCCTCCATGGCGGCGGCTGGATGGTCGGCAGCATCGAAACCCATGACGGCCCCGTGCGGACGCTCGCCAATGCCGCCCGCGCCAATGTGCTGTCGGTCGAATACCGCAAGGCGCCGGAAGCGCCGTTTCCGGCCGCTTTCGAGGATGCTGAAGCGGCACTTCTCTGGCTTCAGGAGAATGGTGAGGTGCGCGGGCTCGATGCAGGCAGGCTGATCCTTGCAGGCGACAGTGCCGGCGCAAGCCTTTGCGCATCGCTGGCGATCCGCGCGCGCCATCTTGGCGTCGGGCTTGCTGGGCAGGTCCTGATCTATCCGGCGACCGATCTCTCGAGCACCACAGCAAGCCGCGCTGAGTTCGCAAGCGGCTTTTCGCTCGATCAATCGACGATGATCTGGTATGCGGAAAATTATCTCTCCGGCGGCACGCCGCCTGCTGATCCCCGGGTCTCGCCGCTGCTGGCGAGCAACCTCGCGGGCCTCGCGCCGACCTTGCTGATCACCGCCGACCATGATCCGCTGCGCGACGAGGGCCGCGCTTATGCACAGCGCTTGATTGCCGCCGGAAATGACGTCTGTTACGAGGAGTGGCAGGGAACCATCCATGGTTTCTTCATCATGGATCGCGCAGGCAAGACCGCCCGCAAGCTGATCGGGCGCATCGGGCAATGGGCAGAGAACCTCTGGAACAGACATGACTATGCCGAGCGAGGTGGAGACTGAAGGCGCCGCTGCGGCTGTTCGGTCGGAGCCGATCTATCTGACGATCTATCAGGTTCTACGCGACCATCTGGAACGGCGCGCGCTGACGCCGGGTCTCGTTCTCGGCCAGACGAACGTGGCGCGCGCCTTCAATGTCAGCCGCATTCCGGCCGGGATCGCGCTGGCCCGGCTGCTGTCCGAAGACCTTGTTCAAACCTTCGAAGGACGCGGCTACATCGTGCCAGGCGGCGATCCGCAGCGCGGTGACCTTTTTGCGGCCGGCCTTGACCTGCCGCATTCGCTCACCGTGCCGGTCGTCAACCGCCGGGAGCAGATCTATCCGGAAGTCGAGCACGCCGTTGCCGTCTGTCTTGCCTATGGCCGCTTCCTGTTGAACGAAACCGCCCTTGCCCAGCACTACGATGTCAGCCGCACCATTGCCCATGAAGTGCTGACGCAGCTCGAACGCAGCGGCATCATCGAGCAGGACAGCAACAATCGCTGGTATGCCGGCCCGCTCAGCGCCAGGGTTTTCCGCCATCACTACGACATGCGCCGCCTGCTGGAGCCGGAAGCGCTGCGCCAGGCTTACGCCTCTCTCGACAAGCCCGCCCTCGAGGAGCGGCGGCTACGGCTGAAATCCCTTGGCTCCTATCCGCAGGCGCCGGAAAAGCTGGAGAGAGCTGAGGCCGACCTGCATCTTGACTCGCTTGCGCCCTGTCCCAACACCGTGCTTCTTTCGGCAGTTCGTCGCAGCCAGCGTGTGCTGATCGCCACCCACTCGACCTTCGCCAATTTCCGCACAGAGGAGGAAATTTCCAGAATGATATCAGAGCACACACGCGTCTATGACGCCTTGCTCGCGGGCGATATCGACAAGGCCAGTGCCGCGCTCGCCGATCACCTGCGCCGGGCGCTTGATCCTAACCTGACAATCCTCCAGCATCTGCCCGCCATCCCCGCGGGCCTGACGCCACCTTATCTGATCCAGGTCAAGGGCGAGCGCTGACGCTATCATGTCTGTCGAGGACATGCCTGGTTCACGGCGATGCCAGCCGGCGAAAGATCCGCTCGATCCGGCCAACGATCGCAAAGAAGATGATGCCGGACAGCGAGGCAAGCAGCACCGCCGCAAACAGCCTTTCGGCCTGGTAATTGAACGTCGACTGGATGATGACGGCGCCAAGTCCACGGTCTGATCCGATCCATTCCCCCACGATCGCGCCGATCACAGAGGTCGTTGCCGATATTCGCAATGAGGCGAACAGAAGCGGCACCGACCGCGGAGCCCGCAGACGCCAAAAGGTTTCCCATCCGCTTGCCGACAGAACATGCATGAGCTCCAGCTCGTTGCTTGTCGCCGATGTCAAACCGCGCACCATGTTGACGAGCGTCGGGAAGAAACAGAGGAGGGCGGCGATCACGACCTTGGGTAAAATGCCGAGACCGAAGACGAGAATGATGATTGGTGCCAGAGCCAAAACCGGAATGGTATTGAAGAGCAGCACGACAGGAAAATATGCCGCCCGGACACGTGGGCTGTAGACGAAGACAATGGCAAGGATCACCGCAATGAGATTGCCGAGAAAAAAGCCAAGAAGAGCCTCGTACCAGGTGGGCAGCGCGTTCTGGACGAGCCCCTGCCATTCACTGGCGAATGTGCGCAGGACCGAGAGGGGCGTTGGGACAATATAAGCCGGAACGCCGAGCGCCGGTAACACCCATTGCCAGACGACCAACAATGAGAACGCGCCGGCAACTGGAAGAATAGTCGCTTCCAACAGGGAAAGTTGGTCTCTCTTCAAGGGATTACGCTCCACCTTCGCGCAGCAGCTGGCGCAGTTGCGCTGCTATATCCTGTGCCTGCGGGCTTTCCCTGCGACAGACGCCGTTTTCGTCCTTCAGTGACGCGAGATCGATGAGGGCCTGGCACCGGCCAGGATTTGCGGCAAGCACCAGTACGCGCCCCCCGAGATAAATCGCCTCGGTTATGCTGTGTGTCACGAACAGGATCGTCGCGTGTGTCCGACGCCAGATGGAGAGAAGTTCATCATTGAGCCGGTCGCGGGTGATTTCGTCGAGCGCCCCGAAGGGCTCGTCCATCAGCAGGATGTCCGGCTCGCACTGCAAGGCGCGTGCAATCGAAACGCGCTGGCGCTGTCCGCCCGAAAGCTGGTTTGGATAGCGATCCGATAGATGGGCAAGGCCGACCAGCTCCAGCCAATGGTCGGCCCTGGGCTCGACCGATTTGGCGATGCGGCCTTTTCCAACCTGCAATGGCAGGCAGACATTGTCTCGCACCGTGCGCCAGGGAAGAAGGGTGGCCTCCTGGAATACAAATCCAACCTCCCGCTTCCGTCTCGCCTCCGCTGCCGGCTTCCCAAGCACGGAAAGCCGGCCGTTGATCGGCGGCAGCAGATCGGCAATTGCGCGAAGGAGCGTCGACTTTCCGCATCCAGACGGGCCAAGGATCGTCAGAAACTCGCCTTTGGCGACGCTGAGATCGACGCCCTCCAGAACTGGCTGCATCGATCCCGGATAGCCGAGCCCAAGGCTCCTCGCCTCGATTGCAATTTCGTTTGTCACAGGGTTCATCCGATTTTCGGACGGTCTCCTGCCGTCATCTCCAATATGGCGGTCGAAAAGCAGTCATCGAGCTTCGGTGGGCCGGACTTGAACTGGCCAACCTTGTCATAGGCCGCGATTTGCTCGGCAATACCCTGGGGATCGAAGGTACCCCATCCATCCTTTGCCGTCGTCTCATCGAAGCTCAGTGACATGATCCGCGGTATCGTTTTCAACTCCACCGCCAGGTCGAGCTGCGGATAGGCTTCGACCGTGAGCTTCACCGCGTCTTCCGGATGCTCGTGCGTCCATGCCCAGCCCTTGGCTATGGCTCGCATTGCCTTCGAAAGCGTGTCGGCGTGCTTGTCGATCGCATCGTCGGTTGCGAAGTAGACGTTAGCATAAGACGGCAGCCCCGTATCCTTCATCATCAAATCGATCCGGTCAGGCCCAAGAACGGACAGCGCCTGGGTGTTGGTGATCCAGCCCGTCACCGCATCGACCTGGCCCGTCGTTAACGGCGTCATGTCGAACCCGATGTTCGTGATCGTAAGGCTCGACGGATCGATCTCATTCTTGAGAAGGATTGCATCCAGGACGTAACGGGCGGTTGGCTGAATCCCGATGCGTTTGCCGACCATGTCCTTGACTGTGCGGATTGGTGCCTTCGGCAGCGAGTAGAATGCAAACGGTGCCATGCGAAACCCGCAAGCGATGATCTTGATCGGCACCCCTGAGGCGCGTGCGAGCAGCAGCTGCGCCGAGTCCGAGAACTGGCCGAGCCCGGCCTGGCCGGTAACGACCGGAGGCACTGTCGCGGAGTTGGGGCCTCCGGGAGAAAACTCCACCTCCAGTCCCTCAGCCTGGAAAAATCCCTTCTTCGCGGCGACGATGTCTCCGATCTGGCCGTTGCTCATCAACCAATCGTACTTGATGACCACCTTTGCGCTTTGGGCGTTCGCCCTGATGGGCGCAAAGATGCTTAGGCCGCCGGATAGAGCAGCAAGCGTCAGCGCACCGTTGGCCAGAAATCTGCGTCGGTTCATCGTCATCGCCATTCCCCTTTTTGTTAACGCCCTTGCCAGCATCGGCGGCAGAGCCTTGTCTAGTCGAGATCGCCCACAGGACCGCCTTCGGCCCAGGCATAGAGTTCCCAGAGATTGTCATCAGGATCTGCGAAGTAGCAGCAGCGCGCATTCCAGCTGTAATCCTGTGGAGGCCCCTGGAAGGTGACGCCGGCAGCTGCCAGTTCGGCGTAGGCTGCGTCAACGGCTGCGGGAGAAGAAAGCTCGATCGCAGCGCAGGCCTTGTGAACTCCGGGCGGGGCCTTCAGGCCGGATACGCCGGTATTTTGGGCAATATGGTCGATCTCCCAAAGGGCGAGCGTAACGCCCGCACCCTTGAAATCGGCAAAGCCTGGAGCGCGCCGGCGTGGCTGGAAGCCGAGGCTATCGACGTAGAAGGCTGCTGCCCGGTCAATGTCTTCGACCAGAAAGCAGATATCGGTGATTGGATTAACTTGCGCGAAGGCAGGCATTCGATACTCCCTTGTTGTCGAGAGTGTGTCTTGCAAACGCGAAGTGCGATTTCAAAATCGTGCGCTATTTTTTTGCAAAGCTGCTTTTCTGCGCATCGGCGCCAATCATTGCAATGATCTGCGATAGTCAGTGGGAGTTACGCCGACGATCCGGCGAAATACGCTCGAGAAATGTGCCTGACTGGAAAAGCCGGTGGCATAGGCAATCTCCGAGAGTGTTTCCTTGCCATCGGCCAGGTAAATTCGAGCCCTCTCAATCCTTCGATCGAGTATGAACTGGTGTGGTGGCTTCCCGACAGCCTTCTTGAAGGCGCGGCTGAAATGAAAGTGGCTCATGTGGGCGACGCCGGCCAGTTCATCGACGGTGAGGTCGGCACGACAAAGATAATCCTCGACATACTCGGTCACCCGCTTCAGCTTTTCCGACCTTATCGACCGTATCCCGACGGCTGGTCTTGTTCCCAGGAGCCTGACGACCGAACAGGCGAGCGCCATGCCGAGGTGTTCCATCAAGAGAGGGTCGGCGCATTCGGTCTGCTCGACGGCTGCAGCGAGTGAAAGGGCCACTTGCAAAGTAGTCGGGTCCGATGCTGCGCTGAATGCATCGTCATTGAGGCGGTCAGGATCGAAATCTCTCAGGCCCAGGTTCTCGTAGAGCTTCGGAGCCTGGAAAATCGATATGTAATCTGCGGCGTCGCCTTCGACTTCGAAATTGATCGAAGCCGGCTGAAAGCCCAGTGTGAAGGACGGCCTCTCGACAGATCTGAAATTTGCCGAACCATATCTGTGTGCATATTTCCGGTGAGCAGTGCGGTTGATCGAGATCCTGTGAAGCGAGCCCTGTGAGGCCATTTCGCCAGCCGAGCTGTGGTAGGTCTCTATGATGAGGTCGCGCTGAACGAACGCTTTATATTGCTGAAGCGACGGCCGGCTTATCGAGAATATTCGCGGGTCAATGTCGAGCATATGGTGTTCTCCATCGCTCATGAAAAGCAATTTTTGCGCCAGATGAGGAAGTTTGCATCTGTCCCTGAGCCGGAGGCGACGCCCCGACAACCGCAAGGCGCACCGCCTCGACGGGGCGGTGGAATTGATGGTCTTCAGGACGAGAGCAGGCGCTCGGAGGTCAGGATATGGTCGACGGCGGCAGCGCTCCGTTTCTATAGCAACCCGTTGTCAGCCTGGCAGGCTAGGATAGAAATCCGATGCGTCTAGCCTTGTCGGTCTGCCCTCGATTACAAGTTCGCTCAAGCGCGGCAAGCTCCGCGCGATGACCTTGCCGCGGCGGATGACGGTCAGCCGGTTCGCTTTCAACCGCAGTGCTTCGAGCGGATCGCGAGCCTGCAGGATGACGAGATCGGCATTCTTACCCTTTTCCAGGCCGTAGCCTTCAAGCCCCATGGTTTGGGCGGAGTTGACGGTCAGCGCGTCGAAGATTTTCTTCTTATCGTCGATGCCGGCCATCTGCGCGACATGGATCGCCATATGGCCGACCTCCAGCATGTCGCCCGAGCCCATCGAGTACCAGGGGTCCATTACGCAGTCATGGCCGAAGGAAACGTTCAGGCCCGCCTCCATCAGTTCACGCACCCGCGTCATGCCACGCCGTTTCGGATAGGTGTCGTGGCGGCCCTGCAGCATGATGTTGATCAGCGGATTGGGGATGACGTTGATCTTTGCCTCCGCCATCAGCGGAATGAGCTTGGAGACGTAATAGTTGTCCATTGAATGCATCGATGTCAGGTGCGACCCGGCGACACGGCCCTGCAGGCCGAAGCGGACGGTTTCGGCGGCAAGCGTTTCGATATGGCGCGACATCGGATCGTCGGTCTCGTCGCAATGCATGTCGACGGGCAGGCCACGGTCGGCTGCGATACGGCAAAGGGCGGCAACCGACGCCGCACCATCGGCCATGGTGCGCTCGAAATGCGGAATGCCGCCGACGATATCGAGCCCCATGTCCAGCGCACGGTTCAGCGCCTCGACGCCATCGGGCGCACGATAGTAGCCATCCTGCGGAAAGGCGACGAGCTGCAGGTCGATATAAGGAGCGACTTTCTCGCGCACCTCGATCAGCGCCTCTGCGGTTACCAGTCGCGGATCGCTGGTATCGACATGGCTGCGGATATGCAGGAGGCCTTGGGAGACGGCGAGGTCGCAATAGCGCAAGGCCCGCTCCACCAAAGCTTCGCGGGTCAGGATCGGTCGAAGCTCGCCCCAGAGCGCAATGCCTTCGAGAAGCGTGCCGGAGCGGTTCATGCGCGGCAGACCGAGGGAAAGCGTCGCGTCCATGTGAAAATGCGGGTCGACAAAAGGCGGGCTGACGAGCCGGCCCGTCGCGTCGATCTCCTCGCCGGCCTCGGCCTCGATCCTGGCTGCGATCTCGGCGATCCTGTCCTTCTGAATGGCGATATCGATGCCGCTGCGGCCATCGGGAAGATTTGCGTTTCGGATGATCAGGTCAAACATGGCGGCACCGGTCTGTTGTGGAACTGGGAATTGGCAATCAGCGCTCGCCACGGCGATAGGGCTGCATGAGCGCATGCGGAACGCGGGCACGTCGCGCCATCACGGCGAGTGCGGCAATCGACAGGAGATAGGGCGTCATCAGGAAAAGCTGATAGGGAACGACGCCTCCGAGTACGGTCTGAAGCCTGAGCTGGAAGGCATCGAAGAAGGCAAAGAGCAGGGCGCCCAGAAGGGCACGGCCCGGCCGCCAGGAGGCGAAGACGACGAGTGCGATCGAAATCCAGCCGCGTCCCTGAACCATGGTCGGAAAGAAGCTGTTGAAGGCAGAAAGCGTCAGGAAGGCGCCGCCGACGGCCATGATTGCGCTTCCGGAAATGATGGCGCCATAACGGATCCTGATCGGATCGATGCCCTGTGCTTCTGCCGCATGCGGGTTCTCGCCGGTCATACGGATCGTCAGGCCAAGCGGCGTGCGAAAGATCAGATAGCCCAGAATGACGGCAAGCAGGATGGCAAGGTAGGTCGGCGCAGTCTGGGCAAAAAGGGCTTGGCCGAGGAAAGGCAAGCCGGAGAGGACAGGAATGTCGAGCGGTTGGAACGGTACGATCGTCGGCGGTGTACCGGCAAGCGGCACGACTAGGCGGAAGATGAAATAGCTGAGGCTGGAGGCAAAAAGGGTAATACCGAGGCCTGTGACATGCTGTGACAGGCCGAGCGTCACGGTCAGAAGCGCATGCAGCAGGCCGAAGATCGCGCCGGCGAGTGCTGCAACGAGTATCCCGGTCCAGAGATCAGCGCCGTGAAAGACGGCAAGCCAGCCGATCATCGCCCCGAAGGTCATGATACCCTCGATACCGAGATTGAGCACGCCCGCCCTTTCGCAGAGCAGCGCGCCGAGCGTGCCGAAGATCAGCGGTGTTGCGATGCGCAGCACGGCAGCCCAGAGGCCGGCGGAGGAGACAATGTCGGTCAGAGCCATCATCTGCGGATCCTGTATTGGGTGAAGAACAGCGCGATAAGCATGGTCAGCAGAGAGACGGCGACGGTCACGTCGGCAATATAGGTCGGTATGCCGAGCGCCCGGCTCATGCCATCGGCGCCGACGAACATGGTGGCAGTGAAGAGTGCCGCGGCAATCACGCCGATCGGGTGCAGGTTGGCGAGCATGGCGACGATAATGCCGGAATAGCCGAAGCCCGGCGACAGATCGGTTGTCACGTAGCCTTTCACGCCCATTACCTCGATCGCGCCGGCAAGGCCCGCCAGGCCGCCGGAAAGGCAGGCGACCTTGACCAGCGTCATGCCGAGTGGCACGCCGGCAAAGACGGCGCCGGCGGGATTGAGGCCTGCTGCGCGCGAGCGCAGGCCAAAGACAGTCCGCGACTGAAGGAGATGCACCGCGAGCGCGATGGTGATGGCGATGATGAAGCCGATATGCAGGCGTGAGCGCGCCACGAGCTTCGGCAGCAGCGCGTGGTCGCTGACCGGCATGGATTGTGGCCAGCCGAAGGCGAGCGGATCCTTCAGCACGCCGTCGATCAGCATGGAGACGAAGAGCAGGGCGACGAAATTCAAGAGCAGGCTGGTCACGACCTCATCGACGGAAAAGCGCAGCCGGAGCCAGAGCGGCACAAGGATCAGCACCATGCCGGCGACGGCCCCTGCAAGCAAGAGGGCGGGGATGAGAAGCACGGCCGGCAGCCCTGCCAAGAGCTTGGAGCCGAGTGCGGCAACGGTGATGGCCCCGAGATAGAACTGGCCTTCGGCACCGATATTCCAGAGCCTGGCGCGGAAGGCGACAGCTGCGGCAAGGCCGGTCAGCATCAAGGGTGTAGCCCGCGTTAGCGTCTCCGTCGCCGAAAGCCGTGTACCGAAGGCGCCGGTCAGGATACGCCAATAGGCTTCGAAGACAGGGGCGCCTGCGAGCGCAATCAGGATGCCGGCAATGGCGAGTGCGGCGATGACGGCACCGATAGGCGCTGCCACGACCAGATAGGGCGGGCGGTGATCGCGGCGTTCAAGACGCATGCTGGGCCTCGGACGTCCATTCGCCTGACATCATCAGGCCGAGTTTTCGGGGATCGGCGCTTTGCGCGTCGATGGGGGGCGACAGGCGCCCTTTGACGATGGCCTGGATGCGATCGGCAAGGCCGATCACCTCGTCCAGATCCTCCGATATCAGAAGCACGGCCGTGCCCTGCTTGCGTGCCTGCAATATACGGGCATGGACGGCGGCAACAGCGCCCTCGTCGAGCCCGCGTGTCGGTTGCGCCGCAATCAGGATCTTCGGCCTGTCATGCAGGTTGCGGCCGAGGATCAGCTTCTGCATGTTGCCGCCCGAAAGAAGCCGGGTGCGCGTCGCCGGCCCGCCGCCGCGAATGTCGAATTCGGCGATGATCTGCTGTGCGAAGGCCATGCCGGCCTTTCGGTCGACCAGCCCATGGCGGGAAAAGCGTGGAGAGGCGATGCGCTCGAGTACGGCATTCTCCCAGACGGAGAGCTCGCCGATCGCGCCTTCCTTATTGCGATCCTCTGGAATACGGCCGATGCCGGCATCGATCAGGCCTTCGACACTGATCTTGGTGACCGGTTGCCCGAACAGAAGGATGTCGCCGCTGCTCCAGCCGGCCAGGCCGCTGACAAGATGGCTGAGCGTCGCCTGGCCATTGCCGGAGACGCCGATAATGCCGAGTGTTTCGCCGGCATGGAGCTGAAAACTGATATCTCTCAGCCGCTCCTGGCCGCTATCGCGAACGGTGACGCCGACCGCTTCGAAGACGACCTCGCCGGGTGTGGACGCCTCGCGGACCGGGCGGGTCACCCGCCTACCGACCATGAGTTCGGCAAGCTCCGCCTTACTGATTTCACCGGTCAGCCGCTCGGCGACGACCTTTCCGCCGCGCAGCACGACGACGCGGTCTGCCGCACTGATCACCTCGTCCAACTTGTGGGAAATGAAGATCAGCGAGAGATCCTGCCGGGCCATTTCCCGCAGCGTCTGGAAGAGACGTTCCGCCTCGATATTGGTAAGCACTGCCGTCGGTTCGTCGAGGATCAGGATGCGGGCATCGTTATAGAGCGCCTTGAGGATTTCGACGCGCTGCTGTTCGCCGACCGAGAGGTCGCCGAGCCGGGCATCGGGATCGACCTCGAGGCCGAAGCGTGTGGCAATCGACAGGAGCTTGGCACGGCCGGCGGTCTTTTCCGATTTCCAGGACCAGAGCTTTTCCGTTCCCGTCATGACGTTTTCGAGCACCGTCAGGTTCGCCGCCAAGGAAAAATGCTGGTGCACCATGCCGATGCCGGCGTGGATCGCCGCACGAGGCCGGCCGGCCGGCAACTCGTTGCCTTCGATATGGATCGTGCCGGCGTCCGGCACATAATGGCCGAAGAGAATGTTCATCAGCGTCGTTTTGCCGGCGCCGTTTTCGCCGAGCAGCGCCAGCACTTCCCCCTTGGCGAGGCTCAGCGAAATATCGTCATTGGCCTGGATCGCGCCGAAACGCTTGCTGATGCCGGCAAGCTGGAGCACGGGAGCTGATGTCATGAGGCAAGTCCCGCAATGGCATGGGAGTGGATCCAACGTTGCTCTGCTTCCAGCCGCGAGGCAAGGGCAAGCAGCAGCGGTTCCTGGCCCATCGGCGCCAGCAATTGCACGGGCAAAGGCATTCCGTCCGCGTCGCTTCCAAAAGGCAGTGTCAGAGCCGGAAAACCGGAAATATTGGCAAGGCAGGCGAGCGGTGCAAAGCGCGCCATGCGGTTCAGATGCAGGGCCGTGTCCTGATGGTCGCTCGGGAAGGAGCCGATTGGCAGAGGGGCTGTCGCAAGCATCGGCGTCAGCAGGCAGTCGATGCCGTCGAAGAGCCGCCAGAGGTCGTGACTGATATGCGGCATGGCACTGAGGCTCTGCCAGAGAGAGGTTGGCGCAAGGGCTGCTCCGCGCGCCGCGAAGGCGGCCGTCAGAGGCTCAGCCTTTGAAAGGTCGAGCCGCAGGCTCTCGATGAGCCATGCCAGATTGATGGCAATGATGTCGGCGAAAATGGCCGCGCTCGCGGTAACACTTGGCGCAAGGCGCGGCCATTCGATCGTGACGATCTGATGCCCGTCCTGTTCGAGGCTCCGGGCTGCTGTCTCCACGGCTTGCTGCCTTGCTGGCTCGGTCGGCAGGTCGCTGCCAGTCTCTGTCAGCAGGCCGATGCGAAGGCGGGGCTTTTCACCGTTGTCGGGAGCGGCTGCCGCATAGGGGCCATCTGGATTTCCATCCAGGGCGTCTAAAATTGCCCCTGCGTCCCGAACGGAACGGCAGATCGCAAGCTCACTGGCGATGCCGCCGAGATGATTGCCGAAGCCCGGACCGCCGGGGATTGCGCCACGACTGGGTTTCAGGCCAACGAGACCGCAGCAGGCGGCCGGCACACGGATGGAGCCGCCGGCATCCGTCGCATGGGCAATCGCCACGATACCGGCTGCAACCGCGGCCGCAGCTCCGCCGGATGAGCCGCCTGCGGTGCGGGACGGATCGAGCGGATTGCGGCAGACAGGCCCTCGCGCCGGTTCGCTTGCAAGAGAGAGACCGACTTCCGGACTGGTGGTGAGGCCAAAGAGGCTGAAGCCCGCCTGACGGAAGCGCGCCGCAAGATCGGAATCGGCCGATGCATCGAGCATTCCATCGAAGAGTCCTGAGCCGGCATGGACGGCAAGCCCTTTGAACGGGCCGCCGAGATCCTTGGCAAGCGTCGGCACGCCGCCAAAGGGCCGGGCGGCGAAGCGATCCGGCTCATCGCGGCGCTCGCGATCAAGGGCGGCAGCATTGTCCATGCCGAGGGCTGCGTCGAGATGACAGATCGCGCCAAGCGCCTCATTGGTTCTGGCGGCGGAAATCGCCTTTTCCATCGCCTCGGTACAATCGGATGCACCGCTCCCGATCCGGGCGGCGAGCGCAATCGCGTCGCCCTCCGGTACCGAGCCCTTGCTTGCATCAATCCTGGTCATCCGAATGCCGGCTTACTTCGGCTCCTCGGGCATGATCGGCACTTCGAAGGCGCCGGACTTGATGGCGGCGCGTTTGGCTTCCATCGCCGCTTCGGCCTCTGCCGGGGCCACGCCCTTGACATAGACGATATCGCTGCCGCCTTCCTTCATCAGGCCGAAGCGCGTGTAGTTGTTGCCGGTCGGCTTGCCGGCCTTCACGTCGGCGATCGCCGCATTGAGGATCGGGCGGAAGCCCCAGATCGCATTGGCAAAGACCGTATCCGGATAACGCGGTGTATAGTCGATCAGCGAACCGACGGACTTGATGCCGCGCTCCTTGGCAGCGTCAGCCGTGCCGATGCGCTCGCCAAACAGAATGTCGGCGCCAGCATCGATCTGGGCAAGGCCGGCTTCGCGTGCCTTCGGCGGATCGAAGAAGGTGCCGATGAAGGCGACGAGGTGCTTGGCATCCGGGCGGACTTCCTTCACGCCGGCGGCAAAGGCATTCATCAGCATGTTGACTTCGGGGATCGGCAGCGCGCCGACTGAGCCGACAATGCCCGATTTCGTCATCTTGCCGGCCAGCATGCCGGCGAGATAGGCGCCGTCATGATTCCATGTGCCGAAGACGCCGAAATTGTCGCCCGACGGCTCGCCACTGGAGCCGAGCATGAAGGCAGTCTTCGGATAGTCGGCGGCCACCTGGCGGGCTTCGCGCTCGACGGCATAGGCCTCGCCGACGATGAGTGCTGCGCCCTGTTCGGCATATTCGCGCATAGCGCGCGGATAGTCGGTGCCCGAGACACCTTCGGAGAAGACGTATTCGATCACACCTTCGGAAGCGGCATCCTGAAGCGCCTTGTGCAGACAGGAGTTCCAGGCGTTTTCGACTGGTGAGGCATGGATGCCGGCAACCTTCAGTTTTTCCTGCGCCCAGAGTTTGGGTGCAAAGGCGGTTGCACCGAGCGCCATGCCCGACGCGAGAACCGTACGACGGGTGATAGTGATCTGATTTTTCATGAGTTCCCCTCTTTTTTACCAGATGGATAAAACTCTATGGATCGCCCAAAATTGTGTCAAGTAATGCTGCTGCGCAAAAACTAGACAGCTCCCATGTGCGCCGCACTTTAGGTCTGTGGCGAGTAGCGGAAACGATCACTGGTGTTGCATGACGCTGAGGCCGCCGTCGATCGTCAGGCAGGTGGCATTGATGAAGGTGCATTCATCCGAGATCATGAAGACTGCTGCCATGGCGATTTCCTGCGGTGTGGCAATGCGCCCGCCCGGATGCAGTTTCATCGTTTCAGCCTTGGCCTTTTCCGGGTCGGGGAAACTGTTCCAGTAGTCGATGACCTTCTGGGTCGAGACGTAGCCGGGCGCAATCGCGTTCACCCGCACATGCTGTGGGGCATATTCGATGCCGAGCGACTTGGTCATGCCGAGTAGTGCGTGTTTGGCGAGCGGGTACGGAAAGGTGTGCGGGATGATGGTGAAGGCGTGGGTCGAGGCGATATTGAGGATGACGCCGCCGCCATCGGCGATCATCTGCGGCAAGACGGCACGGCAGCAATGCCAGGCGCCCTTGAGATTGATATCGAAGCAGCGCTGCCATTCTTCATCTGTTGTCTGCAAAGGCTCGGCAAAGACGTTGACGCCAGCATTGTTGACGAGGGCATTGATGCTGCCGATCTCTTCCCCTGCCTTGGCCACGGCAGCCTTTATGGCGGTAGCATCGGTGATGTCGGCCGCCTGATAGCCGAGCACTGTGCCTTTTGCCGCCAGGCGCGCGGCGGTTTCTTCGAGCACTGCCTCATCGCGGTCGACCAGGAAGAGGCGCGCGTCTTCTGCCGCAAAGGCCTCGGCGATTGCCAGGCCGATCCCTTGCGCAGCACCTGTAACGAAGACCCGTTTTCCGGAAAGGCGGTGTGGCATCGTCTGTCTCCTCTTTATGCTTGTTCTCGCTGATCAGGACAGCGCATCGGCCGCATCGGCGATGCAAGGGCCGAAAGCGGGTCGCCCTGCAGATCGATGATGGCCATGAAGCAATGTTCCCCAAGAGATCGAGGCTGATCCGAACTGGGCGGCACCCTATTATCGGTCGAATGAATGTCAATATATATAAGATTTATTTTCGTCTTCGACGGTGTTGTCGGCCTGCTCTCGACCTATGGCTTGGTGTTTCGGAGATTTCGCGCGGGTTTTCACGGTCGAGTCGCGTAAATAATCATACATAAATATTGACTGGTATGATGTTTGTTTCTATCCAATAACTGCTGCCGATGAGCGGCAGATCGAGATTTAGGGAGAGAGATAATGCGCTTCGTCAAAGCAGCCATCCTCGCCGGCGCCTTTGCCGTTCTGGCCGCCGGCTCCGTCTTGGCAGAGGACGTCAAGATCGGTTTCATCGTGAAGCAGCCGGAGGAGCCCTGGTTCCAGGACGAATGGAAATTTGCCGATCAGGCTGCCAAGGAAAAGGGTTTCACCGTCGTCAAGATCGGCGCTGAGGATGGCGAAAAGGTCCAGTCGGCGATCGATAACCTCGGTGCGCAGGGCGCCCAAGGCTTCATCATCTGCACGCCTGACGTCAAGCTCGGTCCCGGTATCGTTGCCAAGGCCGCTGCCAACCAACTCAAGCTGATGACCGTTGACGACCGTTTGGTCGATGCCGACGGCAAGCCGCTGGAGGATGTGCCGCATATGGGCATTTCCGCCACGAAGATCGGCGAAGGCGTCGGCCAGGCGCTCGTTGACGAGATGAAGAAGCGCGGTTGGGACATGAAGGATGTCGGCGCAATCCGCGTCTCCTACGATCAGCTTCCGACGGCTGTCGACCGTGTCGAAGGCGCGATCTCGGTTCTGAAGGCTGCCGGCTTCCCGGCTGAGAATATTTATGACGCGCCGCAGGCAAAGACCGATACGGAGGCAGCGCTCAATGCCGCCACGACCGTTCTCAACAAGCATGCCGATGTGAAGTACTGGGTCGCCTTCGGCCTCAACGATGAAGCCGTGCTCGGCG
This sequence comes from Rhizobium sp. WYJ-E13, assembly GCF_018987265.1. Lineage (NCBI taxonomy): Bacteria > Pseudomonadati > Pseudomonadota > Alphaproteobacteria > Hyphomicrobiales > Rhizobiaceae > Rhizobium > Rhizobium sp. WYJ-E13. The sequence goes on along the minus strand of NZ_CP076854.1, from coordinate 1,878,698 downwards.
CTGTGCGCGCATCCGAATCGGTCGGCATTTCCGCCGACAACATGATTGGCGTCGGCATCGGTGGTGCGGAATCGGCGATCAACGAGTTCAAGAAGCCGTCTGCGACCGGGTTCTTCGGCACGGTCATCATCTCGCCGAAGCGTCACGGTTATGAAACCGCGCTCAACATGTATGATTGGATCGCCAACGGCAAGGAGCCGGCAAAGGTGACGCTGACCTCGGGTTCTCTGGCGCTGCGTGGCGATTATGAAAGGGTTCGCAAGGACCTCGGTATCGAATGATCATCCGTCCGTGATGATTTCTTCCCGGCGGCACTTTCTGTCGCCGGGTACATTCTCGACGGAGCGATGATGGCTTTCCTCGAATTCAAGACCATTTCCAAGGGTTATCCGGGCGTCCAGGCGCTCTCCAACATCTCCTTCGGCATCGAAAAAGGCGCCGTGCATGGGCTGATGGGCGAAAACGGCGCCGGCAAGTCCACCCTGATCCGCGTGCTCTCAGGCGATCAGTCTGCCGATGAAGGCAGCATTCTCATCCATGGCGTCGAGCAGAAATACAGCTCCGTCCGCGATGCGTTCCATGCCGGTGTCATCGTCATCCATCAGGAGCTTCAGCTCGTCCCGGAACTGACCGTCGCCGAAAACCTCTGGCTCGGCCGCTTTCCCGGCAAGGCCGGGGTCATCAATGGCAAAACGCTGATCGAGACGGTTCGCGCCAAGCTTGACGAGATCGGCATCGACGTCGATCCTTCCACAAAGGTTTCCTCGCTGTCGATCGGTGCCCGCCAAATGGTGGAAATCGCCAAGGCCGTGATGCTCGACGCCCGGGTGATCGCGCTCGACGAGCCGACCTCCTCGCTCTCCTCGCGTGAAAGCGAAATCCTGTTTTCCCTCATCGGCAAGCTGAAGGCCAAGGGTACGGTCATCATCTATGTCTCGCACCGCCTTGATGAGATCTTTCGTCTCTGCGATAGCCTGACGGTTCTGCGCGATGGCAAGCTTGCCGCGCATCATCCCGATATCGGCAAGACGACCCGCGAGCAGATCATCGCCGAAATGGTCGGCCGCGAGATCGCCAATATCTGGGGCTGGCGCGAGCGGCCGCTCGGCGATGTCCGCCTTGAGGTCAAGACCCTGTCCGGCTCGAAGCTCCGCAATCCGATCAGCTTCTCTGTCCGCAAAGGCGAAATCCTTGGTTTCTTCGGGCTGATCGGTGCCGGGCGAAGCGAGATGGCGCGGCTGCTCTATGGCGCCGACCACCGCTATCAGGGCAGTGTCGCGATCGATGGCGTAGGCATATCTCCCAACAATCCGAAGGCGTCGATCAATGCCGGCATGGTTCTCTGCCCGGAGGACCGCAAGTTCGACGGCATCATCCAAGGCCGGTCAATCCAGGAGAATATTACGATCTCCTCACGCCGGCATTTCTCTCCGTTCGGCGTTCTGGATCCGAAGAAGGAAGCTTCGATCGCCGACCAGTTCATTGCCAAGCTTAGGGTCCGCACGCCCTCGCGCAAGCAGGACATCATCAATCTCTCGGGCGGCAACCAGCAGAAGGTCATTCTCGGCCGCTGGCTTTCGGAGCAGGGCGTCAAGGTGCTGGTCATCGACGAGCCGACGCGCGGAATCGATGTCGGCGCCAAGTCGGAAATCTATGAAATCCTCTATGAACTTGCTGCCGGTGGCATGGCGATCGTCGTCATTTCCAGCGAGCTTCCCGAGGTCATGGGTATCTCGGATCGCATCATGGTCATGTGCCAAGGTCGTGTGGCCGCCAACGTGGGGCGGGCTGATTTCGACGAACGCGGCATTCTGACCGCGGCCCTGCCCGACAAGAATGCCGCCGGCACAATCTAATTCAGGAACGGTAGTGATGAACGCGTTAAAAAAAATCCTCCTCGGTGAACAAGGTCTGGTGGTGATCTTCGCGATCGCCTTCGTGATCGTCTCGATGACCGTTCCGAGCTTCCTGACCGAACGTAACATGCTCGGCCTGCTCCAGTCGGTGGTGACGATCGGCATCGTCGCCTGCACCATGATGTTCTGCCTTGCCTCGCGGGATTTCGACCTTTCCGTCGGCTCGACGGTGGCCTTCTCCGGCATGATTACCGTCATGGTGTCGAATTCCACCGGCTCTATCCCGCTTGGCCTGCTGGCGGCTCTCGTCTGCGGCAGCATCGTCGGCTTTGTGAATGGTGTGGTCATTGCCCGCTTTCGCATCAACGCACTGATCACCACGCTTGCGACCATGCAGATCGTGCGCGGCCTGGCGCTGATCGCCTCTGATGGCCGTGCCGTCGGCATCAACGATCCCGCCTTCTACCAGCTGGCGCTGTCGCGTTTCCTGACGGTGCCGACGCCGATCTGGATCATGGTACTGCTCTTCATCGTCTTCGGTTTCGTGCTGAACCGCACCGTCTTCGGCAAGAATACCCTGGCGATCGGCGGCAATCCCGAGGCCTCGCGCCTTGCGGGCGTCAATGTCGTCAATATGCGCATCTGGATCTTTGCCCTGCAGGGTCTCGTCTGCGGCATTGCCGGTATTCTGCTTGCCTCGCGCATCACATCCGGTCAGCCGAATGCGGCGACCGGCCTGGAACTCTCCGTCATCTCGGCCTGCGTGCTCGGCGGCGTGTCGCTCGCCGGCGGCCGCGCGGCGATGACCGGGGTAATTGTCGGTGTGCTCATTATGGGCATTGCCGAGAATGTCATGAACCTGCTCAACATCCAGGCCTTCTATCAATATGTGGTGCGCGGTCTTATTCTCCTGATCGCCGTCCTGCTCGACAATATGCGCTCGTCGGCCGCGGGACGCGGCAACCGCGCGTGACGATCAGATTTCTTGGGAGAAGCCTGCTGAGCCTGCAGTTGTAGATTGAAGCTTGAGCGAGGCGCCGCCCATGATGAAAACAAGACCAGTGGTACGGGGGACGTGATGAGTACGCGATCGGGACTTCTGCGAACGGGAAGTGCGGCGACCAAGCCCGAACAGGGACGGCGCACCGTGCGCGAGGAACTGTTGAAGAAACTCATCGGGCAGATCGTCTCCGGCGATATTGCCGAAGGCTCGCTTCTGCCGAACGAAGCGGAGCTTTCCGAGCTCTATGGTGTCAGCCGCACCAGCCTCAGGGAGGCGATGCAATATCTGTCGGCCCTCGGCATGGTCCGTTCGCGCACGCGCGCGGGCACCAGCGTGCTGCCTCGCGAGAACTGGAACTATCTCGACCCGCTGGTCCTCGATGCGACGCTCGAATTCAGCGATGACCGGGGCTTCTACGATTCGTTGCTCGACGCCCGCCAGCTGCTGGAGCCGGCCGCTGCCGCGCAGGCCGCCGCCAATGCCACAGCCAGGCAGCTCGCCCAGATCGCCGAAGCCTTCGAGGACATGGTGGCGGCCAATGCCCGTGACAACGAGGCCTGGAGCCAGGCGGACCTCGAATTCCATACCGCCATTATCAATGCTAGCGGCAACTGGGTCTTCCGTCAGTTTGCCACCGCCATCCGCGCTGCTTTGCTTGCAAGCTTCCGCCTGACCAACCGGGCGAGCCAGAGCCACGACTATGCGATCGCCCGGCATCAGGACGTGCTGGACGCGATCCGCATGCGACGGCCAGATGCGGCGCGTTTTGCGATGGAGCAGCTGATCGGCACAGCGCGGATGGAATTGAGCGATGCGCTGCGCGTCGGCAAGCCGGGAAAACGCGAATAGGCATCGCCGCCTCTTGTCGAGGCAAAGGGAACATTCAAAATTCCATCTGCCGACAGAAAGTATATAGGGTTTGAAGTCGTCCAGCGGATTCGCTAGTAGACTGAGTATGAACTCGGCTGCTTGAAAGGACGATGGAAGCGTGGACGAGACCGAAAAACTGCAAACACACCGGCGTGGCTCCGGCGTATCGACGGTCTATGAGACGCTTCGAAACGAGATCATCGAGCTGAAACTGCCGCCCGGTAGCCCGATCGACGAACAGCAATTGTCCGATCGTTTTGCGCTGTCGCGAACGCCGATCCGCGAAGCACTGGTGCGGCTTGCCGCCGAAGGGCTGATCACGACGCTGACCAACCGCGCGACGATCGTCTCGAACATCGATTTCCTCGGCCTGCCGGAATTTTTCGATGCCCTTACGCTGATGTATCGCGTCACCACCCGGCTTGCGGCGGCCAATCACGCCGAAGGGGATATCGCCGCCATCCGTGTTCAGCAGAAGTCCTTCGAGATAGCGGTCACCAATCGCGACGTGCTCGGCATGATTTCGACCAACCGCGACTTCCATATCGCGATCGCCCAGGCCGGTCGGAACCGATATTATGTCGAGCTCTTCACCCGGCTGCTGGACGAGGGACGCCGCATCCTAAGGCTCTACTATTCCTCCTTCAACGATGTCCTGCCGCGCCAATATGTTGGCGAGCACGAGGAGATGATCCAGGCGATCATCAATCGCGACGTGGCGCGCGCCGACAGCCTGGCCTCTGCGCATGCCGACCAGATCGTTCGGCAGATCCGCTCCTACATCACCGCCGATTCCCGCCAGAACGCCAAGCTGGCACTCTAGTCGCCGCAAAACTCTTGCACCGCCGGTAAAGCGCTTCCGCCGAAGGAAAATTGTGCTTTGTATTTTTATTGTCGACAAGAAGTCGGCAAGATGCTAAATGCCTCATCAACCCCGGTATCCGGGGAGTTTTCAAGATAACGAGAGATTGGCGATGACTGGTTCCGTATTCCAAGGTTGCATCCCGGCGCTCATGACGCCCTGCAACAATGACCGTACCCCTGACTTCGACGCGCTTGCTCGCAAAGGCAAGGAACTGATCGACCTCGGCATGTCCGCCGTCGTCTATTGCGGTTCGATGGGCGACTGGCCGCTGTTGACGGACGAGCAGCGCCAGGAAGGCGTCAAGCGCCTTGTCGAGGCGGGTGTTCCGGTCATCGTCGGCACCGGTGCCGTCAACACCAAGTCGGCCGTTGCCCATGCCGCGCATGCGGCCGCCGTCGGCGCCAAGGGGCTGATGGTCATCCCGCGCGTTCTGTCGCGCGGTTCGTCTGTCTCGGCCCAGCGGGATCATTTCTCGGCGATCCTCGAGGCTGCGAAGGGCCTGCCGGCAGTCATCTACAATAGTCCCTATTACGGCTTTGCAACGCGCGCTGATCTCTTCTTCGATCTGCGTTCGCGATTCTCGAACCTCGTCGGCTTCAAGGAGTTCGGCGGCAAGAGCGACATGACCTATGCGGCCGAAAACATCACGTCGGGCGATGATGCGCTGACGCTGATGGTCGGCGTCGACACCGGCGTCTACCACGGCTTCGTCAATTGCGGCGCAGGCGGCGCCATCACCGGCATCGGCAATGCGCTGCCGAAAGAAGTCCTGCATCTCGTCTCGCTATGCGAAAAGGCAGCAAAGGGCGATGCCGCTGCCCGCAGCGCCGCACGCGAGCTCGAAGAGGCGCTGATGGTTCTTTCGACCTATGACGAAGGTCCGGATCTGGTGCTGCACTACAAGTATCTGATGGTGCTGAATGGCGAGACGGAATACACGCTGCACTTCAACGAGACCGACAAGCTCAGCGATTCGCAGCGCCGCCACCTCGAAAACCAGTATCGCCTGTTCAGGAATTGGTACGCTGCGCGTTATCCGAACGCGGCTTGAGACTGTCAATGATCTCCAGGCCTCGCAGCTTGCCTGCGAGGCCACTACACAGCAGGTACGGCTCGTCCGGTCAGCCATGCCAGAGCCAGCCTAATTGCCTTCAGATCGTCACATCGGTGACGGCCAGGGTGTGGATCAGCATCGTCAGGTTGCGGCGGATGTTCTCATCGGAGATGCGCGCGATTTCCTTGGCAAGATAGGCTGCCTCGTCCTCGACACCGCCGCCCATCCCGGTTTCGACGCCGTTGACGAACCAACCGGCATCCACCTTCATGAAGCTGCACAGCCGCAGCATGACCGCAACGGATAGGCGGTTTGTACCATTCTCATATTTCTGGATCTGCTGAAACGCGACACCGATATGCGCGGCCAGTTCGCTCTGGGTGACGCCGCGAGCGGCGCGCACGGAGCGTAATCTTTGGCCGATCGCCAAATTCAGTTCCTGATCTTTCATTCCTATCCTTGAGAATACTTCCAGAGATCGTCAAATCTTTGTGGGTTGTCTTTACATGATCGGCTTTTGAGTTCTACCTCCATCGGTCAAAAGCGTCAGTTGTTCCTTGAGTTGGCGCTGTTCTGTCTCGGAGAGGCGGGCGATCTCATTTTCGACGAAGCTCGCAATGGCCCTTGGGTCGTCGCCGAACCGACGTGCCCCTTCGGTGCAAAGAGCAATGATGGTTGCCATCGGATTGGCAGGGTCCGTCATTTTTGAAATCCCCCCTGAAATCTTCGTCCTTCGCGCAGCTCGCATTCTGGAGTTGAAGTGGGTTGCACAGACAACGAGGCCGACCGATGGTGATCAAATATCCCAATCTTCGATGCCAAGTCGCAACCACCCCGGATCATGTTCGGGATGCGATGATCCTCAGAAGCATCTGCTTTGTCCATGAGCACGCTATCTCTCCCTCCTTCATCTTCGATGGCAATGATCACCAGGCCACGCATTTCGTCTTTTATGATGGCGAAGAGCCGGTGGGTTCCCTTCGCATCCGCTGGTTCGCCGATTTTGCCAAGTATGAACGAACCTGCTTCCGCGAAAAGTACCGACACCCTTTTACGGTTAAGCGTTGCATTCAGATGACGTTCGATCACGTGGCGCGCAAGGGCTACACGAAGGTTCTGACCCAGGCCGAGCAGCGCCTCGCGCGGTTGTGGACCATTTTGTTCGATCTGGAGATCGTCGACAGCCCCCCCGTTGAGATCGCCGGCCATCCGGAACCTTATCTGACCGTGGTCGGTACGATTCCCGCCGCGCCTGACCCGATTACGATGGAGAGCAGTAGTGCGTTGCTGTTGCGTGTCGAAGGCCAATGGGACGCACCGAGTTCGTTTGAGACAGCATGACCATGGCAGATTTGCGAAATGCGGGTAAAAAGTCCGCAACAGCGGCGCTGCAGGAGGAGATCTTGACCCGCACGAAACTGCACACCGAAATGGTGCGTCGTCTCATCAACGATCCGACAGTGCGGCCGGTCGAGCTTGCCGGCTTCCTCGAGGATGTCGCGAATGCCTATCTTTCGATCTCGGAAGAGCTCAGCCAGATTGTGAAGGCGGCGGAGGAGCGATAGTTTCAAGCATCTTGCGCAGGCTTTCTTCCTGCTCGTGCCGTCCGGATGGGAAGGTCAATCCCGTAGCGAATGACGGATTGGTCCTGAAAATATCGACGATCCAGTCATAGACGGCGGCAACCGGTCTCGATTGCCTGCGATTGGCAACGGAAATCAGGTAGATCGGCAGAGCGACATGAACGCCGAGTTCAAGCGGCACGAGTTCGGAATCTGCAAGAACATAGTTACCGAGCAGCCCCACACCGGCGCCGTTACGCACGAGAGCAAAATAGGCGAGCGAATTTTCGCAATTGTGGGTCTGGTGGCCGGCTTCGACCAGACCGCGCCAGCCATCCCAGATCTCGCGTTCGGAAGCGTAGTAATTGCACTGCACGTAGACATGCTGGGAAATGAACTGCCGCTGCGGAACGCCGGATTTTTTCAGATAATCACGGCTGGCCACCGGAATGAGATGAAGGGTGCCAATCTCGAGGCAATCGACATCCGCTCTCGAGATCGGAGACAGAGAGATCATCAGGTCGGCCTGGTTCTTTTCGAAATTGACCAACGACACCTGTTCCCGGATGTCGAGGTTGAGGCGCGGATAGCTGTCGTTCAGCCGGGGTACCGCGGGAGCGACGATGGCGACGGCAAGGCCGGAGGTCACGCTGAGGGCGACCCGCCCGGTAACAGCGTCCATCTCGTCCTTCAGGTCGTTGGAAAGGGCAAACAGCTGGAAATCGAGTTCCGCGACCTGGATGGCAAGCTTGCGGCCGGTTTCCGTCAGGGTGACGCCGGAAAAGGTCGAGATGACGAGTTGCGAACCGATCTGGTCCTGGAGGCGCTTCACGTCGCGACTGACGGTGGGCGCGCTGGTGCCGAGCAGTTCCGCGGCTTGAGCAAAGGAGGGGCTTTTGGCGACCGCCAGAAAGGTTCTGAGCTCGCGCCAGATCGGCCGCGAGAGCAGGCCCCGGATTTCAAGTGGTGATTTGTCCAGATCGGCGCGTTCGCTGCCGAATGGAAGAGGAGGGAAGGGTTTGTTCAAGACCGCCTCACGTATTAGTGGAAGCGCAACAATACACTTGATCGGAGATTATGGGCAATTGTCGAAGAATGGCAGCTTATCGGTGCTGAGAGGTCGCAGATTAACGATTGCAACAGCCGATCTTGATCGCTGGCGCGGCTAGAAATACTACCAATGAGGTGTCTAATCCTATTTCAGATTTCGGATAAACAGCAATATTTTCCGTGATTTAAATCGATCCAATTGGGTCATTTACGCAATTCACAGGGTGTGTTAGCGTTTTTCGTGGGCAAGATCCGATTCAACATTCTGTTTCGGGAGCGACGCGGGCAGGCCTGTTCGATCTCGAGACTTCTGCCAAGCTTGGAGGCAAATTAAGGCGATGGCCAATGCAACTCGCGATATGGTTGAGAGCAATGAGCCGGTGGGATTCCTGCGGCTCTTCCGCCTCATCTCTGCAGCAAGAGACGGTGCTTCATCATTGCAGCTGATGGATCTCGTGCGCTTGATGGATATGGCGCTCATGCAGACGGCGCTCGACTGGGACGGCCTTGATGCCGAAGACCTAGATGAGCGCGCTTTCCTCAATCTCATTCGCGAGAAACAGCAAGTCGTCCATCAGACGCATATCCACGCTGTTTCAAATTGACTTAGGCATGATTACAGACGGGATGGCGTTGGTGCACAGATCGTTTATCGATCATGGGATAATCGGTGCGATCGCCTCAACCTCGTGCCACCACTATGCCCTTCAACACAATGCCGCCCGCCGCCATCGTATCGGCAAGATGAAGTTCAAGGTGACGAACTGGGCAGAATACGAAGCCGGCCCTCGCGGTCGCGGCACAGCGAGACCGACACATTGAAGCGATCAAGGCACACGGTCGGATGAAATGGCAAGCAACGACCGGCTATGGCAAGCGCTCGCTGGTCGAGATCGCCATCGACCGATATAAATCGATCATCGGACACCGACTACGGGCACGCTCATTCGGCGCGCAACAGACCGAGGTCGCCATCGGCTGCAAGCAGCAAAGGTGTAGATAGCGTCTGCTTCAAAGACAGAAAGCCGTTCCCATTGCGACCCATGCACCAACGCCGTTTTCAGCGCCTTCAGTAGGCGCTGAACTCGTGACTACCGCTGCCGTCATAGGCGGCGGCGAGATTGGAACGATTCGTGCAAAGTATGCGGGAGCCGCGCGCTGCGGTCATCACGTCTGTCATAGTCCTGACAGTCTCGTCCCGATATCGTCTGTAAGCAGGCCCGCATAGGGGTAGAGCGCCGGCGAGCCGCCGCAATGAATGAAGAGAACATGTGAGCCCTTGGCAATCGAGCCGTTCTCGACACACCCGATGATACCGGCGACGGCCTTGCCGGTATAAACCGGGTCGAGCAGCATACCCTCGCGGTTACCGGCGAGCTTGATCGCCGCGTTGCCGGCTTCCGACGGGATGGAATAACCAGGGCCGATATAGTCGTTCTCGATGCGGATTTCGTCAGCGGTCCAGCGCTTGTCGAAGCCCAGCAGTTCAGCGCCGGCATTGGCCATGACGGCGATCCGTTCGCTGAAGGGAACGGCGCTGCCGGTGACCGCAATGCCGACGACTTCGGCCTTCGGCATGAACATGGCGCAGCCGATATGCAGGCCGGCCAGCGTGCCACCCGAGCCGACGGGGGCGACGATATAGTCCGGCGTCGGGGTGCCGGCGGCGCGATACTGTTCGGCAAGTTCCTTGACCGCATTGACATAACCCATCGCGCCAAGCGCAGAGGCGCCGCCGAGCGGAATGATATAGGCCTTTTCGCCGCGGGCCTCGGCCTGATCGGCGTGATACTGCATGCGCGGGTTGATCTCGGTAAAATAGGCGTCCTGATCCAGGAAGTCGATCTCGGCGCCGAACAGATGGTCGAGAAGCAGGTTGCCCTGGTAGAGATCCGGACGGTTGCCGCGCAGGACGAGGATCGGCTTCATGCCGTATTTGCGGGCGGCTGCGGCCGTCATGCGGGCATGGTTGGACTGGTGGCCACCGGTCGTGATCAGCACCTTGATGCCCTGCGAGACCGCATCGGCCATCAGATATTCCAGCTTGCGGACCTTGTTGCCGCCACCGCCGAAGCCGGTGAAGTCGTCACGCTTGACCGACAGGGAGATGCCCAGCTCGGCGCTGAGGCGCTCCAGTTCCTCGATCGGGGTCGGCAGGAAGCCAAGGGAAAGGCGGGGGATCTCTTCAAGCTTCATGAATTCGCTTCTTCCATTCTCACCCGCAGCAATCCCGCAGGCCTCATGCTGATATAAATATATCATATATCCTGTATCCGCAGTGGCAAGGTGCTTTTATTTGTGGCATGCAACATAGTGAGGCAGGCGCATGAGGGTGTCGCCGCCCAGGAGTTCGAAAGGATCGGGCCATGGCAGAGACAATGATCAGCGTTTCCAGCCTGAAGACCTCTTTCCGCCGGAAGGGTCTGTGGCTGCCGGTGGTGCGTGACGTCTCGTTCGACGTTGCCGCCGGTGAGACGGTGGCGCTGGTCGGCGAATCCGGCTCCGGCAAGAGCGTGACCGCCATGTCGATCATGCAGCTCTATGAGCGGAATGCCTGTCGCATCGAAGGTTCCGTCAAGCTGGAAGGCCAGGAACTGCTCGGCCTGCCGGAACGGAAGATGCGCGACATCAGAGGCAATCGCATCGCGATGATCTTCCAGGAGCCGATGACGAGCCTCAATCCATCACTGACGATCGGCGACCAAATTTCCGAAGTGCTGGTAGCCCATCGCGGCCTGTCCTTCTCCAACGCTGCGAAGGAAGCGCTCGGCCTGATGGAAAAGGTGCGCATTCCCTCCTCCGCCAAGCGCATGCAGGAATATCCGCACCAGCTTTCCGGGGGCATGCGTCAGCGCATCATGATCGCGATGGCACTTGCCTGCCGTCCGAAACTGCTGATCGCCGACGAACCGACCACGGCGCTCGATGTGACGATCCAGGCGCAGATCCTCGAACTCATCAAGCTGCTACAGGAAGAAGAGGGCATGGGCGTCCTCTTCATCACCCACGACATGGGCGTGGTCGCGGAAATCGCCGACCGCACCATAGTCATGTATAAGGGCGAGGCGATCGAACGCGGCCACACGGAAGACATCTTCGCCGAGCCCCAGCGTGCTTATACCAAGGCGCTGCTCTCCGCCGTGCCGAAGCTCGGGTCCATGAACGGCGCCTTCGGCCCGGCGCGTTTTCCGCTGATCGACGTGGAAAGCGGCGCTCCGGTCGAGATGCAGCCGGTCGAGGATACCGTTTCGGCAAAGCCGGTGCCGCTGCTGCAGGTCCGCGATCTCGTCGCACGGTTTGACATTGGCGGCGGTTTCCTGGGTTCCACCTCCGGCCGGGTGCATGCCGTCGAAAACATCTCCTTCGACCTGAAGGCCGGCGAAACGCTGGCATTGGTCGGCGAAAGCGGCTGCGGTAAGTCGACCACCGGCCGTACGATCATGCGGCTGCTCGATGCCAATTCCGGCTCGGTCAAGCTCGATGACCGGGAGATCCTCGGCCTCACCGGCCGGGAAATGCGCGACATGCGCCGGCATATCCAGATGATCTTCCAGGACCCGTTCGCCAGCCTCAATCCGCGCATCGAAGTGGGTGACGCGATCGCTGAGCCGCTGCTGGCGCATGGCATCGCATCGGGCAGGCGCGACGCGCATGACCGGGTTGGGGACTTGATGGTCAAGGTCGGGCTGCAGCCGGACATGGCCTCCCGCTTCCCGCACGAATTCTCCGGCGGCCAGCGGCAGCGCCTGTGCATCGCCCGGGCGCTTGCCATGGCGCCGCAGATCGTCGTCGCAGACGAAGCGGTTTCCGCACTCGACGTGTCGATCAAGGCGCAGGTCATCAACCTGATGCTCGACCTGCAGGAAAATCTCGGCCTCGCCTACCTCTTCATCTCCCACGACATGGCCGTGGTGGAGCGGATGAGCCACCGTGTGGCGGTTATGTATCTCGGTGAGATCGTCGAGATCGGCCCGCGCCGTGCGATTTTCGAAAACCCGCAGCATCCTTACACGAAGCGGCTCCTGGCCGCCGTGCCGATCCCGGACCCGACGCGGCGCGGCATCCGTCGGGGACTGAGCAACGACGAGATCAAGAGCCCTTTGCGACCGCTCTCCTACGTGCCGCCAGAGCGCGATTATATCGAGGTCTCGCCGGGGCACCGGGTACAGGTCTGGGGCGACGAGTGGGGCAGCGCGACCGCAGCGGCGTAGATTCTCCTGGCTGAGGTTTCGCGCGAAAACGGCCGCAGGGATGAGTGATCCATCAACGTCCCGGGCTGGCTTCAAGCCAACCTCAGACCTCCTGCGCCGGGCCGATCTCGATCGGCAGCGCCGCATTGCCGGCCCATTCGTGCCAGGAGCCGGTATAGATCTTCACCTTGTCGTAGCCGGCGAGCCTGAGACCATAAAGCGCCGTGGCCGCGCGGGCGCCGCGGTGGCAATAGGTGATGACCTCGCGTTCCGGCAAAAGCCCCGCCGCTTCGGCAATCGCGCGGATCTCGGCCGCTGAACGGTATCTGCCGTCCTGCAACAGATCCTCATAGAAGGCGAAATGCGAATGCGGGATACGGCCGGGCCGGGCGCAGCAGGGATGGACGAACGTGCCTTCGAATTCCGTGCGGCGTCGCGTGTCAAAAATGTCGGCGCCATCGGCCTCATGGGCCAGCACCTGCTCCGTTGACGCGACAAGCTCGCGGCGGAACGGTATCGCCGACGCTTCGGCCTGGCGGATCGCGTCGGTGGCGCCTGTTCCCGGCGCGGTCTCGCCACCGGCCGCTCTCCAGGCCTGGATGCCGCCGTCAAGGATCAGCCCGCCTTCCAAACCGACGAGTTCATAGAACCAGAGCCCACGCGGAGAGATCATTCCGGTCTGCTCCTCGAAGAACACCGGGATACGGTCCTTGCCGAGGCCGAGCCGTTCGAAAGCACCGCGCGCGCCCGCGGCCATGCCGGCGATGCCGGTTTCGTCGCTCTCGGGGATGAAGTAGTCGTAGACGTTGAGGCTGACGCCCCCCGGCAGCGTCTCCTTGCGCCAATCCACTTCCGGGCGAACGTCCACCGGCACGAGTTTTCCTTGCGGCAATTGCGACATGAATTCCGCGGCAGTGATGATCATGGCCGGATCCTTTCAGGGAATGCATATCAGAGGGAAGGCAGTACGGCGCCTATATTCAAGCCGGCCGCACGGTGCAGCAGGCGGGCGGCGAAGGCGATATCGAAGACGTTGAGGCCGAAGCTGGAAAAATAGAGCGACGCGCCGGCAGGTGGCTGCCAGCCATCCAGAAGGATGGCTGGCAGGTCCGCTGCCACGCGGTCGGGGCCGAACTCCCCGGCGCGATACATTTGAAACAGGCTCTTGGCGCTCTTCTCGGCAAAATCGCCCCAGAGATCGACGGCGACGACATCCGTCGCCGCGATCGTTTCGAACAAAACCTCATGGAAGCCGATCTGCATGATCAGCCGACCGGGCCGAACCGTCGAAGGGCCGATGAAAGGGGCCGTCGCCGAGGTGCAGCAGATCACAACGTCAGCCTCGTCCAGCGCAGCGTCGAGATCGTCATACGCGAGGATACGTGTGGCACCCGGCGTCACCCGATCCAGCAACCGGTCGAGATGGGCTTTCGTCCGGTTCCAGAGATGGATCTCCTGAACAGAGGGGAACAGCCGCACCAGCATGTCCAGATGGGTTTCGGCATGAGCGCCGGCGCCGAGCAATGCAACGGATGTGACGCCGCCCGGTTTCAGCGCCCGCATGGCGATGGCGGAAACGGCAGCCGTGCGCATACGGGTCAGAAGCGCGCTTTCGACGCTACCGACCGGCGCACCGTCTGAGAGTCGGTTTATGATCGTGATACTGCTGATGCTTGGCAGGTCGCCCGTTGGCTCTGCTCGATGGACCGTCCATTTCAGTCCGGCTGCATCGTAGCGGCCACCGACGAAGGCCGGTAGGCCGTAGGCCTTGTTGCGGGGATCGGCGCCGAGCGGCATGACGCTTTCGGCAACCATGCCCGCCTGTCCGTCGTGCAGCAGCCTGATCGTCGTCTTTATGTCCTCGACAGCTGCCGCCCAGTCCAAGGCGCCGGCCTTGATCGCATCCGCGCGGGAAAGGTGGCGGATGGTATTCATCGCGCGGCCTCCTCAGCTTCGTCGGCAACCAGATCGAGCCACACGGCGATAGAGTCGATGAAGCGACGGAAGCCTTCCAGCGTCATGAACTCATCGATGCCATGGGCGTTGCCGCCGCGGCCGGCACCGGCCAGAAGGAAAGATTTCGCATGGCGGGCAAAGGCGTCGGCCGGTGCTCCGCCGATTGCCCAGGGCCAGATCTGCGGGCGTGCAAGCGCCGTCTTTTCATAACTCTTCAGAAGCGGCCCGATACCTGGCGCATCAGCCGCGAAGCGGTAACCGGGATAGCTGTCGGTGACGGCCAGGACCGCACCGGGGACCGTTTCGAGTGCCTGCCGATACCGGGCGAGAAAATCGGCGGGATCGAGAGACGGGGGGGCACGCAGCTCGAAACCGGCGCGGGCGCCATAAGGTATGACGCCATCGGAGCCGAGCGGCATGCTTTCGAGGCTGGATATGTTGAAGGAAGCAGTCGAAAGGACATATTGCAGCAGCGCGAGGCCATCGCCTTCCAGCGCGAAAGTTTCCGTTCGGCGGAAGTGCAGCTCCGCGGCGGGATCGAAGGTCGAGGCCAGGTTTGCGATGACGGCCTTTGCCTCCTCGTCGATCGAAATCCTGGCAAGTTCGCCTGTCGGCGGCTTGCCGATCAGCGACAACGCCTCAACCAGCCGGCTGGCGGGATTGGCGATCCAGGGCGCGTTGCTGGAATGGATCGCAGCTTTCGGGCCTCCCCAGGCACCACCCTCGACCCGGACCTCACCCTTGGCGATGCCGGAAAAGCCAAGATAGAGGCGTGGCGGGCCGCCGCCATATTCGCAGAACGACGGGAATATCGCAGAGGCGCTCGGCCTGACCGGGCAGGACGGATCGGCGAGATAGTCACGCATGGCGCGGCTGCCGCTCTCTTCCTCGCCATCGACAAGGACCTCGACATTAACGCGCAGCCGGCCGGCCGACGATAGCGCCTTGAGCGCCCAGAACATGCCGGCAAGCGGTCCCTTGTTGTTTTCGGCTCCGCGCGCGACGAAGCTCTCGCCGATCTCCGGCAAGTCGACGATGCCGCCGCAGAACGGATCGACGGACCAGCCGTCCGGCGTGGCCGGCATCACGTCGTACATGTTGTAGAGAATGACCGTGGTCGCGGCGCCGACGTCGATGCGGGCGTGGATCACCGGCGGGCGGTCCCCCGACGGATCGGAGCAGATGATCTCGGCTCCGAGCTGGTGCTGCAGCCAGCAGCGGACCTCGTCGGCTTGGGCACGCAATGCCTTATCGTCGCCCTTGACCGACGGGATAGCGCACCAGTCCTGCGTCAGTTGCAGCGCCTCGTCGACTGTCCAATCGTCGATCATATCCTGATCCTCGGGTTAAGCCAGACATAGGTGAGATCGACGAGGAAGTTGACGACCACGAAGACGGCAGCGGCAAACAGCACGACGGCCTGTACAACCGGGAAGTCGCGGTTCTGGATGGCTTCGACGGCAAGCCGTCCGATGCCGGGCCAGGCGAAAATGATCTCGGTGACCAGAGCGCCGCCGAGCAGCGAGGCGAAATACATGCCCTGAACGGTGATAACGGGGATCAGCGCGTTGCGCAGCGCGTGGTGGACGATGATGCGCCAGGAGGAGATGCCCTTGGCGCGCGCGGTGCGGATATAGTTCTCTCCCAGCACCTCGATGAGGCTGGCGCGCACCAGCCGGGTGATGGCACTCAGATAATAGGCGCCCAGCGCGATCGACGGCATGATCAACTGGGCGGCACTACCGATGCCGCTCGACGGCAGCCAGCGAAGCTTCAGCGAAAAGAAGATGATCAGCAGCAGTGCCAGCCAGAAGACCGGAATCGCCTGGCCCAGCAGCGAAATGACACGGATTGCGAAATCGATGGCACTGTTCTTGCGGATGGCCGCGATGGTTCCGAGCAGGAAACCAAGCAGCGAACTCCAGACGAGAGCCACGCAGGCAAGCAGCGCGGTGGCCGGCAGGCGTTCGATAAGGAGATCGAGCGCCGGGCGATGGAAGCGCAGCGAGTTGCCCAGCTCTCCCGTCACGGCACTTGCAAGAAAGCGACCATACTGGAGCCAAATCGGATCATTGAAGCCCATCGCCTGGCGGAAGGCCTCGATTTCGTCACGCGACGCGTCCGGCGACATCATCAGCGCAGCCGGATCGCCGGTGAGGAACAAGGCAAAGAAGACGATCACCGAGACGCCGAACATGACGACGATGCCCTGCAGTGCTCGTCCTGTGATGAAACTCAAGGTCTTCATGGTCTTTAAACGTTCCTGCTGTCGGCACGTCGCACGAGCCAGTCGCCGATGAGATTGCAGCCGATCACCAATGCGCCGATGACGAGACCCGGATAAAGCACCAGCCAATTGGCAAGCAGGATATAGGAACGGCCCTCGCCGATCAGGTTGCCGAGGGTCGGGGTGGGGGGCTGCACGCCAAGGCCGAGGAAGCCGACGGAGGCCTCCAGGATGATCAACCTCGGCAGGTCGAGCGTCATCAGCACCGTCTGCGGCCCGACGATATTCGGCAGCACATGGCGGAAGATGATGACCATGTCGGACAGGCCGATCGATCGCGAGGCATCGATATATTCCAGCTCGCGGATTTCCAGCGTCTTGGCGCGGGCGACACGGGCAAAGACCGCCCAGCCAGTGACGCCAAGCACGACGACGAGATTGCCCATGCTCGGGCCGATCACCGCGACGATCAGCAGGATGAGAAGAATGAAGGGAATGGCGAGCTGCACGTCGACAGCGCGCATGATGATGATGTCGAACCAGCCGCGGTAATAACCGGCGATCATGCCGAGCGTCGTGCCGAGCACGACGGAGATGACTGAAGCGGCGATGACGATCGACAGCGAGATGGCTGTGCCGAGGCCCAGCCGGGCGAGAAGGTCTCGCCCGAGCTGGTCGGTTCCAAGCGGATGGAATTGCCCGCCGATAACAGAAAGTGGCGGCTTGAATGTCGCGGTCAGGGTTCCCCGTACCGCGTCGACTGGCCAGAGGAGCGGCACGAAGACACAGAGCAACAGAACCACGACCAGAAGGAACGTTGCGAACAGGGCATCCGCATTGTTCCGGACATTCCAGAACCGTGTCATGCTTGGCCTACTTCTTCCTGATGTCGAAGACCGGGATACGGGCGTCGGGGCGTCCTTCGAAGGTAACCGACTTCGCCTTACCGTACAGCGCGTCTTCCTGGTAAAGCGGGATCACCGGAACCTGTTCGGCGGCGAGATCCTGGATCTGGGCCAAGACCGCCTCACGCTTGGCAGGATCGACGATCGAGCGGCTTTCATCGAGCAGCTTGTCGAGTTCCGGAATGGACGCCGTCGAATAGGGTTCACCCGTCTTGAAGATTGCGTAAACGGCCGCATCGGCATCCAGCGTCTGGGTCGAGCCCCAGCCCAGCATGAAGATCGGCCCCTTGCGCGGCACCTGCTGGACATAGACCGACCAGTCGAGGACCTCCTGTTCGACCTTGACGCCGATATCACCGAACTGCTGGGCGATCGCCTGGGCGACTTCGCCGTCCTTCATGTAACGGTGGGTAGACTGCATCTTGATCGAGAAGCCGTTCGGGAAGCCAGCTTCGGCAAGCAGGTCCTTCGCCTTCTTCGGATCATAGGCCGTGACCGGCAGATCCTTGTAGCCGAAGTCGGCCGCGCCCACCTGCGTGCCGCGCGGCGATGCCATGCCCTGCAGGATGTTGGTGACGATCGATTGGCGGTCGATTGCGGCGTTCAGCGCCTGGCGGACCTTGACGTTGTCAAGCGGCTTTTCGCTCATCACGAGGCCGAGATAGATGGTCAGGCCTCCGTTCTTGACCTGCACGAGGTCGGCGTCCGGGCTTTCCTTGATCATCGGTGCGATATCGACCGGGACGTTCTCGATCAGGTCGACTTCACCGGTCAGCAGAGCGGTGATCCGGGCAGTCCCATCAGGGATGGCGCGCCAGGTGACCTTGTCTATCGACGGTGCGCCGCGCCAGTAATCCTTGTTGGCTTCCAGAATGACGTGCTGGTCCGGAACGAACTCGACGAACTTGTACGGGCCGGTGCCGACTGGCTTGCGAGCGAAGACATCGTTTCCGACTTCCTTCACGTATTTCGGCGGCACGATATAGGCCGGATAGCGGCTCATGCGGGTCGGCAGAAGCGGATCTGCGCTCTTGGTCTTGATGCGAACGGTCAGCGGATCGACCACCGAGACGCTGTCGATCGTCCGGATATAGGAAACCGTGGGCGACTTGGCATTCGGATCGAGAACGCGGTCGAGCGTGAATTTAACGGCTTCGGCATCGAAGTCCTCGCCGTTGTGGAACTTAACGCCCTCGCGCAGCTTGAACTCCCAGGTCGTGTCGTCGATCGCCTTCCAAGAAGTCGCGAGCCCCGGGACGAGCCTCATATCCTTGTCGCGCATGACCAGCGTATCGAAGATATTGTCGACGATCGTCGCGCTTTCCCGCAGGAAACCGGGATCCATCGCCGTGGTGGAAGCGCCGCGTCCGACGACGAGATCGGCAGCGTCAGCGTTTGCCGTGGTCAGGGGCAGCAGCATGGATGCCGCAAGCGCGAGGGCAGCAAGTCTTTTCATGGGACCTTCACTTCCTTTGGAGTTCGTATTCACATTCGATTTTACTCCAGGCTTCCCACAGGGAAGGGCTGTTAATAGATGGACGATATATGATATATCCTATCTGGACAAGATGTAGGCAATTTCGAATCCGTGGTAAAAAACGGGCAATTTTTCTACCCGCGAGGATAATGTGAGTACGGCTTTGTTCAATGCGGCTCCGCGAAAGAGCCTTGTGACGCATGTCGAGGATGAGATCCGCATGGCTCTCATCGAAGGTCGTCTGGAGCCGGGGACACGGCTTGTCACAAAGGACTTGGCGGACTCGCTCGGAATGAGCATTACGCCGGTGCGTGAAGCGCTGGTGCGTTTCGCAGCCTCCGGCGTCCTGACCGCGGAACCTGCACAATCCTTTCGGGTGCCGACGATGACAGTGGCGCAATATCGCGAGATTTCCGAGATTCGCAAATCGGTCGAGGGCCTCGCTGCATTCAATGCTGCAAGTCAGATCAGCGGCAAAGAGATTGCGCAGATGCGGGTTCTTCTAAAAAAGTACTTGGCAGCGAAGACGGCGAAAGACCAGCATCTGGCCCTTGCCCTGAACAAGGAGTTTCGCTTCGTACTTTATGCCGCAGCTCGCATGCCAACCCTTCTGGGCGTCATCGAAATGCTTTGGCTGAAGGCAGGCCCTGGCTTTAATTATCTCTATCCGGAGGTCCAGTCCGCTTCCGGCGATCACCATAACTACGACGATCTGATGCGGGCTCTGCAGGAGAAGAGCGCAGATGCGGCTCGCGCCGCGATCGAGCATGCGATCTCCGACGGTGCGCGAATTGTCATAGAGGCATTGCGGCAGCGCGAAGAGCCATCGGCAGCGGCGAAATAATGGACCACGCAAAAAGGTCCAACCGCAAGATCCGCACTGCTGCCCACTGGGGCGTCTATGAGATAGAGCCCGAAGCCACCGGTGGCGTGTCGATCCGCGGTGCGGCGGAGGATGCCGATCCGTCTCCGATCGGCCTTCATATGGCATCAGCAACGCTGAAGTCGGTGCGGATCGCAAAGCCTTCGATCCGCAAAAGCTGGTTGCAAAGTGGACCGGGCGCCAACCCGCATTTGCGCGGCCGCGAACCTTTCATTGAGGTGGAATGGGACGAGGCGCTCGATCTTTTGGCGCGCGAATTTCAGCGTATCCGTGAAAAATTCGGCAATGAGGCGATCTTCGGTGGCTCCTATGGCTGGGCCAGCGCTGGCCGCTTTCACCACGCGCAAAGCCAGGTGCACCGTTTCCTCAACCTGATCGGCGGTTATGTTGGCAGCGTCGACAATTACAGTCTTGCGGCGGGGCGGGTGATCCTGCCTCACGCGATCGCATCGACCGAGATCCTTCTCGACCAACACACGTCATTCGACGTGATGGCGCGGCATACCGAGCTGTTCCTTACCTTCGGCGGCGTGCCGGTGAAGAATGCCCAGATGTCTGCCGGAGGCGCCGGGCGCCACCGCGTGACGGCCGGCATGAAGGCGATGGAAATGGCCGGTACGCGCTTTGTCAATGTCAGCCCGGTGTCTGATAACATGCCGGTTGACAGCGAATGGCTGGCTATCCGCCCGAACACGGACGTGGCGCTCATGCTGGCGCTTGCCTATGTGCTGGATGCCGAGGGACTTGCCGATTTCTCGTTCCTGCAAAGCCATTGCGTCGGCTATGAGCGTTTCAGGCCCTATCTCCTCGGCGAGAACGACGGCATTGCCAAGTCCCCGGAATGGGCATCCGTGATCTGCGGTATCGATGCCCGACGGATCACCTCGCTGGCGCGGGAAATGGCGACGAGCCGGACGATGATCAACGTCTCATGGTCGCTGCAGCGCGCCGTGCATGGCGAACAGCCATTCTGGATGACGGTGACCTTGGCGGCCATGCTAGGCCAGATCGGCCTACCCGGCGGCGGCTTTGGCATTGGTTACGGCGCCTTGAATTCCGTCGGCCACGACAATCCCCGCTTCAAGTTCGGTGCTTTTCCGCAGGGGAAAAACCCGATTTCCACGTTCATTCCGGTCGCGCGCATCACCGACATGCTGCTCAATCCCGGTGACGGCTTCACCTATAATGGCAAGGCCTTTGTCTATCCCGATATCCGGTTGGTCTATTGGGCCGGCGGTAATCCGTTCCATCATCATCAGGATCTCAATCGTCTCTTGCAAGCTTGGCAGAAGCCGGAGACCATCGTCGTCAACGAACCCTACTGGACGTCGACGGCGAAGCTTGCCGATATCGTGCTGCCGGTCACCACTCCGCTGGAACGCAACGATATCGCATCCTCCGGCGGCGAAGACCTGATCGTTGCGATGAAAAAGGTCCAGGAGCCTTTCGGACAGTCACGCAGTGATTTCGATATTTTCGACGATCTTTCCAAGCGGCTCGGCATCGATTTCTCGGAAGGACTTGATGAGAGCGGATGGCTGAAGCGCATCTATGCATTGGGCCGCGACAACGCTGCCGCAAGGAGCATCGATCTGCCGGAGTTCGGCGATTTTTGGGAAGCCGGCCTTATCGACCTCGGGCCGCGGGCCAAGCCGGTCGTGATGCTGGAGGCCTTCCGCCACGCGCCGGACGACAATCCCTTACCGACCCCATCCGGCCGTATCGAGATTTTTTCTGAAACCGTCGACAGCTTTGCACTTGAAGATTGCCCTGGTCACCCAACCTGGTTCGAGCCGCCGGAATGGCTGGGCGCGGCTTTGCGGGGCGGCCAGGAACTGCACTTGATTTCAGATCAGCCCGTGCGCCGGCTACACAGCCAGTTGGACGCCAGTCCACACAGCAAAGCGGGTAAGATCAAGGGCCGTGAGCCGATCTTCATAAACCCGGAGGATGCACAGGCCCGAGAAATTGTTGGAGGGGATCTCGTCGAAATCCACAATAAGCGCGGGCGGGTTATCTCTGGTGTGGTGATTTCTGAGGCGATCATGCCAGGTGTTGTGAGGCTGTCGACAGGCGCATGGTTCGACATGGATCACAAGCGTGATCTGGAACGGCACGGCAATCCCAATGCCTTGACCCTGGATACACCGTCATCATCGCTGTCACAGGGTTGCAGCGCGCAAACCTGCCTTGTTCAAGTTAGGAAGGTTGATGTCGAACATGCAGGAGTCGTTGAGGCTTTTGCTCAGCCTCACTTCGAAGCGAGATAAGATGCAAGCACTCATGAACACGATCCCCCAGGTCGCGGCCACATTCATATGGGCCGCCATCGTCCCGGGTGGAGGCGTGGTGGATGGCCGATACTGCCGGAACTGCAAGGTCGCACCAGTCGGGAGCGGCCGTGACCAGCCTGATCCTCGTCATCCTCGGCCAGGCCGATCTCTGTATCGGCTTCGGGGCGCTTGAACGTCGACTACAATGTGCGCGTTCGCCCGAACGAGCGCAGCAAGAGATTAAGGGAAACGGCGACCTTGTCGATGTCGGGAATGTCCTGCGAATAGTGACCAGTGTAGAGTTTCACAATCATGCTGTCGCGAGCGGCGCCACTGAGTTCGAAATACAGGTGCATGTAATAGGCTTGCTTATCGCCGCTGCGACTTATGCTCCTTCGTCGTTGAGTGACCTGCCTGAGCTCTGCCTTGATCGGGGTGAAGCCGGCGAGTTTCAGCATGACCGTTTTGGATTGAAATCGCGCCATGATGGGGACAGCAACGACCGCCTTGTCCAGCGCCAAACTTACGACTCGGCCGGGGATATCGTCGACCGTGGCGGTTTCATCGAGTTTGAACGCATCAAACAGGCGTCGAGGCTTCTCAAAACAGATCAGGGACGCGATGAGCAAGACAACGATATTGATACCTGACCAACAGGCGGCGATCGTCGAAAACTGACCCTGTATATGCGAGGTTTCCGGCACGATGTTGACCAGCAGACCCAGGACGGTGACCGCGATCAGGCTTGCGATCCATGCGAAACTGTAACGGTCGAACAGGTTCGACTCGTTGCCGCTGCCCTTCGGCGTCACCCTGAACGGCTTGCCAAATGGCCTCACCAGGCTGGAGACCACGGTAGGCAACATGCGGAATGCCGCAAAGGTCCCGACTGCGCTGGAGACCACAGGCAGATAACGCGTCGGCGTGATCCACAGCATAAGCAGAAAATACGCCGCCAGCAGCGGCACCTGATGCGACACGTAATCAGCGATATCCGTGAAATAGAGCGGGAGCATGCCGAACCAGAGATAGACGATCGGGACGAGCAATATCATGAAGCGGACCGGATACTGTACCAGCCATGATATCGGCAGGAACATGATCCGTTGAAAGAGCGTCAATCCGGGTCCGCGCAGCGGGCCATTGTACAGGTAAAGAGTTTGAATACCCCCCTGACACCACCGTTCGCGCTGCACAAAATAACCTGTCAGGTTTTCGGCGGCCAATCCCATCGACAACCGCTCATTCAGATAGCGCGTCTTGTAGCCTTTATTGAGCATTGAAAGGGTTGTCAGCAGGTCTTCTGTGATCGACTCCGTCGGAAACCCGTCTATGGTGTCGATGGCCTTGCGGCGCGCAATGGAGCATGACCCGCAACAGAAACTGACGTCCCAGGCGTCTCGGCTCGGCGCGATCTCATCGAAGAACAGGCGCTGCTCGTCTGGCCAGATATTCTCCAGGCCCAGGTTCGATTGCACCGGATCGACATTGAAGAAATGTTGAGGTGTCTGGACGATGCCGATGCTATCATCGCAAAAGAAGGGCAGCGTCCGGCGAAGGAAATGTCGATAGGGAACAAAATCCGCGTCGAAGACTGCAATAAACTCGCCCGAGCTCACCTTCAGCCCATTATTCATATTGCCTGCTTTGGCGTGCTTGTTGTCGCCGCGCGTGATATGGATGACGTTCTTCTCCTCGCAATAGGCCTTGAGCCAGTCCCGGCGCTGGTCGTCAAGCACATATACGTTCAATTTGTCGGCGGGATAATCCAGCGCACGCGCGCCGATGATGGTTCGCTCAAGCACGTCGAGCGGCTCGTTATAGGTAGGAATGAAAACATCTACAGCCGGCAGTTCACGCTCGTCTCGCTCAAAGAAAACGCGAGCCAACCTGTCGGCTTCTCCGCTTCGATCGACGTAGCGGCTCATCAATATCAAAAATAGGACCACCTCGACGCAGGCGAGAATCTCGACCACAAAAAGGATCCAGACCCAATAGAAATTCAGGCCGTCGTTGGGATAGGGAAGGACAGTCTCGGTCAAGCGCCAGAACATGTATCGCAATACAACTGCTGCCACAAACAAGCAGGTCACCGCCCGTGTCCAGGTGCGATGGCGCGACCAATTGAACGGCCCGAGGCAAAAGAAGGCCAAAACGAGAAGGGTTGGGATCAGCGCTACAAGATACTGAACCACAGGTTTTTAACCCAATTGGACACCGAGATGCCGTGTTTGGGAAACCGCACCTGCACGGTGCGCCCCACTTGGCAGAAGTTCGCAAAATCCTCGTTCATGAAGGATGGATCGAGGTGGACCCGAATGCGAGCGTTACGCTGTGTCGATGGTGGCAGACTGGCTGCAAAGGAATCGGTCTCTACAGCCGCCGAGCTGCCTCTTACGGAAATGACCGCACCCTTGAAGACATCGCTGCGGCCGAACAAGCGCACTTGCGCGGCAAGTCCCGGATAGATCTCGTCATAATTGACCTCGGGAACAAGGATATCGACAAACATCTCCCGACAGTCGAGGAGGCGCATCAGCTCGTTATTAAGCACGACATTCGAACCGTTGACGATACTCCTGCTCCAAACAACGCCGTCAAACGGCGCTGTTGCTATTGCAGATTCAAGGCTTCCGACGCGGTTTTCCTCTTCGATCAACTGCTTTTGAGCTTCCGCGGCGCGTGTCTCATTTTCCGCGATGCGTGAGTTCAAGTCGCTGATGCGAACGGTAACTTCGTCCTCGCGCTGTCGCGAATAAGGCACATCATTCTGTCCGTCGCCGAAGACAAAGATACCTTGGCGGACGGCATTGAGCCTCTGTTGCAATTGATCGACCGTTAAATTGCTGATTTCGACCTCGCCGCCAGTCGCAACTCCGGCAGCGCGGGCAGCCTCAACCAGCTTCTGCGTAAGAATGCCTTTTGACTCAAGCTCCATCCGGCGGTTCAGGTCGACCTGCGCGACCAGATCCTGGGCTTGCGACACCTCGACTTTCTTCCGCAGGATTTCGACTTCGCGTTCAAGATTGGCAATGGTGGTTTGCCTATAGACCTCCAATCGAGCAGATAGCTCTTCGCGAAGTTGGGAGAGCTCGTCCCGCTCCTTTTTCAGCGCTGCGACGCGGTCGAGCGCTGTGTTGCGATCCGCTTCGAGTGAGGCGAGAATCGCGCGATTGACGCGCGGATTTCTGATCTCTGCGAGGGCCTGGCCCCCTTTTGCCGGGCTACCGACCTTGAGAGGCTCTTCTGCAATCGTGCCATCGATTGGGGCATTAACGACAGCGAAACGCGCGTTGACCGTACCGTCAAGGCTCGTAAACCCGGTGATCGCAGGCAACGAGACGATGATCACGAGTGCCAGTATAAGTAGACCGACAAGAATGCGTGTGATGCGATGGTTCCAGATCATATTGGCATCCGAAGGTATCGCTTCAGCATCCATTGTACCCATCGAGTTGGCACAATGGATGCAACCAGTTATTGCATATTTAACGCATTGAAAATCAAAAGACAAGTGCTGGTCGCAACCGTGCGGTTTTGTGGAGCGATGCAATGAGCTTCGGAGTTAATCATTGCCTAAAAGAACAGGACGCAGTTGTCGTTATCCTCGCATCCCGAAAATTATCGTTCCGCACATTTCTGCTCGGAAAAGAATATGATAAGTAGCTTATACACGTGAGGCTCAGCCGCTTCCCTTTAAGGGGCTGTGCGGAGATTTTAGCCGCAAGAACGATTGTTCACTCTCAATTTCAACAGCCCGGATCGGCTTATGCGCTGGAGGGATTGGATGGATACGGAATCTGGATCTGGAGATGACCTCCCCGTGAGGCAGGAATGGCCGGCCGACCTCGAGCGGCGGCGCTGGCCGCGTGAACCGGCGGCACAGAAAGAGCACCGCTTGGGTATTCCGCCTGCGCTGGCGCCCTTGCGTTTCTCGACGCAGGACCTGCCGCCGAAGGAACAATTTCAAGCCTGGCGCACGCATATGGCGCCGATCGTGGATGTCCATTTACCGGACGAAAAATCCCCGGACGACGGCTTTCTTGCCGAACAGATCGGCTGGCATCTCGGCGACATACTCATCATCCAGCAGCGCGCGCAGGCATACAGCTTTGTTCGCGATCAAGCCATGCTGCGATCGAGCCCGATTGACCACTGGAACATCGGCCTGCTTCACAGCGGCCGGGTCTGGGCCGAGGTCAGCCGTCACGTAACAGAGGCCGGTCCCGGCGAGGTGTTTTTCAGCTCTCTGGGTTATCCCTGTCGCGGGCGGATCATTGATTCAGTCGCTGTACTTATCTTCTTGCCCTATGAATTATTGGCTGCGAATGCGGGCCTTCTCCACGGTGCCAACAACACGCTCCTGTCCGGTAGCCTGGCTGAACTGCTCAGGACCTATATTACCGGTCTGGAAACGAACCTGAGCAATCTGACGGCGGGGGAAGTGCCGCGGATCGTACAAACGATCTCCGATATGCTTGTCGCATGCGCTGCGTCATCCACAAGGCCGGATATGGGCCAGATCCAGACCGGCATGGGAATGATGGAGCGGGCGCACCGCTACATTCACCTCAACCTCCATTCAGACAATTTGACGCCCGACGTCCTGTGCCGTGCGCTGGGCATCTCGCGTACACGGCTCTATCAATTGTTCGAAGCGAGCGGGGGCGTCTTTAACTACATTCGCAAACGCCGATTGCTGCAGGCATATGCGGATCTCAGTAATCCGGCCGACAACAGGCAGATCTCGGAGATTGCGGAGGCCGCCGGTTTCGACGCCGCAGCCAATTTTACGCGCGCCTTTAGCCACGAATTCGGGCTCAGCCCACGTGAAATCCGAAAAACCATAGCAACTGAGCGCCCGGTTGTCCCGGCTACGCGTTCCACGCGGCGTCATGGGACAACGATCGGCGATTGGCTACAGCATCGGCCCGAAAACCGGAATCGATTTTCGCAAGCCTGATGCGTGGATTCAAAGAGTTAGAGCGCCGTGCGTCCGAATGGACGCACGGCGCTCTAATGCTTGCAGGGTGATTTGATGCCATGGCAGAGGCCTTGCCTCAGCTAAGCCTGAGATCCACCCCCGGGTACAACTTCTTCAAGTTCGGAAGGGACTTCGACTGCCAGGGATATTCCGAGCTTCCGCGCACCGTGAATTGAACATTCGGCTTGTTGCGGACTTCAATCGTGAGCTTCGCGAGCAGGTTGATCCCGGAAGAATTGAGAAATTGTAGCCCTGTGAGGTCGATCGTGACGCGATCCGGCTTGGCGTCCAGAATATTCATGACAAGGGAAAAAATGGGTGCATAAGCCTCCGTGCTGGGCAGGCGCATAATCCCATCGAAATAGATTTCCGTACCTTCCGACCAGACGCGATATTCTTCTTCCTTGATTTCCATATCGACCTCTCCCGTCAATTCGCTGCATCTGGAACTGTGATGGATGCGTAGGTCTCCAGCGGAATTCTGCCGTCTGGCTTCCCTGCTCCAAAAACCCACGCAAAGTGAGCGCCATAATCACTCATGAGGGTCAGAAGTCCGAGACCTGAGCCCGTCAAATTTGCGCCAATTGCATTCGCCTCAATTCGTTTGATGAGAAGCTCGCCCGGATCGCCTATCGTGATTTCCGAAAGCAAATGCTGGAACTGCTCGGACGTTTCCTCGTCGACAAGATTGGAGACCTTGGCCCGGAAGACATTATTCTCAACCGAAGCCTCTACGACAATTTCGCCGGCTGCACGGAATTTTACTGCGTTCTCGACAAGCTCGTTCGTCAGATAACTGACACTGTGCCGGACCTCCCTGTAGAGGCTATGCGATGTGCGGTAGCGCAAGGCCACGACCTCGGCGACGAAATCCGACGTGATTGCGCAATGTTTCCAGCCGATATCGAGAGGCCCCTCAAAAAGGCGCAGCCTCGTGACATTTTCGCCTGTTCCAGTTGCCAGATCTTCCAGTCCATACAAGGTCGTCATTCGTTCACCTGTGTCTCATAACCACGAGTGTGATGTCATCGTGGATCTTCTGCGTGCCGATATGGGCCATCAAATCCTCGATGATTCCGGCCTTGACGTCCTCGGCGCTCAGGCCGTATCGCCGGCCGGCGCTCTCGCAAAGCCGCTCGATGCCGAAGAGTTCGCCGTTGCGATCCTCGGCCTCGGTCACGCCATCCGTGTGCAGAATGATTATATCGTCGCGGTCAAAGGAAACCTCGCGTGTCGCCACGAACGGCGAAATATCCGGTTCCAGTCCGATCGGCAGACCCAGATCAAGCGTATCGATCCGCTCCACCTTTCCGAGCTTTCGAACGACGATCAGTTCCTCGTGCTGGCCCGAAAGCGTCAGGCGTCCTTCGTCGTAGTCCAGGAAGGCGAGGGAAAGGTGCTTGTTGGTGCTGGTCCTGACGAGATTTTTATAAATGGCCCGATTCACCCTGTTCAGAAATTGCGAGGGGTCCATGTCGCCGGCCTCCTGCAATGCCCGCGCAATCGATTGGACCATCAGCATCAAAACGCCGCTTTCGAGGCCGTGTCCGGTAACGTCGCCGATGCCGATCTTCAACCGCGTTCCGTCCCTCAGGACATCGTAGTAGTCGCCCCCGACCTCGTCGGCCGGCCGCATGTAGGCCGCGATCTCCAGATCCGAAATTTCTTCCAATTCTCCGGTCTTGGGGAGAACCATCATCTGGATGCGACGCGCAACCGCAAGCTCCGCCCCCAGGCGCAGGTTTTCGCTGCGCAATTGTTTATTCAAGCTGGAGATCTGCTGGTTCGCTTCTTCGATCTCCTTCGTTCTGTCCTCGACGAGCTGCTCGAGATTTTCGGTATGAAAACTGATCTGTTCAGCCATGCGGTTGAAGGCCATTCCAGCTTCTCCGACCTCATCACGTGTCGGTATGTCCACCCGAACGGAATAATCCTTGGCCTGAATGCGTTTGGCGGCTTCGGCGAGCGAGCTGATGCCTTTGGTGATGCGCTTCGATATGGCGAAAACGGCTGCGATGACGAAGCACAGCGATACGAGGAGTGCCAGGACCTGGTAGATCAGAATCCGGTTCGTTGCCTGTGAAATTCCAGCCTGAGCCGCAAACAGCGAAGCATAGATCTCGCGCTCTGGCACGACGATGCCGAGCAGCATGGCTTCGCGTCTGACAGGGCCGGAAACCCAAAGGTTCGTCGGTCGCAACTGCTTCAAGACGACGAGATAGGGAACCTTTTCGCCATTTTCATCAAGGCGAATATGCCGCAATAGCCCGTCCTCCCCCAGCGGTAATTGCGCGACTTCCGGCTGCGCACTCCCTTTCAGTGAACGGTTGAGACCCGTGACACCTTCACCGCCTTGATTGTTCGATGCCCGCAGGCCGATAATTTTCTCGCCGGTCGGATTGATGGCAACCACGTTGCCGTCCGACATGGCCAGAAATCCGAAGCCGCTGTCGGCAACTTTGACGCTCTCCACGATTCCAGCCAGCTGGTCGAGCGTGATATCCGTTCCGGCGGCGCCTGCGACTTTCGTCCGATCAGGGGACCAGAGTGGCTGAAAGAAGCTGACGATGAGCTTTCCCGTGATTGCATCCGTGTAAGGTGCAGTCTGAGTGATGTCACTATTGACTGGCCGCTGTCCTCTATCCTTGCCCCACTCCTCCCAGGACTCGTAAAGCCCGGGAAAAAAGAAGGTCCAGAATTCCGCGCTGTTATGGCCAGGATAGAGCTTGTCGAAGGTCTGGGCCTGGGCCGTGTAGGGCGCTGTCCTGAAGATTGGACGCTCTCTCGGGCCGATATAATACATCTGAAGCTTCGACAGACCGTCCGACAAGAGACTTGGCGCAACCAGGTCGAGGACTGCACTGTTTTCGATGTCCCTCTGGACCGCCGGCAATGGAAGGTGATCAGATCCCAGGAGATATCCCCAGACGCTGACGACCGAAGGCGAACCGGGCAGGTTCTGAGCCCATCCTCCTTTCGCATCGTAAACGACCTGGGTGGTTCCTGGAGAACCAAGAGCCATCGCCTGGCCGATCTGGGCTTCTCTCGAGGGGCGATCGATCTGGGCTTGAAGAACGCCGGCCAATGTGCTGACGTCGGAATGGACTTGGCTCAGGAGCAGGTTGACGTGTTCGGCCGTTGTTTCCGCGTAGGAGCGGATGTAGCCCTGATTGGCTTCCTCCAAACCTTGGCCGACTTCCGCGGCGGCATCACGAGAGAGCCTTTGCACGTTCCAAAGCGCCAGGCCTCCGGTTACCAGCAGGTCGAACAGCACGGCACTGCCGACGACGAGGACGAACTTTGCACGAAACGAGTTCAAGCCAAAACGTGTGATCTGTCGACCGGCTGCGCTCATGACGGTTTGCGCCCGGACGCCGCCCAGATTGGCCAGCCGGCATAGCCCTTCGGATGAAGGGCTGCAAAAATGTGGTCCCTGAAACCTTGGCGGAAACGTTCTATGAATTCAGGGGAATCCCCGCGCCTGACAGCCATTTCTCCGGCATAAACATTTTCCCAGGCTGCGATGACGTCGGCAAAATCCTGCGGGTCTCCATCGAGATTGGTGACCATGAAGGACTCGACGAGAATATCGTCAAAGCCGGCGTCGGCCAGATATCTGCGACTTTTCGGGCCGAGTTCCACATCCATTTCGAAGTGGCTGAATAGCTTTGCGACTTGATGATACGTCCACTGGATGCTTTGCGAGCGGGGTTCTCCTAGGCAGTGTGAATTTTTCTCGTTGGTTATGTATACCCGCCCGCCCGGTCTGCAGATCCGGAAGAGCTCTTTCAGAAGCACATCCGGCCGGTTGAATATCTGAAGCGAATGGCGGCAGGTCACCAGGTCGAACTGGTTGTCTTCGAGCAGCATCTCCGAGGCGTCGCCGTAAGTATATTCGATATCGGAGATATTGAAGCTGGCGGCCATCTCGCGTGCATAGGCAAGGCTTGCCCTGGAATGGTCGAGCGCCACGATCCGCGTTGGCCGGAACTCTTTTTTGACAAGTGAGGCGAAATCGCCGATGCCACAGCAGATATCGGCCATCACAATCCCTGGCCGCATGCCGTGACGGGGAAGGATCGTGCGCTCGTGGCGCCACGTCATCTTGGTTTGCGTGCGCAATATCGGAATGAAGCTCGTATCCTCGACGAAGCTCTGGCCGGGATAAAATCCCGAATCATAGACCTCCACCGTTACCCGCGGCTCGATGCTGCTCAAGTGCTTGAACATGCGTTCGGTCCAGCCGACGACACTCGAAGTCACCACCACGAAGCGAAGATCGGATCTTGTTCGGCAGGTGTCCAGCACAACGCGGGCAATGGCCTGAAAGGCGGTGTTGTTCATCTGGACGAGGCGTTTTACATTGATGTAGAGAACCCCTCGAACATCATCGACAGCCTCCTTGAGCATGAAAATGCTGGCGGCGATCTCATCGACGGAATACGGTCGGATCACGCCAGATAGGACAAATTCCTGGCTGTTGGAGTCGAATTCTGCATGGAAGGGTGTTGTGCTCAACGTATGCTTCCTTCAAGCGGCAGGTCGACCACCAATGTTATGGACGCTGGAGCGCGTTCCTCCAGATGCAGGCGGGCATCGAAATTGATTGCCAGATCGAGAAGAGTGACCTCCCTGTTTGGCGTCTGATCCATTGCAATGGCACTGAGATAACGCGCGATTGCATCTTTCCGATGAGTTCTCGACACTGCCTCGCGATAGAATTCTCGCTGTCCGGCGGGAGACGCGAAACTGAGCCTTACACGTTCCGTCGCATCGCATCGATAGACTGTGCAGTCCATCAAACCCTGCGGAGAACCACCGCGGAACGATACTTCCAGCAGTTCATTGAGAGCAAACGAGAAGAAATTCGAATGCCGAATAGGATCGGCGCGATTGTGACTGATCATCCGCGCCATGAAGGTCGACAGTTGATCGCAATGCTGCCAGTCGGAAAGAAATGTCGCCATGTCCATCTCGAACCGAAGGAGGGGCTTGAAGTTCACTTCCGGTGACTTGTCGCTGGCTGCATGCATATCGTTTCCTCCTCGCCATATCCGCTCCGAGAGAATTCGAAAACTGATATTCACATTCTCCTAGGATTCAAAGGTGGCGCTCGTCCGGAAATCGAGAAGTTCTCAAAGGCGACGGGCGGCATAAGATTGCTGAGGAACGTACCGACCTCTTCGGCGGGCATCGGCTTGCTGAGGAAATATCCTTGCAGCCGGTCACATTTTGCTTTTTTGAGCCAAGCGGCTTGCTCTGCCGTCTCCACCCCCTCGGCAGTGACGCTCATGCCGAGCCCGTGGGCGAGTGCGATAATGGATTGGACGATCGTCTGACTTTTGTCGTCGATCTCAAGATCCTTGATGAAATACTGGTCGATCTTGATCGTATCGAAGGGAAAGTTCTTCAGGTAGCTGAGCGACGAATAGTAGGTCCCGAAATCGTCGAGCGAGATCTGCACTCCCAGCACTTTCAACGTATTGAGGGTGTCGAGATTGTTGATTGTACGCTCTAACAACACAGACTCGGTGATCTCAAATTCAAGTCGGTCGGCGCGGATGCCAACGAGGTCCAAGGTCTGAGCAATGCGATCGGTAAGGCCTGCGTGCAGAAACTCCGCCGGGGAGAGATTGACAGCCACTGTAAAATGGGCGGGCCACGACATCGCTTCACGACAGGCCTGTTCAAGGAGCCATTGACCGATGTCGCTCATCAAACCGTCCGTCTCAGCCATGGGGATGAAGATATTGGGCGGGATGATGCCAACGACGGGATGATGCCATCGTAACAGTGCTTCGAAGCCGACGATCGAAGAGGGAGGTTGTACGAGCGGCTGATACTCGATGAAGAACTGGCCCTCTTTAAGGGCGGTCCGCAAACTGCGACGCAGTGTCTCCCGCTGCTCCAGAACCATGAGCATGGAGCGGTTAAACTTCCTTGCCCTGTGCCTGCCGTCCTTTTTGGCCGCATAGAGCGCGATGTCTGCCGCTTTCATGAGCTGTTCGAATTCGTTTCCATCCGCCGGGGCAACGGCAATCCCGACGCTTGCGCCGACAAAGACATTGATGCCCTCGACCGTGAACGGTTCCCTGAACGCACCGACGAGCGCTTCTGCCAGGCGCTCCGCCTCCCGAGGCTGATTGGCTCTCCGCTGGATGACCGCGAACTCGTCACCGGCCAATCGATAAGCGAATTCCTGCTCCCGAAGCACGCTCCTTATCCGTTCGGCCGCCATCTTCAGGACGGTATCGCCCGCACCGTGACCCAATGTATCATTGACAGGCTTAAAATCATCGAGGTCGATCTGCATGAGGGCGAACTTTACCCCCTTTGATACCGGGAAGGCACCCCGCAATTGATCGCTGAATTGCCGTCGGTTTGGCAGTCCGGTCAAAACATCGTGGGTAGCCTGATGAAAGAGAAGCGCACGGTCATTTTCAGCCTGGCTATAAGTCCCGCGCAAGCTCGAATCGCCGTCCGCCTCGACAACACCCAAGCCGCGAGGGCTGCGGAAAACCGTGAGTGTACGCTGATCTCCTGTCTTTGCGTCTGCGATCTCGACGTTTCGCGGCAATCCACTCGAAAGTACGAGTTCGACCGCAGATTTCGTCGAAGGGGCTAAAAGCTCCGGATAGACATGCCATAAGGTGGCATCGACCAGCGAATCGACAGCATGCGTTTGCCGATGCCTTTCTGAGCATTCGGTAAGATGAAAGCTCTCGTCATAAAGAGAGACGAGATCGTCGGTATCGGCAAGGAGATTGGTTTCGACAGAAGCAGACTGTGTCGCGTCGCTGTGCGGCATCCTTTGCTCCCCTTCTGTAAAGTCCTCTGAGAGACAACTGCTAGTCCAACTGCACCCGCTTGATTTCGATGTGATTCAAATAGCGTCTCTAATTTAGGGATTGCCGAATAATGATCGCAGAACGTGTCGCGGTCAATGCCACTCCACTGACGAGATAGTGGTTTTCCAGATTGCGCCGGTCTTGTGGAGCAGATCTCAGGATCTACTGCCCAGGCCGCATCAATCTCGGTCGCCTCCCATAGACGCAGGCACGCACCTCACCTCATCCGCCGGCCAGCAACGCCCTTGCGCTCTCCTCATCCGTGATCAGCGCGGTTGCGAGTCCGGCGTGCATGGTGGCGGTGAGGATGGCGTGTTTGTGCGATCCGCCGGAGGCGACGATCCGGCAGGGGATCTTGCGATAGTCGGAAAGATCAGGGGCGAGTACCTGGGCGTTCAGCGGATGGGCGACGGGGCGTCCCTCGACGTCGACATAGCGGCCGAGCAAGTCGCCGACGGCGCCGACGTCGATGAGGTCGCTGACATCGGTTCCGGGCGGCAGGCCGTAGCGCACCTGCAGGGATTGCCGTGTCATGTCGCCGACGCTTAGAAATGAAATATCGACTTCGCAGGTCTGCCGGAAGATCCGCTGGAAGACGGATTGCGAAATGATCGCCTCGCGCGAATGCGGGCTCTCTGCATAGATAGGTGCTGCGAAATAATGACATTGCGCCTTCAGGACCTGTGCGAAGGCGCGCACGATCTCGAACGTGTTGATCTCCGAACCGTGCGTCAGCCCGCCCATCATCGAGCGTACCTCAATCTCCGGCTCGTTTGCCGGCGTCATGTGAATGACGGTTTCCCTGAGCGTCGCCCCCCAGCCGACACCGATGGAGCGGGGCTTGCGGGCCTGGATCAGCCGGTCCAGATAGGCGGCGGCACCGCGGCCGACCGCCTGGTGTAGAAGCTGCGGATCGGCCGGGGTCGGAACGATGATCGCTGCCTCCAGGCCGAAACGTTCCTGTAGGCGCGATTCGAGCTCCATTCCGGCGACAAGCGGCGAGGCGAAGCTGACCCTGACGATGCCTTCCTCGAGGGCTGCGGCCAGAAACTCGTTCACCCTGCGACGGGTGAGGTTCATCCGCTCGGCGATCTGTGCCTGGGTCAATCCCTCCACGTGGTAGAGCCAGGCCGCCCGGATTTTCAGCTCACTAAAATCCATAAATCTTCATCCTGAATTCGCCGGCGTTACAAATATCACATAGTTGTAACAAATGTAACGTAATGCCATTGGCATGACGATAGAACTTCTGATCTTCGATTGCGACGGTGTATTGATCGACAGCGAGCCGGTGGCAAGCGGCACGCTGGCGCAGGCTCTGCAACGCGCTGGTATTCCCTTGAGCAGCGCTGAGGTTCACCGCCGCTTCACCGGTCTTTCGGGCGAGGCGGCCCGCCGCCTCTGTAGGGAAGAGCTCGGCCTTGCCGATCCGGACCGGGTCTTTGCCGATGCCGGTCGCGCGCTCTACGAGGAATTTTCCCGTTCGCTGCAGCCGATGGCCGGCATGGAAAAGCTGTTGCGGGATCTCAAGCAGCGCAAATGCGTCGCGTCCAACAGCGATATGGAGCGGCTGCGCCGCAGCCTCGGTCTTTTCGACCTCTGGGCGGAATTTGCCCCGCGTATCTACAGCGCGGAGATGGTGGCGAGGCCGAAGCCCGCACCGGATCTCTTCCTGCTCTGCGCCGAAAATCTCGGCGTCGAGCCCGGCCATTGCCTTGTCATCGATGACAGCGTGCTCGGGATTACGGGTGCTGTGGCGGCCGGCATGGCGGCGATCGGCTTCGTCGATCCGGCCGATCCGCGCAGCGGACGGCACGAGGCGCTGAAGGCGGCAGGGGCCTTGCGAACGGTCGAGGGGGCGGGGGAACTGGCGCTCGCTCTTGCGGCGCTTTCGTCTTCTGAAAAGGAAAAGGCCTCTTCTGAAGGGAAACCGGCGGTGGAGGCCGCTGGCTGATCTCGCGAGGGCGGATGCTTTCGCGCGCTGAATGGCCCTTCGCGGCATCCGCGACGGGCGGCTGTTACCGAAACTTCATGAAGCCGTCGTTCAGGCGACATGGAGCCGATCCTAAGAACGAAGGCCGCGAGCCGGGGAGCCCGCCGGCTAAGACACAAGGAGTTTCCGATGATTTCGATCAATCGACGCGGCGCGCTCGGCCTGCTCGGCGCTACCGCCGGTACGCTTATTCTGCCGCGCATGGCTTTCAGCCAGGCCAAGCGTCCTTCCATCACCATCGCGGTGCAGAAGATAACCAACAACAATTCGCTCGACGTCTATCACGAGCAGTCCAACGTCGGCGAGCGCATCTTCTATCCCAACCTCTGGGAAGGTCTGATCCTGCGCGACTGGATGGGCAATCAGGGTCCGGTTCCGGGTCTTGCGACCGAATGGAAGCGCATCGACGATAAGACGCTGGAACTGAAGCTGCGCCAGGGTGTCAAGTTCCACAACGGCGATGAAATGACCGCCGAAGACGTCGCCTTCTCCTTCTCCAAGGAACGCGTGTTCGGCAATACGGAACCTGCCGGCGGCAAGACCATCTTCGAAGCCGATCACAAGCCGGCCACCGCCAAGGAACTGCCGGCCACCGTACCGGGCGTCGGCCGTCGTCTCTGGCCGGCGCTCGCAGGTATCGAAATCGTCGACAAGTACACCGTGCGCCTGCACAACACGACGCCTGACGTGACGCTCGAAGGCCGCCTCTATTCCGGCGGCAGCCAGATCACCAACCGCCGCGCCTGGGATGAGGCTGCCAGCTTCACCGAATGGTCGCGCAAGCCGATCACGACCGGCCCCTACATGGTCGGCGAATACAAGCCGGACGTGTCGCTGACCCTCATCGCCTTCGACGAATATTGGGGCGGCCGCCCGCCGCTCGAGCAGATCCGCTTCGTCGAAGTCCCGGAAGTCGCCTCGCGCGTCAACGGCCTGCTTTCGGGCGAATACGACTTCGCCTGCGACCTGCCGCCGGATCAGATCGCCGCCGTGCAGGCTGCTCCCGGCTACGAAGTCCAGAATTCGACGATCTGGAACCACCGCGTTTCGGTCTTCAACACGCAGAACCCGATCCTTGCCAACCCGCTCGTGCGCCGCGCCATGACGCATGCCATCGACCGCCAGGCGATCATCGATGCGCTCTGGGCCGGCAAAACGGTTGTCCCGGCCGGTATGCAGTTCGAATCCTTCCGCAACAGCGACATGTTCATCGATGGCTGGTCGCCTCCGGCCTATGATCCAAACCTCGCCAAGGACCTCTTGAAGCAGGCCAACTACAAGGGCGATGCGATCCCTTACCGCCTGCTCAACAATTACTACACGAACCAGACCGCCAACGGCCAGATCATGGTCGAGATGTGGAAACAGGTTGGCCTCAATGTTGAGATCGAGATGAAGGAGAACTGGGCGCAGATCCACGATCCCCAGGGCATCAAGGGCGTGCGCGACTGGTCGGCTGGCAACTCGATCAACGACCCGATCACGCCGATGGTCGTGCAATTCGGCCCGAACGGCGAAGTGCAGCAGAAGAAGGACTGGACGAACGCCGAGATGAACAAGCTCGCCGTCGTCATGGAAACCTCCACCGACCGGGCACTGCGCAAGAAGGCGATCGCCCGCATGCTTGACATCGCCGAGCGCGAAGACCCGGTCTATCAGGTCCTGCACCAGAATGCCGTCTTCACCGGCATGAAGTCGTCGCTGAAGTGGAAGGCCGCTCCGGCCTTCGCTATGGACTTCCGCGCCACCAACTGGTCGATCTGATCGGCTCGTCACTCCGGTCTCCGGCGGCTTGAGGGCTGCCGGAGATCCTCTTTTATGGTGCAAGCGAAAAGCGGGGATGAAAGATGGGCGCGACCGGCTCCAATCTCGTGGAACTGCGTGACCTGACGGTCGCCTTCGACGGCGTGCAGGTTCTCCACGGCATCGATCTCGACGTCGCCAAAGGCGAGGCGCTCGGCCTCGTCGGCGAATCCGGCTGCGGCAAGTCTGTCACCTGGCTTGCGGCCCTCGGCCTGCTTCCGGGCAAGGCCAGCGTTTCAGGCTCGGTGCGGCTGGAGGGCAACGAGCTCGTCGGCGGATCGCGCACGGTGCTCGAAAGCGTGCGCGGCAGCCGCATCGCGATGATCTTCCAAGACCCGTCCAGCTCGCTCAATCCAGTGCTGCGCATCGGCCGGCAGATCTCCGAGGCGCTGTCCGTCCATCGCGGCCTCAGCGGCGAGGCGGCAAAGGCCGAGGCGCTGAGGCTGATCGACATGGTCGGTATTCCCGATGCGCGCCGCCGCTTCGATCTCTACCCGCATGAATTTTCCGGCGGGCAGTGCCAGCGCCTGATGATCGCCATGGCGCTCGCCGGCCAGCCGGACCTTTTGATCGCCGACGAACCGACAACGGCTCTCGATGCGACGATCCAGGCGCAGATCCTTGATCTCCTGATCCGCCTGCGTGCCGAAACAGGCATGGCGACCGTTTTCATCAGCCACGATCTCGGCGCCGTCAGCCAGGTCTGCGAGCGCGTCTGCGTCATGTATGCCGGGCGCATCGTCGAGGAGGGCCGCGTCGAACAGCTCTTCTCCGAGCCGCGCCACCCCTATACGCGCGGCCTCTTCGATGCCATTCCGCGCCTCGATGGCGGCCGCGAACGGCTGATCCCCATTCCCGGCACCGTTCCCAATCCGAAAGACCTGCCGCAAGGCTGTTCCTTCTCGCCGCGTTGTTCACGCGCTGTCGAGGCCTGCCGCAACGAGCGCCCGCCGCTCGTTTCCCTCGATGGCGGCCGCAAGCTCGCCTGCACGCGGCCGGTAGCGGTTGCCGCCGCCGCCGAGACTCTGACGTCCCGTTTCGCCGAAGGCCTGCTGCAATGACGCCGCTCATCGAAGCCCGTGATCTCGTCCGCATCTATCAGATCCGTCGCGGCCTCTTCGACCGCCCGACACCGGTGCGCGCCGTCGACGGCGTTTCGCTCCAGGTCATGCCGGGCGAAACACTTGGCATCGTCGGCGAATCCGGCTCCGGCAAATCGACGCTCGGGCGCATGCTGCTCGGCATCGACGACGCGCAGGAAGGCAGCATCCGCTTCCAGGGACAGCCGATGCCGGCGCGTCATACCGCGGAATGGCGGGCGCTGCGCGCCAGGATGCAGCTCGTCTTCCAGGATCCTCTCGCAGCGCTCGACCGCCGCGTGACGATTGGAAACCAGATCGGCGAACCGCTCGATATTCACAGGCTCATCCCGAGAGAGCACCAGGGCGTGCGCGTAACGGAACTGATGAGGGCCGTCGGCCTCCGCGATGACCAGGCCGATCGTTATCCTCACGAGCTTTCGGGCGGCCAGCGCCAGCGTGTGGTGATCGCCCGTGCACTCGCGTCCCGGCCGAAGCTCATCGTCTGCGACGAGCCGGTTTCGGCGCTCGATGTCTCCATCCAGGCGCAGGTCGTCAACATGATGCGCGACCTGCAGGAAAAGAACGGCATCGCCATGGTCTTCATCAGCCACGACCTGAAGGTGGTGCGCAACATCGCCGACCGTGTCGCGGTCATGTATCTCGGCCGCATCGTCGAGGAGGCGTCCTCGGACGCCATCTTCCGCGCGCCGCGGCATCCCTACACGAAAGCGCTGGTGTCCAGCGTGCCCGTTCCCGGCAAGCCGCTCGAAGGCCGCGTCATCCTGCAGGGCGAGCCGCCCAACCCGGCGAGCCGCCCTTCCGGCTGCGCCTTCCACCCGCGCTGTCCGCTGGCGCGGGACGTCTGCCGTTCCGTCGTGCCGGAACTCCTCGATATCGGCGAGGGCCGCACCGCCGCCTGCCATGTCGTGGCCGGTGAAACAACGCCGGTGGCGGCATAGGAGGCTTCCATGATCCGTTTCGTACTCGTGCGCCTGTTCCGTGCCGTCCTGACCATCATGGCGGTCGTTACCTTCGCCTTCGTCGTGTTGCGCATGTCGGGGGATCCCGCGCTGGTCATGCTCGGGCCTGACGTGCCGCAGGAGGCGGTCGATGCCTTCCGCAAGGCATGGGGCCTCGACCAGCCGCTCTGGATTCAATATCTCGCCTATCTCAAGTCGATCTTGTCAGGCGATTTCGGCGTCTCGATGCGCGACAAGGCGTCCGCCCTCGATCTGGTGCTGGAACGCGTGCCGGCGACGCTGCAATTGACGGTGCCGGCGCTCATCCTCAAGCTCGTCTTCGGCATTCCCTCCGGCGTCTATGCGGCGCTGCACCGGCAAAGCTTTTCTGACCGCGGCGTCATCCTGCTTGCCATCCTCGGCTTCACCATTCCCTCCTTCGTCATGGGGCTGCTGCTGGTGTTGGTCTTCTCGGTCATCCTCGGCTGGCTGCCCTCGGGCGGGCAGGATACCTGGGTACATGGCATCCTGCCGACGCTGACCATGAGCATCGGCGGCATCGGCATCCTCGCCCGCTTTTCGCGCAGCGCCATGATCGAGGTGATGGGCCAGCCGTATATCCGCACGGCCTCGGCCAAGGGGCTGACATGGCGCGATGTGGTGTGGAACCATGCACTGCCCAATGCGGCGGTGCCAATCGTCACCATCGTCGGCTTCATGGTCGGCTCGTTGATCGCCGGCGCGGTCGTGGTGGAATCGATCTTTTCCTGGCCCGGCATCGGTCGCCTGTTGGTCGTCTCGGTCACCAATCGCGATCTCGCGATCGTGCAATGCATCCTGCTGATCATCGCTGTCGCCATGGTCGTATCGAACCTCGTCGTCGATCTGCTCTACGGCTGGCTCGATCCGCGCCTTCGCTCGCATGCGGCCGGACATTGAGGAGAACACCGATGGCACCTGTCGATCTCGCCGCAACGCCGGCTTCCGGAAAGCCCAACCGCCTCGTCTCCTTCCTGCGCCGTAACGTCCCGCTGTCGGTGGCCTTCGGCCTGCTGTGGCTTGCGGCAATGGTCCTGACTGCCGTTTTCGCCGATACCATCCGCCCGTTCAACATAACGGCCATGGATCTGAGCAGCCGGCTTTCGGCGCCGGGCGATGTCAAGCACCTGCTCGGCACGGACGAACTCGGCCGCGACGTGCTTTCGCGCCTCATCCAGTCGATCCGGGTGTCGCTCGTCATCGCCTTCGGTGCGACGATCCTGTCGGCACTCTTCGGCACGCTGCTCGGGTTCCTCGCGGCGCGGTTCCGCGGCTTCGTCGAGCATCTGGTCCTGATGCTTGCCGACTTCCAGGCCGCACTTCCCTTCCTCATCATGTCGCTCGCGGTGCTGGCCTTCTTCGGCTCCTCGATGCTGCTGCTCGTCTGCCTCATGGGTTTCTATGGCTGGGAGCGCTATGCGCGCATCGCCCGCGGCCTCGCGATTGCCGCCGGCGCGCAGGGTTACGCAGCGGCGGTGGTACAGCTCGGTGCGACGCTTTCGCGCGTCTACCTGCATCATATCCTGCCGAACGTCGCCTCGACGCTGATCGTTTCCATGACGCTGACCTTCCCCGAGATCATCCTGATGGAAAGCGGTCTCTCCTTCCTCGGCCTCGGCGTGCAGCCGCCGGAAACCAGCCTCGGCAATATGGTGGGCTTCGGGCGCGAATATCTGACGCGTGCGCCCTGGATCATGCTGGCGCCCGCCGCCGTCATCATGCTGACGACGCTTTCGATCTCGCTCGTCGGCGACTGGCTGCGCGACAAGCTCGACCCGACGATCCGCTAATGCTTACGAAATCAACATGTTGAAGGATATTTCATGACGCTTATCACCGGCCATCGCGGCGCCCGCAACCTCTGGCCCGAAAACTCGCTCACCGGCTTCCGCAATGCTGTTACGCTCGGCGTCGACGCCATCGAATTCGACGTGCACCTGACGCGCTCGGGCGAACTGGTCGTCATCCACGACGCGACGCTGGAACGCACCACCGAAGGCTCTGGCCCGGTGCAGGACCTGTCGGTCGAAGCCCGCAAGGGGATGCTGCTGAAAGGCTCGGACGAGGCCATTCCGACGCTTGGCGAAGTGCTCGAAGTTCTCGCCCCCAATAGAGGCATCGGCCTGCATGTCGAGATCAAGATTGACGAGACCGGCACGCCCTATCCTGACATCGCCGCGCGCGTTGCAGCTGAGCTTTCCCGCTTCGGTGTCGGGGAACGCTCCTACCTGACCTCCTTCGATACCTCCGTTCTGGAGGATTGCCGCCTTCATGCGCCCGATGTTTCGCGCCTCGTCTCCGTTAACGCCGCCTGGGCCGAGAAGCAGGGCGGGCTCACCGCCTTCATCGATCACGTAGACGAGCTGGTAGAGATGGTTGCCATCCACCACGCGCTGATGGAGGCCGCATGGGACCTGATCCGCGCCCGGCTGCCGCTGGAGCGCCTCTGCGTCTGGACCCTC
Source organism: Rhizobium sp. WYJ-E13 (assembly GCF_018987265.1). Taxonomy (NCBI): domain Bacteria; kingdom Pseudomonadati; phylum Pseudomonadota; class Alphaproteobacteria; order Hyphomicrobiales; family Rhizobiaceae; genus Rhizobium; species Rhizobium sp. WYJ-E13. Next base: position 1,836,357 of record NZ_CP076854.1, on the reverse strand, counting down.
AACGACGAGCCCGGTATCCGCCACTGGCTGCAGCGCGGAATCGGCAGCCTGACCTCGGACAGCCCGGATCTGGCGCTGAAACAGCGCGCCGCCATCGGCGCCTGAGCTTTCACCTCGCCGAGCGTCGGCAGGATCACCCAAACGGAACCTCAGTTCATCCAGATCGACGACGGCCAGCGCAGCGAAGTCTCCGATCAGCTGCGCTAGTAGTTTCCGCTTAACATAAGAGTCCGTGTGGGATTCCCTTTGGCGAGCGCGTATGCGAGTGTGGCGCATGCGCACAGGAATAGCCTTCACCGTTTCGTCGACCGATCGCCAACGCCTGAGAGCCCTCATCAGTGATCGCAATGCGCCGCTGAAGCACGTCTGGCGCGCCGAGATCATCCTGCTGAGTGCCGATGGCGTCGGCACCGTCGAGATCATGCGACAGACCGGCAAGTCGAAGACCTGCGTGTGGCGCTGGCAGGAGCGCTTCGCCACTGAAGGCTTCGAGGGTCTCTTGCGCGACAAGACGCGCCCCTCGCGTATTGCGCCGCTCGGGCCGGAGATCAGCGAGCAGGTGGTGGCGCTTTCGCTTGCCGAACCGCCGGGCGAGACGACGCACTGGACTGCCGACATGATGGCGGCCGAGGTGGGCGTCAGCGCCAGCGCCGTGCGTCGCATCTGGAAGGCGCATGGTCTCCAGCCCCACCGCTGGCGGGCCTCCAAGCTCTCCAACGACCCGCAGTTCGTCGCCAAGCTCAAAGACGTTGTCGGCCTCTACGTCGACCCGCCGGCCCATGCCATCGTGCTGTCGGTCGACGAGAAAAGCCAGATCCAGGCGCTCGACCGCACCTGACATGCCACTGAACTTTCATCCAGCGGCGACTAGCTGTGAGCTTTCAGGAGGTTGTCCATTCGGTCCCGGTCAGGAAAGCTGAGGTTGTCGAAGCTTCAGTGATTCCCGGAGGACCGAATGAACATCCACAAGAATGCCCGTTTGACGCCACGGCGTCGAGAGGAGATGGCGCGCTGCGTTGTTGAAGGCCGTCTTTCCAAAGCCGTTGCGGCGCGGACCTACGGCGTGACCTCGAAGGTCATGGCGCGCTGGGTGTGGCGTTTCCAGGCCGAGGGCCGCGCCGGCATGGCCGACCGCTCCTCGCGGCCGACAAGGAGCCCGAGACAGACCGCGGCGGCGATTGCCGACGAGATCGCGACGCTGCGTCGCCAGCGGCTGACGGGCAAGCACATTGCCAAGCAGACGGGTGTGTCGGTGGCGACGGTCAGCCGGGTGCTCAAGCGGGCGGGTCTTTCGCGGCTGAAGGACATCGAACCGGCCGAGCCGGTGCGCCGCTACGAGCGCCAGAGCCCTGGCGAGATGATCCACATCGACATCAAGAAACTCGGGCGTTTCGACCGTGTCGGCCACCGCATCACCTGCGACCGCACCGGCCAGTCCAACAGCCGCGGCGTCGGCTGGGAGTTCGTCCATGTCTGCATCGACGACGCCTCGCGCGTCGCCTTCTCGCAGATCCTGCCCGATGAGAAAAAGGAGAGCGCCGTCGCCTTTCTCAAGGCGGCGGTCGCCCATTATGCCAGCCTTGGCATCACCATCGAACGGGTGATGACCGACAATGGCTCCTGCTACCGGTCGAAGGTCTTCGTCAAGGCCCGCCGCAAGCTTGGCCTCAAACACATCCGCACAAAACCCTATACGCCCAAGACCAATGGCAAGGCCGAGCGCTTCATCCAGACCGCGCTCAGGGAATGGGCTTACGCCGTCGCCTACCCAACCTCAGACCACCGCGTCGCCGAACTGCCGGCCTGGCTCCACCGCTACAATTGGCACAGGCCTCACGGCAGCTTAAAATCCCAAACACCAATCAGCAGACTCGGCCTGGCCGAGGACAACCTGTTGAGGCTCCACAGCATCCCACATTCAAGTCCATGCTTCGTTAAGTTGACGATGCCCCAGCGCCAATTGAAATGATTTCAATAACGCCCGCTAGTGGAAATCAATGCCTGCCTAGGCCAACTCTTGAAATGCGCTTCCCATTTAACACAGCTTGTTAGTATTTCTTTCTTTTGACGGCGTGACGCACCGCTTGTACCGTTGAAACGCTTCAATGGAGAAGTAGCTGCTATGCGGAATGGTCGCCCTACGATAAGTGACGTTGCTCGTGCCGCGGGGGTTTCTCTTGGCACCGTCTCGAATTTTCTCAATGGTAACGTCCCCGTCCGACCGGAAACGGGTGAGAAGGTCCAGCAAGCAATTCAAAAGCTAGCTTACAGACCGAGTCTTTTCGCAAGAGCCTTACCTCTTCGTGTTGCCGAGAGGATGAAGTCAACGCGCTCATTGCCAAGGCTTTTGGTCGTGGGACACATATGTGTGGACTACCTATGCCGGGTACCTGTTCTACCGCATCGCGACGACCGGGTGGCCGCCCGCCATATCGAGAAGGCTCTCGGCGGCCCGGCTGCCAATCTTGCGGTCGCCGCCGTCGGTGTCGGCGACGATTATTCCCTGCAGGTCGATCTCGCGACCGCTGTCGGCGACGATGGCGACAGCGAATGGGCACTGGCCGAACTCATGGCGCGCGGCGTCAACGTGCTGCCGATCCGCCGACCGATCAACAACCGCCTGCCGCGCGCGATCGTCATCATCGAGGGCAACGGCAGCCGCACGATCATTCACGAGACCTTCGAACTCAGCGAAATCGACCTGACCGCCAATATGGATGTCGAGACGCCGCAAGTTGCGTCCTGCCTTCATATCGAAGGATTTCACTACGAGCGCATGATCCCTTCGATCCAGCGTTTCCGTGATGCCGGTTGGCGCGTCAGCCTGCACACGGCCGGACTGCCCGAGGGGTCGCGCACCCCTGAGGCATTCATCGACCTCGTCGGGCGCATCGACCTGACTTTCGTCAACGACGAGACGCTGCGCGAGATCTTCAACATCCGCACCCCGCTCGCCTCGATGATCGAGGAAGCCCGGCGGATCTTCTCGCGCCTCAGGACGCGCGGCGACATCGTGCTGACGCTCGGCGAATTCGGCGCGGCCGTCTTTCGAAAGGGCGGCGGCGCGCAGATCGAAGTGCCGGCGCTGCCAGTCGACCGCGTCGATGCGACCGGTGCCGGCGACGCCTTCGCCGGCGTGTTCCTGAGCCTTTGGCTGCATGGCGCTTCGCTGGAAGAGGCCGCGCGTCACGCAGCCATCGGCGCCAGCCTGACCACGACTGCCGAAGGTGCGCAGGGCTACACGGC